>CAZICJ010000078.1:0-10846 GCA_964537635.1 uncultured Pirellulales bacterium
TTCAGCTTGGCTGTATCCTTATTCTCCTCAGGAGGGTTTTGGGATGACTTCTAAAAAATTTCCAGTATAGATACTCACCCGACGGCTGCTCAAAATCCTGTTTTATAAAGTCGCTCAAGCGGTTTCATCAAACCACACTGGTTAACCTGCTGCATTATGGCGATGCTATTTCGATGGCGTTCAGCATTGAAAGTCGTTTGCCTTTTATGGATTATCGCCTGGTTGATTTTGTGATGATCCTGCCGGAAGATTATCTGATTGGTGAGGGCAAAGGCAAATACATCCAACGGGAAGCGCTGGAGCATATTTTACCTGAACATATTAACAAGGATGTCAGGAAATTGGGTTTTCCGTCGCCAATTGAGGAGTTTTTGACACAAAACAAATCGATGCTTGAAGAAATCCTGCTGGGCCCAGGGGCGATGAACAGGGGGATTTTCGATGGCGGAAAACTGAAAGCATATATTCAGTCTGGAATAGATACTCCCAAAAGCCGATTTCTGTTTCGGCTTCTGTGTGTGGAACTGTGGTTTCGGTTGTTTATCGATCAGAAACAATAAATTATATTGCTGAAAGAGTTTCTATGATTAAAATTATCTGTGTCTGCGGGGCGCGGCCGAATTTTATGAAGATTGCGCCGATTATGAAGGCGTTCAAAGAAAGTGGAAAATTCCAGGCATTGCTGATCCATACCGGCCAGCACTATGACCACAAGATGAGCCATCTGTTTTTCGAGGAATTGAATATCCCTAAACCGGATATCAATCTGGAGGTCGGCTCCGGTTCGCACGCCGTCCAGACCGCCGAGGTGATGAAGCGGTTTGAGCCGGTGGTACTGGATTTTAAGCCCGATTATGTTCTCGTCGTCGGCGATGTCAACAGTACGATTGCCTGCGGCTTAGTTGCCGTCAAACTCGGCGTTAAACTCATTCATGTCGAGGCGGGGCTGCGGAGCTTTGACCGCACAATGCCGGAAGAAATCAACCGGATTTTGACCGACAGTATCAGCGACCTGTTGTTTGTTACCGAGCAGGCCGGTATCGACAACCTCAAGAACGAGGGCGTCAACTCGGGCAAGGTGCATCTGGTCGGCAACGTGATGATTGATACGCTGCTGGTTAATCCCCGTTCCAGCGCCGAAGAGCTTGCCAAATACTCCTTCCCCTCCAAGAATATGGAGTATATGGCATCCGGCACGCCCATCCTCACAACGCCGCTGCCCGGAATGCCCAAAGAGTATTATCCGTTTGTCTATATCTTCGACGATGAAACAGTCGATGGGTTTGAGAAGACCTTAAGGATGCTGCTGTCCAAGCCCAAAGACCAATTGCACGAATTCGGCCGACGGGCAAAAGAGTTTGTCCTGACACATAAAAATAACCGCATGCAGGCGGACCGAATCTTATCATTTTTTAGCAACATTTCACGACTGGGTGATATACGATGACAAAACCCAAAAAAGTTGCGATGATTTATCATATTCTGGCGCACTACCGTGAGCCTATTTTTCAGATGCTTTGCCGACAGCAGAATGAAATCGAATACACCCTGTTTTCAGATCCGGTTAATACCTATGATTCCGTAAAGCCGATCGACCCGAAAAAAGCGGAATTGCCCGCCGACCAGGGAGGTTTGCGTTGGAGATTTGTCAAGAATAAATGGTTTTTCAAAAATTTGCTCTGGCAAAAAGGAGCAATAAAACTGGGATTGAGTAGAGAATTTGATGCGATCGTCTATTTGGGCAGCGTGTATTTTATCTCAACGTGGATTAGTGCGATCCTGGCTCGGTTGACTGGCAAGCGTGTCCTGATGTGGACACATGGTTTTTTGCGCGATGAAAGAGGGTTTAAGGGCTGGATACGCACGATGTTTTACCGGCTCGCCGATGGATTGCTGCTGTATCACAACAGAGCCAAAGACATCTTCATCAAAAAGGGTTTCAACCCCGATAATCTGTATGTGGTCTATAATTCGCTGGATTACGATACTCAATTAAAACTCAGGGCGTCCATTACGGAGGAGGACAAATCTGCTTGTCGCAAGCGACTGTTCGAGCACCCCGAATTGCCGATACTGCTTTTTATCGGCCGACTTACGCCGCAAAAAAAGCTGACTATGCTGTTCGATGCCGTCAAAATACGAAGTGATTCCGGCTGCCCCTGCAACCTGCTTTTCGTTGGAGGCGGGCCGGAAAGTGAGCCATTGAAGCAGAAGGCAGTAGAGATTGGACTTGTCGAAAACCTCTGTTTGTACGGCCCCTGCTATGATGAAAAAGAAAATGCCCTGCTGATCAGTTGCTCCGATATTTGCATTGCTCCGGGAGAAGTGGGCTTGACTGCGATGCATTCTCTGGTCTATGGAACCCCAGTTTTGACACACGATGATCCAGATTTTCAAATGCCTGAATATGAAGCGATCAAACCGGGGTATAATGGGGCGTTCTTCAAAAAAGACGATGCTGCCGATATGGCATCCGTAATACAGTGTTGGCTGACGGAAAACCCTGACAGGCAAGTGATATCGAAAAAATGTTATGAAATTATCGACCAATTTTATAATCCCAACTATCAATTAAAAATTATCAACAATGCCGTGAAAGGTTGATTTCAAATTGCGTATTGTTGTTTTAGCATATAATCTGATTGACTCCGGCGGGTTGTCGGTGGGCCGCAATATCACGGCGTTGCTGCCGCGGCTGGGCGGTCAGCACGAGTATCTGATGCTGGTTCCGGCGGGGCGGGGATATGATGCGCATATCGGCAATTCGCGTGTTACGGTGCGGCCGGTTGTGCGGATGGGGCTGGCGGCTCGTGTGGGGTTCGATATGTTCGCGCTGCCTGCCATCGTCAAGGCGTATCGTGCCGACCTTGTTCTGGCGTTGGGCAACATCGGATTGAGCGGTTGTCCCTGTAAACAGGCGGTCTTGATACATCAATCCCAAGTGGTCTATCCATCTCGGCAGCACGGAAGTCCAATCCTCAAGGACCGATTTCGACTCTGGGCGGTCAAACGCCGGATCCGCAAATGCCTTGGCAGTACCGACCTTGTTTTCTGCCAGACGCCGGTGATGCAGCGGCGGTTTGCCGAGGAAATGAGGTATCCGATTGAGAAGGTTAAATTGATGCCCAATGCGGTCTCCGAGTTTGCCAAGCAGACCGAGAATCCTCCTGTTCCTGCGGTTTTGGCGCAAAAGAATGGCTGGTTTAATCTGTTTTTGCTGGCGCATTATATGCCGCATAAGAACTTTGAAGTGCTGATAGAGATGTTCCTGCATTTCAGAGAAGAACTCCGAGATGTTCGTTGTATCATCACGATTGCGAGAGAACAGAATAAAAAGGCCGCAATCCTGCTGGATAATATCAAAAAATATCATCTTGAACATCAGATTATCAATGTCGGCCGATTGAAGCAGGAAGAACTGGCCGGCTATTTTTGCAATTCGGATGCGATGTTTTTTCCTACACTTCTGGAAAGTTTTAGCGGTACTTACCTGGAGGCGATGCACTTTGGGCTGCCGATTCTGACCAGCGACCTGGATTTTGCGCGGTATGTGTGCGATGACGCGGCGGTGTATTTTGACCCGTGGAATCCGAAAGACATTGTGGAAAAGATTTTGTTGATGAAAAATTCTCAATTGCAGCGAAAGCGGCTGATTCAGCGAGGCAGTCAACGGCTTTCGATGTTTTTTAGGTCGTGGGAACAGATCGTTTCGGAGTTGCTGCGGGAAATCGAGAAACTTTAAAAATCCGTGTAATCTGTGGCTGCTCCAAACTTTCGCGTTTTTTCGTGTTTTTCGTGGTAAGAGTATTTTCTGTTAATCCTGTAAATCCTGTCAAAAAATTAAAATGCGTATTGCTCTCATTCTGGCCGGCAATCTCTATATGGCGCCTTATGTGCGGTATTATACCCGAATTCTGGACAACTGCGGTATCGGGTATGACATCATCGCCTGGAATCGGTTTGGCGTTGATGAGGCCGGCGTAATTGCTCTGGATTTGCCGGCAAGTCTGCACAGAGGCATGATTGGCAAGCTGATGGATTATTTCCGCTATCGCCGATTTATTCAATCCAGATTGTCGCAAGTCCATTATGATAAAGTCATTGTATTCAATATCTTCAACGCTCTGATGCTGGCAGGCCTGTTGAAGACCCGGTATCCTCGCAGCTATATTATCGATATTCGCGACCATACACCAGCGGTAAAGGCATTCCCACGCCGGTTATTGTCCGTATTGAAAAATGCCGCAATGGCAGTTGTCTCTTCATACGGGTACAAGCGTTGGCTGCCGGACAATATCGCTTATGTTGTTTGTCATAATACGATTACGGCACAGCCGCTGCCGTCGGCGGCAAGTCCGGCTGGACAAAGCCCGTGCAAAATCCTCACCATCGGGGCAATTGGCTATTTTGATGCCAATCGGGCGATGATTGAATCGCTGGCCGGCGACCCGATGTTCGAGTTGGAATTTGTCGGCTCCGGCTTTGCCGAAGAGATGCTCAAAGACTTTGTCGCCGGCCGTGGAATCAAAAACACCCATTTTGCCGGTCGCTATGCCAAAGAAGATGAGCCAAAGTTTTTGCAGGGTGCTGCATTAATCAGCATCTTGATGGATGACAGTCTCAACAGCAAAACACTAATGTCTAACCGATTTTATCTGTCGCTGATCTATGGTATTCCGATGATGGTCGATGACAATACTGAACAGGCCCGTTGGGTTAAACAGTACAATTTGGGAGTGATTATCGATAAACAGGTGGATATCAAACAGCAGATAATGCAGTATTTGCGGATGTATGACAGCGAAAAATTCGACGCTGGCCGCAAAGCCTGTTTGGAAATTATCCGCCAGGATATGGTCGATTTTGAATCGACATTCAGAGAATTTCTAAATGACTAAAAAACCCTTCCTTATACTGTATCTTGCTTTTGTTGTTTGTCTTGCATCTTCGGCGTTTGCCGCTGCGCAGCGCAATCTGGCGTTGAATAAAAAGGTTGATTTTGACCCCAAACCAAACCATTATTTGGTGGCACATCCGAACGATGTGTCTAAAATGACCGATGGCATCAAAGGAAAGTGTCTGTGGTATCAGGATTATCGTGACAAAACTGTCGGCTGGGAAGGAACAGAATGGGTCCACATGATAGTCGATTTAGGGCAGCCCTGCGATGTTGGACAGGTTCGGCTTTATACAGTCGGCGGAGGTGCTAATGGCGTAGAGTATCCGGAGTTCGCGATAGCAGCCGTCAGTCTGGATGGGAAGAAGTATGTCTTGGCTGAGATGCAATCCACCGATAGCTGGCAATTTGGGGGTAATGGTGCCGAACCCAAGGCGGTGGAAATTTCTGTCCAGAAGCCAGCTCGCTATGTGATGCTGATAATTCGTCCGACGCTGTGGACTTTTTTTGCCGATGAAATTGAAATTATTGAAGCGCAAAGACTTCGAGGGGATTTTTTGAGTTCGCAGTTTCTGTCGAAAGAGCAGATGATGGATTGCGCCGAAAGGATACGCCAGCTTCAGCGGGATATGGGGCTTTTCAAGCAGTTTTTAAGCAGCCGGCAGGACGTCCAGCCCCTTGCCTGGGACAAATCCAGTCAAATCGAGTCGGCAATTGCTGAGTTGTCAAGTAATCCAAATCCAAAAAAGGTATCAGAGATAGAAACGCAATGGGCGATTGTTCGTGCAGTCGTTTTGAAGGCGCAATTCGGCGGCGATTGGTTGCTGTGCCCGGCAGATATTATGGATGTGATGAGGTTTGGAGATATGCCCTCGCGGGTTTCCGATGATTTTCAGATAGAGCTTTACCAATGGCGGAATGAAAAAAGCGCCGCTGCGGTCTGTTTAACAAACTGCTCTGATGAGCCGCTTGTCTTTACGGTGAATTTTTCGCCCTTGCGTACAGATGATCATACAATCGACTCGAACAGTGTCTTTGAGCTGCGCCGTGCGGTCTATATCCGCGTCAGAAATGCCGGGCTGGTTGCCGACCCATTGGTATTGCAGAATTCCAAGCCCTTTACAGTGCCGGCGGGACAAACGGTTCAATTATGGCTCGAAGCTGATGCCAGAATGCTGCCGGCCGGTGCTTATGCTGCTGCGATGGTAGTAGCCGCACCAAATAGTCAAAAGACTATCCAGATAAAAATGGATGTCGCCGACAAGCAGTTTTTAGAACCGGTGCCGTTTTATGCATGTAATTGGGATTATGCGGCGGATGGAGGCCGATTTACCAGCCAAAATCATCAGTTTGCCATTGCCGATTTGACGAGTCATTATATCAATGTTGCGGTGATTCTGCCGAGAGATATTTTTGAATCTGAGTCTTCCGGTAAGGTCGCGTCTGCGGCAATACGATCAGAGCTTGCACTTAGAAAGGGTATCTCCAATAAGATAGTCTTGGCTTGTCTGGGCGGTACTGGACATCTGGAGAGGCGATTCGGCAAGTTTGGAACCTCCGGGTTTGAAATAGGATTCAGCCGGTTTCTGGAAGAATTGCGTGAGGCGATGTTCAAAAACGGTCTGGATTATAATTCTTTTGTGCTTTATCCGTATGATGAGGATATCGGCGAGAGGTTTATGTATGTTGCACGGCAAATCCGCCAGCTTGACCCGAAGTTGAAAATTTATGCTAATAAGTGGATTGAATCAGAGATGCAGTTTAAGCAGGTCAGGGATTTAATCGACATCTGGTGTCCGCATTTGCCGGAGGTACTTGCAAATACCCCGGTATTTCGAAAGTATCAGAATGCAGGACATTTTGACTACATTTGGTGCTATCATGCCAACATCGCAAAGATGCGTTTTTTTGCTGACACCAAAACAGCCATAGGCAGGCAATGGCGCGGAGGTCCGAATGGAATGGCGTTTCGCACAATGCCGATCATTGCCGAGTATCTGGGAATGACGGGTGCAGGCTTTTGGGTTTACCTGGATAGCAATGGCGGTGATTGGCTCGGTACCAATTCGGATCAGCATGGGGTTATCTATCAAGGCGCTAAATGCCCAGATAAGGAATGTCTCCCCGAGTTTATTGTGCCGTCCAAGCGCTGGCAGCAGTGGCGGCAGGGGGTTGAGGATGCGGTTTGTCTGATGGGGCATCAAGACCTGCTGGACGAATTTTTCCAGACGCCGAATTCAAAATTAACCAGTGATTACTTGACGTCTTTGCGTAAAAGGGCGGACAAGAAAAATAATTAGCGATTCGTGAATATATAAAATCAGGGAGTACCGTATGGCAGATGTAGCAAAAGCAATGGCAGGCAAAATACTTTTGGTAACCGGCGGGACGGGGTCGTTCGGCAAGGCGATGGTCAATCGTCTGCTCAAGACCAAAGTCAAACAGATTCGCATCTTCAGCCGCGATGAGCTCAAGCAGGAACTGATGCGCATCGATTACGGCGAGCCGCGGCTGTCGTTTTATATCGGCGATGTCCGCGACCGCGACAGCGTCGATAATGTGATGAAGGGCGTCGATTATGTCTTTCACGCGGCCGCCCTCAAGCAGGTGCCGTCCTGTGAATTCTTCCCCATGCAGGCTGTATTGACCAATATCGTCGGCGGTCACAATGTCATCGAATCGGCTATCGCTCACAAGGTCAAAAGTCTGGTGTGTCTGAGCACCGATAAGGCCGTTTATCCCATCAATGCGATGGGGATGACCAAGTCGCTGATGGAAAAGGTCGCCCAGGCCGCCGGCCGGACAGGTTCTTCCGGCAGTACGGTCGTCTCCTGCGTCCGCTACGGCAATGTGATGTGTTCGCGCGGCTCGGTCATCCCGCTGTTCATCGACCAGATCAAAAAGGGCAAACCCCTGACGCTGACGGTGCCGGAGATGACCCGCTTTCTGCTGCCGCTGCGGGATTCGGTGGATTTAGTGCTGTTTGCCTTTACGCACGCCCGCCCCGGCGATATCTTCGTCAAAAAAGCCCCCGCCTGTACCGTGCGGGATTTAGCCCAGGCGCTGATCAATCTGTTCAAGTCCGAAGCGCCCATCAAGGTTATCGGCATCCGCCACGGCGAGAAGCTCTATGAGACGCTGGTGACCAAAGAAGAGATGGTGCGCGCCGATGATATGGGGGATTATTACCGCGTCAGTCTGGATGACCGCAATCTGAACTATGCTCTGTATTTTACCAAAGGCGACAAACAGGAAATGCGGCTGGAAGATTACCATTCGCACAATACCAAACAGCTGAATGTCAAGCAGGTCGAAAAGCTCCTCTTGACCCTGCCGGAAGTGACGGACGAATTGAAAAACTGGAAACCATAACGAAACCGCAGATTACACAGATTTTCACAGATTTTTTATGGCTGAGGGTAATTTCGCTGATTGTTTATAAAAAAGGTCTGTGTAATCATTTTAATCAGTGTTTAAGAAACTTCGTAATCTTCGTGTGCTTCGTGGTTAAAGTCTTTTGAATCGGTGTTAATCTGTGAAATCTGTGGTTGCAAAAGGAAATGATAATGACCAAAAAAATTGGAATTACCGGCCTGGCCGGCTTTGTCGGCACCCATCTGCGGGACCGTCTCTCCCGCGAAAAGGATATTGAAGTCCTGCCCTTCGAAGATAGTTTCTACGACAATCCGGCGGCGTTTATCGACTTTTGCAAACAGGCGGATGTGGTTGTCCATCTGGCCGGCGTCAATCGTCATGAACCGCAGGTAGTCTATCAGAAAAATATCGAATTGATGGAAAAACTGCTTGCGTTTGTTGATACCGCCGGCACAAAACCCTATATCCTCTTTTCTTCCAGCACCCAGATTGAGCGAGATAATGAGTACGGACGGGGCAAAAAACAGGCGATGGAACTGCTGGAGGCGTGGAGTAAAAAAAATAATGCCCCCGCCGTCTCGATGGTTGTCCCCAATGTCTTTGGTGATGGCGGCAGGCCGTTCTATAATTCCGTCGTTGCCACATTTTGCCATCAGCTCACCCACGGCCAGACGCCGACCATTCAGCAGGATGGTGCAATGAAGCTTATTTATATCAATGATCTGGTTGAGGATATTTATCGTCTGATTCAATCGCCGCCACAGGGCTATGCGGTCGAATTACTTCAGCCGCGAGCCGAAGCCAAAGTCTCTGAGATTCTCGCCTGGCTGAATCAATGCAAAGATGCGTATTATAGCAGTGGGATGGTGCCTGCTATTAAATCGGATTTCTATCGGGATTTATACAATACCTTCCTAACCTATATGGACGCTGCCGATTGGGAGCGGAATCTCAAACTCAACACCGATGACCGCGGTACGTTTGTGGAGGTCTTTAAGCTCGAAGCCGGCGGTCAGGTTTCCTTTTCCACCACCAAGCCCGGCATCACCCGCGGCAACCATTACCACATCCGCAAAAATGAAAAATTCTGTGTTGTCAGCGGCAAAGCCAGCATCAAACTCCGCCGTATTGGCACCGATAAGGTGATTGAATACATCGTCAGCGGCGATAAGCCGTCATGGGTTGAAATGCCTATTTATTACACCCACAATATCACCAATGTCGGCCAGTCGGAATTGGTTACCCTGTTTTGGATCAATGAGCATTTCAATCCCAATGACCCCGACACATTCTTTGAAAAGGTATAAACGATGAAAGTTGTAACCATTCTCGGTACGCGCCCGGAAATTATCCGGCTTGCCTGCACGATGACCCTGCTGGATAAGCACCTCGAGCATAAGATTGTCCACACCGGCCAAAATTACGATTATGAACTCAATGAGATTTTCTTCAATGACCTCCAAGTCCGCAAGCCCGATTATTTTATGAATGTCGATACGGCCAGCGTCGGCAGAGTCTATGGCGGTATTTTGATAAAAGCCGAAGAAATCCTCAAACAGGAAAAACCCGATGCGGTGCTGATTCTCGGCGATACCAACAGCTCCATTGCCGGCATTATCGCCAAGCGGCTCAAAATTCCGATTTATCACATGGAGGCGGGCAACCGCTGTTTTGACTTGAATGTGCCTGAAGAAATCAATCGCCGGATTATCGACCACATCAGCGATTTTAACCTGTGCTATACCGAACATGCCCGCCGGCACTTGCTGGCCGAAGGGCTGCCCCACCGGCGGATTTATGTTACCGGATCGCCCATCCGCGAGGTCTTAAACACCCATCTGGACCGGATTAAGGCGTCCAAGGCGATGCAGGAATTGGGCGTCGAAAAGGGCAAATTCTTTTTAGTCAGCATCCACCGCGAGGAAAATGTCGATCGCCGTGAAGGCTTAACGGCATTGATTGACGCTCTTGAAAAGCTGGCCGGCCAATTCAACTGGCCTGTCATTGTCTCAACGCATCCACGAACCCGCAAGCGTCTGGAAACCCTTGGCAGAAAAAACATCTCGGATAAGATTCGCTTTATGAAGCCGTTCGGTTTTCTGGATTATGTCAATTTGCAGACCAACGCCGCCTGTGTCTTGTCCGACAGCGGCACCATCTGCGAGGAGTCGTCAATGCTCAATTTTCCCGCTGTTACCGTCCGTACGGCGATGGAGCGTCCTGAGGCCATCGATACCGGCTCGATTATCTTAACCGGACTGGATGCGGAAGTAATTGTACAATCCGTCCAGGTGCAGACGGCCGAAGTTCGGTCCAAAGGGCTGTGTGTGCCGGCCGATTATCAGATTACCAATACTTCCCAGCGTGTGCTGAACATTATTCTGGGCACCGCTAAACTGTCCAATGCCTGGCACGGGATTAAATATAACGATTTGGTATAGCGAATAGCTTTCAGCAGTGAGCCATTAGCTTTTAGCAATTAGGTTTTAGACAGGATTAACATGATAAAATCAAAAATTAAAAAAGGCTCTCCTCCAATAAAATTGGTTAAAAAGGGATAGAATTTAGTGGACA
>CAZICJ010000079.1:0-9894 GCA_964537635.1 uncultured Pirellulales bacterium
CAGAATCGAATGGTCGAAGGAGGAACAGGCAAAACGCGACGCTGCCAAAGCCAAGGAAAAGGAAATGATGATGCCGCCCGCCGCCCCGGCTCCCGCCGCCGGCCAGCCTGAACCCAAAGAAGGCGAAAAGGTGGAAATCAAGCCCGAAAGCCAGAAGAAGTAATCGTTCCACAGAAACATCAGACCGCCGGATTGAACACCCGTTCAGCCCGGCGGTTTTTTTTGCGCAGGAATCACAGATTTTTTGTTTCTGATTTTTGTTTTTGGATGGCAGATTTTGGAGTTGAAAAACAGCGGCTGGCTGGTATAGTGAGGGAAATTAGGAACTGGCACATTAGGCAGATTGCCAAAGTGCAGCGTATCAGGATAAAAGGATTTGTTGTGGGCAGTACATTATTCAAGACAAAAACTGCAAGGCCCTTTCTAAAATGGGCCGGCGGAAAAGGACAGCTGATTGCAGATATCGACCGGCGATTGCCGGACGACTTCAATAAAGGCAAAACAACAACCTACATTGAACCGTTTATCGGCGGCGGCGCGATATTTTTCCATGTCGCCAACAAATATCCCAACATAGAATCATTTATTATCATTGATATCAATCAAGACCTTGTTAATTGCTATAAAACAATCCAAAGCAATGTTGATGAGGTAATCAGCGAACTCAAATTGTTTGAGGAGGTGTACTTCTCAACACACGAAGAAGATCGAAAGGATTTATATCTTAAGATTCGCAAGGCGTTTAATCGAGAAAAGGCAGCGGCAGTTTCTCCACAAACAGCGGCAAAATTGATTTTTCTAAACCGCACCTGTTTTAATGGGCTTTATCGCGTCAACAGCAAGGGGGAATATAATGTGCCTTTTGGAAAATATGTAAAGCCCGCGATTTGCTCAGAAGATAATTTAAGACTGGTTTCAGAGATACTCCAAAAAGCAACTATTCTATGTGGTGATTTCGTATCTTGCAGAGAATATATCGACAAGCACACCTTTGTATATTTTGATCCCCCATACAAGCCAATATCTAAAACGGCAAGTTTCACAGCTTATGCAAAAGACAGTTTCTCTGATGCCGACCAAATACGCCTTGCAGATTTTTGTAAATGGCTAACAAAAAAACAGGTGAAATTTCTTTTGAGCAACTCCGACCCTAAAAATGAAAATCCAGATGACCATTTTTTTGAAACACATTTTTCTGAAAAAGAAGGATTTCACATTGATAGAGTAAAAGCCAATCGGGCAATTAATTGTAAGGGTGATCGCCGCGGTGTCATCAATGAAATTATAGTAAAAAATTACATGCAGCATGGTTGAGAGGATTTCCACATGAAAGAAGGCGGCTTGGGCGGTAAAAAAACATTAACAGGGCTAATATTTGAGAGAAAGGTTGATTTTCATAAACTTATTGAGAGCATTCCTGGCTATGAAGTTAAAAAGGCATCGGACAAAGCAGGAATGGATGTATTTTTCGAAAAGAGGCTGATTGCGAGGTGTTTCAGAAAGAACGATTTCTATAGGTTTCTATCTGAGTCCAAAGTTGACTGGAGGAAATTGATTTCAAAAAGGCTATTGCCCGATGATGCCTTGTTGGTGATTATTCGCGAAACCTTGTTTATTATCGAGGTCAAATATCAACAGGTTGCTGGTTCCGTGGATGAAAAATTGCAAACATGCGATTTTAAACGTAAACAGTATTTAAAGATGGTTTCACCTCTTGGATTAAAAGTTGAGTACGTCTATGTGCTAAATGATTGGTTCAGGAAGCCTGAATATAAAGATGTGTTAGATTATATCCACAGTGTCAATTGTCATTACAGATTCAATGAGCTGCCTATGGCATGGCTTGGGCTGCCTGTCAAAAAAGTATAGATAGACTCGTTGGGTTTTCGGGGCGCATTTCTGATGGCGGAAAAATTAAAAACACTCGATTCAGATGTCCAAACTACCACCGTCTGGTCATTTCCGATTCGTGGTGCGTGGGCGACGCACAACAATAAATACCGTGGCAACTTTGCGCCGCAGATAGCAAGGAATGTTATCGAAAGATATTCGCAACCTGGGGAGATTGTTGTTGACCCTATGGCCGGCGGGGGAACAACGCTGATTGAAGCAAGGATACTTGGCAGGAAGTTTATCGGTAGCGATATAAATCCACAATCGGTAAAGCTGTGTGAAAAGGCAATTGATTTTTCCTGCGAAAAAGCTGGGAAAGGTGATGTTGTTTGCGCGGATGCGAGAGACTTATCTTTCATTGGCAACAATACGACCGATTTAATTCTAACTCATCCACCCTATTTGAACATCATCAAGTATTCGGATAAAGATATTGAGGGAGATTTGTCAGCAATTAGCAGTATCAATAAGTTTTGTGACGAAATCGAGAAGGCCGCACATGAGTTTTATCGTATTCTCAAGCCCGGGAAACACTGTGCAATCTTGATTGGTGATACCCGCAGACGCAGACACTATGTTCCATTGGCTTTTTCAGTCATGCAGCGGTTTTTAAAGGCCGGTTTTATCCTGAAAGAGGATGTCGTCAAAGTTCAGCATAATTGCACCACGACAAGATACTGGGGTTCCCAAACAAGAGACTTTTTGCTCATTATGCATGAACACTTGTTTGTATTTCGAAAGCCGAATACGGACGAAAATATAATGCTTTATAAAGACAGCCTCTTTCATGAGAAACGAAACTGGCGGACAAAAGCGGATTTTTAGAGTCAATCTATAGTTTTTTGGGGTTTTTGGCCGAAAATAGGGGGAGTGTCCCCGCTGCTGCGGTGGGGGTTTATTGTACTCAAACCATCAAGGACGATATGGAATCAGTTGCAGGAAAGAAATATCATTTTATCGGGATCGGCGGTATCGGCACCAGTGGGCTTGCCAAATTGCTGCTCAAACACGGCGCTGCGGTCAGCGGCTCGGATATGAGCGATGGGGCGGTGCTGCACGAACTGGCCGGGCGGGGCGCGGCGGTATCTGTCGGTCATAGCCCGAATAATGTCCCCAAAGATGCGGATGCGGTGATTATCAGTGCCGCGGTGGCCGGCACCAATCCGGAACTGACCGCCGCCGGCGAATGCGGCATCAAAATCTATAAATACGCCGAGATGCTCGGCAAGGTATTTGACCAGTATCAGGGGATTGCCGTCTGCGGCACGCACGGCAAAAGCACGACCAGCTCCTGGATAGCGTTCGTTTTGCGGCAGGCGGGGTTGAATCCCAGTTTCATCATCGGGGCGGATATCCCGCAATTGGGCGGTTCCAGCGGTATCGGGTCGAGCGACTGGTTTGTCGCCGAGGCCTGCGAATTTGACCGCAGTTTCCTCAAACTCCACCCGCAGATTGCCCTGATGCTCAATGTAGAAGCCGACCACCTCGATTATTACCGCGATGAGGAGGAGATTGTCGATGCGTTTTGTGATTTTGGCCGCAATATCCGCCCCGGCGGGGTGCTGATTGCCAACGGGCGGGATAAGAATGTGTCGCGGATTTTACGCCGGCCGGGTCTTAACGCCCGCATCATTACCTATGGGCTGGATATGTCGTGTGATATTACCGCGATGAATGTAGTGCTTGAACAAGATGGACTATATCGGTTTGATATCCTTCTGCACGGCAAGCCGATTGGCAATGCCAAAATCTCTCTGCCGGGCATCCATAATGTTGAAAATTGCCTTGGCGTGGCGGCGGTGCTGCTGCAAACCGGCTTAAAACCGGAGGCATTTTGTCCGCTTCTTGGGCAATTTCAGGGTGCTGACCGCCGGCTGATGTTTAAGGATCGTGTCGGCGGGGTTACCGTTCTGGATGATTATGCCCATCATCCCACGGAAATCAAGGCATCGCTTGCCGGTATCCGTCAGCGGTACAAACCGGACAAGCTCTGGTGTGTTTTTCAGCCGCATCAGTACAGCCGGACACGGTTTTTACTTGATGATTTTGCGGAAAGCTTTAAACTTGCCGACAGCACGATTGTCCCGGAGATATATTTTGTGCGGGACACGGCGGAAAGCCGAAACAACGTCAACGCCGAGGTGCTGGTTGAACGGATACGCAAGCAGGGTTCGGATGCCCTGTTTATTAATGATTTTACGGGTATTTTGGAATACTTGAAAGCGAATGTTAAACCCGGCCATTTGGTTGTTACCATGGGCGCCGGAACGATATGGAAGGTCGCGGATGAATATCTTTGCTGGCTTAGAGAACATTGTTAAAAAAGATGTGCCGATGGCGGATTATACCTGGTACCGGCTGGGCGGGCCTGCCGACTGGCTGATTTGCCCGACGACGGTCGAACAGCTTGCGGCGTCTCTCAAACGCTGTACCGACAATGACATCGAGGTCTTTGTGCTGGGCAATGGGTCGAATCTGCTGATTCGCGATGAAGGTGTTCGCGGGGCGGTCATCAAGCTGGATGGTGCGGATTTTGGACGGTATGCCTTCGACGGGACGACACTGACGGCTGGCGCTGCGGCGGATATAGGCCATATCATTCGCGATGCGGTCAAGCTGGGGCTTGGCGGGCTGGAGGCGTTGACCGGCATACCGGGAACGGTCGGCGGAGCGATTAAGATGAACGCCGGCGGACGCTTCGGCGATATCGGCGCCTGCACGCGAAAAATTACGGTGATGTCTAAAACCGGCGAGGTTTTCGACAAGGCAAAACCGGAACTGGTTTTTGATTACCGCAAGGTCAATATCACGGCTCGCATTATTCTGTCGGCCGAGTTGGAACTGTCTGCGGGCAATCCCGATGAATTGGTCAAGACCGTCAAGGAGGTCTGGATTTACAAGAAAAACACCCAGCCGCTGGATACGCGCAATGCCGGCTGTATTTTCAAGAACCCCCGCGGGATGTCGGCTGGCGCTCTGATTGACCGCGCCGGACTCAAGGGCGCGACGGTCGGCGGGGCGCTTGTCAGCGATAAGCACGCCAATTTTATTGTTACTCAGAAAGGCTGCAAAAGCAGCGATATTCTGGCATTGATGGATAAAATCCGCCAGGCAATCCTCGACCAATTCAATATAGAACTGGAACAGGAAATCGAGATTTGGTGATAATGAAGCGTATCGAAGAACTTCGGGTTGCAGTGCTGTGCGGCGGGATTGGGTCGGAGCGGCAGGTCAGCCTGCTAAGCGGGCAGACGATTTATCAATCGCTGCGGACGGCAGGCATCCAGGCGGCGCTGCACGATTTGAATCCGCAGGATTTATCGATACTGGATAATCCGTCTTATGAGGTGTTTTTTCTGGCGCTGCACGGACGATTTGGAGAAGACGGACAGCTTCAGCAGATTCTGGAACAAAAACATCTGGCATTTACCGGTTCGGGGTCTGTCGCCAGTCGGACGGCGTTCGATAAACTGGCAGCCAAGGCGGTATTTGAAGAAGCCGGATTGACCGTGGCCAAACAGATTGTCGTCGATGACAGCGCCAATGCGGATGAATTGACGACACGGCTCAAGCGGCTGGCATCCAAAGTTGTCATTAAACCCGTCTGCGAAGGCAGCAGCGTCGGCGTGGAAATCCATACTGACCCGCAAGCGGCGGCTGCGGCGGCGATTCGCTGCCGGCAGCGGTTTGACAATTGTATGATTGAGGAGTTTATCGCCGGTCGGGAAATGACCGTTGGTCTGCTGAATGGCAAGGCGCTGCCGCCGATAGAAATCCGCCCCAAGAAGAAGTTTTACGATTATCACGCTAAATACGAAGATGATGCAACGGAATATCTGTTCGATACGGTTTCGGATGCGGCCGTGATTCGGCGGCTGCAAAAGGGTGCCGAGACGGCGTTTTCGGCGCTGGGCTGCCGGCATCTGGGGCGTGTGGATTTTATCCTAACCGATGACGGCGCCGGCTACGTGCTGGAAATGAATACTCTGCCGGGCTTTACCAGTCATTCGCTGCTGCCGATGGCGGCACGCAAGGCAGGTATCCCGACCGACCAGCTTTGCAGGCAGATTGCCGAGGCGGCGTGGAGAGAGAAAGATAAGAGTTAAAATTGAAAAATCAAGGATAAGAAATCCGTTGTTGACGGATGACTGACGGATATGGCAAAAAAGAAACTCAAATTGAATAAACCCAAGACCGGCAAGGGCTGGAAGCAGTGGTTTTCGTGGCTGAGTCGAAAGGACAAACGCACCAGCCGCAATGAAGAGGCCGGACTGTGGAAGCAGCGGCTGAAAATCGCGGCGATGAGCATCTTTTTGCCGCTGCTGCCGGCGGCCATGATTGTCGGGTTCTTTTATCTGGAAAAATATGTCCATCAGATCGAATCGCAAAATCTGCGCATCGGTACGCTGGTCTTTGTCAATGCCCCGGCCTGGGCGCACAGCGAGGCGATGAAGTCTTCTCTGGCGGCGGCCGCCGGCGGGACGCAGTTTGTTCTCGATGAAAAGACCGCCCGTCAGACGGCTGAAAAACTGGCGGCGGTAACATGGCTGTATGCTGTGCAGGTAAAAGCCGATTCGCGCAATGTTCTGATTTACGCCCGCTACCGCGAACCACTGGCAAAAATCAAAACCGCCGCCGGCAAAGAATGGTATGTGGGCAAGCCCGCCCAGGATGACCCGCTGTACGGCGACGAAAATACGGTTGTTGTTCTGGAATCGCTGTCGGTGCAGAAGCGGCCGCTGATTGAGATTACCAATTTCAATGACAAGAATATGCCCTCATCAGCGGGCAAAGTCTGGCTGAGTCCCGATGTCAGCGCCGCCCTGCATCTTCTGGCGGCGCTTGAGGAAATGGATAAAAAAGTCTGCGCCCAAAAACCGCTGACCGAACAATTGACCGCGATTGATATCGCCAATTATGACGGCCGGCAAAGGGCTTCCGAGCCGCATATCGTGCTGCATACCAAATATGGAAAACAAATTTACTGGGGGGCCGCATTCGGCAAAGCCAGTTCTACACTGGAAGCGTCCGAGACCGAAAAGCTGACCAAGCTGTACACCTTTTACAGTCAGGAACTCAAATACAAACTGGATGGGCCGTTTCAATATATTGACCTGCTGCGGCCTCAGATGGGCATTCCTCGACCGCAGTAAGAGAGTTTTTAGTTCTGAGTGATTAGTTTTTAGTTTGGAGTGGGGATTTCGATTTGCGGCTGTCGTTATCGCAGTTTGAGTGTGGCTAAGGCGATGACGGCAAAGGCGATGGACAGCAGCCAGAAGCGCACGACGACCTGCGGTTCCGACCAGCCTGCCAGATGAAAATGATGATGAATCGGGGCGCAGCGGAAGATGCGTTTGCCGCCGGTGTAGCGGAAGTACCAGACTTGCAGGACGACGCTGAGCATCTCCATCATGAAGACGCCGCCAATCAGCAGCAGCAGGATTTCGTTGCGGGTAACGATCGCCCCATACCCCAGCGCCGCACCCAGCGGCAGTGAGCCGACATCGCCCATAAAGACCTGTGCCGGATGGCAGTTGTACCACAAAAAGCTCAGGATTGCCCCGGTGAAAGCGCCGAAAAAGATGCACAGTTCACCCGAGCCGGGGATATGCGGCAGCAGCAGATAGCTTGCCCAACTGATTTGGCTGGAGCGCCCCATCATTTCCGATGCGATATAGCATAGAATAATCAGCACCGTTGAGACAATCCCCAGACAGCCGGACGCCAGACCATCCATCCCATCGGTCAAGTTGACGGCATTGCTGGTCGCCGAGATATACAGGATGCCGATAATCACAAATATCCAGCTTGCCAGCGGGATGCCGTATTTATAAAACGGCAGCCACAGTCGGCGGGCATCTTCGAGGTTGGCAAAATCGGAATAGAGAAAATAGGACACCAGCAGGGCGCCGCCGAACTGACACAGGAGTTTTTCGCCGGCTTTGAGGCCATCACGGCTGCGCTGGCGGCTTTTGCTGGTCAGCTTGAGCCAATCGTCAAAAAAGCCGATGCCGCCAAACCAGATAAGAACGAAAATGGCCTTCTGTACAAAGGGGTTGTTCAATTTTGCCCACAGCAGGGTGCTGATGATAATGGCCGTCAGCATAATAATGCCGCCCATGGTCGGGGTGTTGGCGCGGTCCATCATCAACTGGTTGAGGGCGGCGTGGTGAAATTCGGGGCGGTCGCCGATTTTGAGCCGCATCAACTGGCGGATGATGCGCGGCGCGATAAACATCCCGATAGCGAACGCCGTAATCGCCGCGACAATGGCGCGGAACATCACATCTTCCCACGCATAGAAGCCGACGGCGTACATCGCTTCCTTGAGATAGTCAAACAAATGATACAGCAAAGGTCATCCTTGACGAAATTTTCAGACAGTTTTCTTTTCAAACAGCGTTTTGAGGGCGTCGGCGGCCCTTTCCATGCCGGCAGACCGCGACCCTTTGACCAATACTATATCGGCTGGATGGATGAAATTATGCAGATTATCGCATAATAAACCGACATTTGGGTAAATTTTGCACTGTCCGCTGCCCAGTCCCTGGCTTGCCGCGCCGGCGGCAATATCGGCTGCCCAGTCGCCGGCGGCAAGTATCTGCCGCACGCCGGACAGGGCGGCTTTTTGCCCCAGTTCATAGTGAAGCTGCTTGGTTTGCTGTCCCAGCTCGGCCATACAGCCGGCAATAAAAACCGTCCGTTGCCTGCTGCCCCCAGCGACGGCGGCAAGACAATCCAGGGCATTGGCCATTGAGGCGGGATTGGCGTTGTAGCAGTCGTTAATCAGGGTAATCGCCCCGACTGTTTCGACACTGATCCGCATACAGACGGGTTTGAGCGACGCAACCGCCTCGGCAAAGTCCGATAATGCAATGCCAACTATGCTGCAAACCGCCCAGGCGGTCAGAACATTCTTCAAATTTCCCTGGCCGGCCAGCGGTACCTCGATAGGCAAGCCTTCAATCGTCATCGTTCCGTTTGCACCTTTGGAGGCCAGGTTTTCCGCCCGAATATCGCAATTGGCTTGGGTGCCGAAGGTCAAAAACGGCCGGTTGAGCGACATCGCCCAGCAGACTAAGTCGTGCTGGTCGCCGTTAATCAACAGCATGCCGCCGGCAGTCAGGCCTTCGGCGATGGAGAGCTTTTCGCGGATGATATTTTCGACCGAGCCGAAACCTTCCAGATGGGCGGCGCCGGCAAAGGTAACCACCGCAATATCCGGCTGGGCAATCCGGGTCAGATAGCCGATTTCGCCGGGGTGATTGGTGCCCAGTTCCAGCAGCAGGATTTGGTCTTGCGGGTCGGCGGATAGGATCGTCAGCGGCAGGCCGATGTGATTGTTGTAGCTTTTTTCGGCCTGACAGGTGCGCATCGTGCGGCTTAAAATATGATACAGGATGTTTCGCGTGGTCGTCTTGCCGGCCGAGCCGGTAATGGCGATGACTTTGGCTTTTAACTGTCGGCG
Source organism: uncultured Pirellulales bacterium (assembly GCA_964537635.1). Taxonomy (GTDB): domain Bacteria; phylum Planctomycetota; class Phycisphaerae; order Sedimentisphaerales; family Anaerohalosphaeraceae; genus Anaeroglomus. Next base: position 9,362 of record CAZICJ010000079.1, read on the forward strand.
ATACCAGGCAGCCAATTGCCCCAATGCCTGAAGGGTATCTTCGACGAGCAAAACCCGGCCGGCCAGATTGCTCGGCAGTTCAACAGGCTGCTGAATCACCGCGCACGCCGCCCCCTGCTCAAGGGCCTGGCGGACAAATTGATGCCCATCGAAATTGGGCCCGACTAAGGCAAAAAAGCAGTTGCCCTTTTGTATCGACCGCGTATCGGTACTAACGCCGGCGATATCTATCGGCTGAACTCCCGATGAGGACGACAGTAAGGTTTTTAATGTTGTTGTTGAAATTGAAATCATTGTTTGTCTTTTACCATTTTAATAAGGTAAACCACCTGTTTTCTGTTTTTTATTTGATTATTATGGTACAAATAAGATGCCTGTTTCTATCAATTCAAAAACACCCTGCTATAAACTCTGCCACACACCGCAACAAATTTTTGATTTGTCTGGTAAAAGCAAGAAATAAAACAAGAATAACAATATAGAAGTCATCCCAAAACCCTCCTGAGGAGAATAAGGATACAGCCAAGCTGAAT
>CAZICJ010000080.1:0-9604 GCA_964537635.1 uncultured Pirellulales bacterium
TCAGATTCAAAGCTTCATTGACGGTTACCACGCGGATGCCCCTATTGGCGCACTCTTTCACTACTGCTTCAAAATAAGCCGGCGAACATCCGTGTTTAGAAGGATTATGCGCCACATCATGTGTATAAAAAATCAACCACCCCTTGCTCTCGGCAGCTTCATGAATCGCCGCAAAAGTCTGTTCGAGCGATCGTTTGTTCTCGTATAATTTTACAGCTTTCAGATTACAAAGGTCGGTGCGCCCAACATTAATACCGTGCCCGATGCCTCTGGCGCTCCTGAATCTGCCACTCAGATATTTTTTAATGCCTCGTGTTTGAGCGCCAAACGGATAAGAAAAATTTTTAAATTCAATCCCCGGAAACAATTCCTGCATTGCTTCCTGGTTGTGCTCAATATCTGTAATGCTTTGCGTCAACTTAGTCTGGCTAAGATCAATATGATTGAAAGTATGACAGCCCAATTCATGGCTTTGGGAAACAGCTTCTTTGAGTTGCTCGAATGTAAATCGGACATTGGCATTATGCATTAGGGAAAGGGCAATGTAAAATGTTCCCCGGAATCCGTAATTTGATAAAATATTACCTCCATTTTCAAAAGCGGATGAAGGCGCATCATCAAAAGTAAATGAAACCAATGGGTATGGCAAATGAACGCCCGTGTTTTTCACAAAACTTATATTTGCCCATTCTCGTTTGATCAATTTCAGATACCGGTCCATGTTTTTGATGTCTCTTCGTGAAATGAAACTCCGCGGAACTGCGACTTTATCTCACTCACTATTTTCTGTGTAAAGTAAATAGCTCCTTCCCGATTCAGATGATCGGGATCAATAAAATACTCGTCATGTGTAATGATAGCCGTATCATTAGAATGGATCAGAAAAGGAATATCATGATCTTTGGAAAATTCCTGAATATAACGAATCGTAGGCGTTTCCTTTTCATACACCCCGTAATTCGGGGAAACGACAAATACGAGGCGAGTTCCTTTTTCTTCAAATCTTCTGACCAAATTTCTGAATTCCGCAACCGTTTCCTGATTTAATGACTTATCATCTTTAACTACTTCTATACCTTTGTGCACAAATACCTCATTGATATGTCCATCGCGCGGTTTCCAGCCTTTGTCATCTCTGCTGCCATCAAGCCCTTTGATAAAATATGGACGAATCAGATAATAAAAACTCGAATTGTAGGCATACAAACGCGACAACATTAAATATTTCTCAAACCTTGATATCTTTTTGATAAAAGGGCGAATTTCTTGATGATCTTTATAGAATGGCCGTAAAAAACCATTTTCAACATAAGAAGGGAGATCTTCCAGCATATTACCTTCTACATTCAGTATGACAAGCTTAGGAGCATAACGCGCCAATATCCCTTCCTGCATACTGCGGAAATAAGCCATGCCTTCGCCACCCCTGCTCGCATCCCAACAGGTCATTTTCAGGGAGTCTTCAATAATAAACGGATCATAATTCATTTCTCCTCTGGAACTGCCCAGAATAATCACGTCTTCATTACATTGTTCCAGCGAATATCGGGCTTTGTAATAACGCCCGTCTGGAGCGTGATCTTTTAAATAATCCAGTAATTCTCCCATCGTCTGGTCAAACACAACGAGCAGCAAAAGGACAAGAATGATTCTGCCTGTTAATTTTCTCATAATTTGTTTGGTGTGTTAAAATTGAAAGTAAATAAACTGACCGCCATCAAAAACACCTAATCCGATTATAAAAGCCAACATAGCAACAATCGTTGTTATTCTGACAAAAGCATATTCATGATTTAACAGTTTAACATTGGGTTGGTATTCATTAAAAAAATCAACGGTGAATAATGTCAATATGCCTAATATCGAAAAAGCAAAAATGCCTTTATCTCCAATATGAATACTATCGCCGAGATTTGTAAACATGACCGTTAGGATATGAAATGCATCCTCCACCGTGGCAGCCCGAAAGAAAACCCAAGCAATGCAGGTAAAGAAAAATACAAAAGCAATACTAATAAGACGCGGTATCTTTATATTTTTTGTAATGTTGGCGGAGCCTTTTTCCGCAATTTGATACACGCCGTGCAGCGCCCCCCAGATGACGAAAGTCCAGTTGGCGCCGTGCCAAAGCCCGCTTATGACGAAGGTTGTAAATAAATTGAAGTACGTTCGGGCATTGCTGCCCCGATTACCGCCCAGCGGAATGTACAGATAATCTTTAAACCAGGTGGAAAGGGAAATATGCCACCGGCTCCAGAAATCTTTAAAAGTCCCTGCAAAATAAGGTCTCCGAAAGTTATCCATCAGGCTAAAACCAAACATTTGAGCGCAACCGATGGCAATCAGCGAATATCCGCCAAAATCGCAGTAAATCTGGATGGCGAAAAAAATAGTCGCCACGATAAACGACAAGCCGGTATGCACCTCAGGATGCCCGTAGATTGCTTCCACGTACAGGGAAAGGCGGTCGGCTACGACTACTTTCATAAAAAAGCCCCAAAGCGCGATCTTCAATCCCTGAGAAACGAGATCATAACTAAAGTGTTTTTTATAAAAAAATTGTGGAAGTAAATGCGATGCCCGCTCGATCGGTCCGGCTACCAGCTGCGGAAAAAAACTCACAAACGCCAGAAATGCAATTAAATCGGAGGTTGCCTTGAACCGATTGCGATAAATATCGAGCGTATAGCTCATGGTTTGAAAAGTGTAAAAACTAATACCCACCGGAAGAATAATGTTTAAAGAACTAACTTTAAAGTCCATCCCAAACATTGTAAATGCTTCGGCAAAACTCTCCGCAAAAAAATTGAAATATTTGAAAAAGCCTAATAATCCAAGATTGACAATAACGCTCGTAAACAGCCATGCTTTCCGCTTTGACGGTGCTTCCTCTGTCGATAATTTCAATCCGACAAAATAATCAAGAAAAGAACTGAAAATAATCAGGGATAAAAAACGCCAGTCCCACCAGCCGTAAAAAATATAGCTGATGACCAAAAGAAATAAATTTCTCAGTCTTAGTTCTTTATTAAAAACGAGCCAGTAAAGTAAAAAGACTACAGGCAGATATATTCCGAAATCAATTGAGTTGAACAGCATACACTTGTGATATAGGTAGTTAAAATTTGATACCTTTCAGTAATAAAATTGTAAAAAAACTGGGTGACATTTACTTTTTCTTTTAGCATTTTTTTACTTTTTTCACGAAACAGTTCTCTGTCCTGCGCGAGTATTTCATCTACCAACGCAAATACTTTTTCCGATTCGCTGGTATTGTAAACTAATCCGTACTTTTCCTGATCCTGGCAGTAACTAATCGGAATGGTATTAATATAAATGCTTGGTGTGCCCAGCACGCCCGCCTCAGAGGCGACTGTAGCGCCTTCGCTAACCACAATGGTTGCATAATGCAGGGCATCATGTAATTTCTCTGGGGCAATCTTGATACGATAAGGTTGCAAACTATCGGGAAGGGCTGCTTCTGAAGTAATAAATACCCGCATTTGTTGGGAAAGCTTCTGCACCAGCTTTAATTTATCTTCATCCGACAATCCTTTATGCCCTACATCATGTGAAGCATTCCATGAAACAAAGCGAATAATGGCGTATTGCTCGCCTTCTTCCAAGCCCAGACAATGATACACTGACGGGTTGGGCTTAAAAAACGCTGGATGCAAATAAGCAATTTCATGATATCCCTCATAACGGATTTGCTTGGAGCCAAGATCCATTGGCAAGACCTCTGGCGTGAGTATAACATCAGCAAAAGGGCGATATAATATAATCTGCTCCATATTACCGGTATCTTCCAGTGCCATGTGCTTTTTCCGCAACAAAAATGCAGCATGTGAAGCATAAATCGAGCCGTGACTGAGAAACAGGTCGGGTTTAAACCGAAGCGCGGTCATCAACATTTTCAGATCAAAAAACATCATTCCCCAGAGCTTGCCGAATCTGCCTTTGTATTTTTTGCCAAAACTCTTATATTTAAAACCTTCCGAACGGATTAGTTCTATTTCAAATTCTTTTTCACGGGTTGTAAAGAGTACGTCAATACCTTTTGAAATCAGTAAATGGGCGAGATTTTTAAACACATGAAAATCCCCCGGATGTCCAACATCAATAATAATTTTCATGACTTGATTTTTTGATACATTTTTAATCCGAATTTCCCCACATTATACAATGACTTATTCAAGATCATTTCATATCGTCCAAAACATACTTCTTCTCCACCAAAGCGAGCTTTGAATTCGCGCACCCCGTAATCTTCGTCCGGTTTTCCGGCGCCCATAAAATCAAAGTGCTCGAATCCGTTCTGAAATCCATATTCAATCGGCGCCCAGGTCGCTAAGACGCTGGGGTGCAATCCTTTTTCCATACCGTCTTTTCCACATACATACCATTCGTAAATCACTTTATTTTCATAAATCGGGCAAACAATGCCGCCTATTACTTCATCCTCACGCTTGACAATAAAAAACTTACAAATAGAGGATTTCCAAAATTTGAGAAACAGTTCCAGATTTGGCAACGGTTTCTTTACTTTCTCCCGATATAATGTTTTTAATATATAATAATAATCCATTACATCCGCTTCGCTACCTGCTTCCACAATCCGGGCGCCTGCTTTCAAGCTTGATTTAATCTGGCGCATCCGGCTGCTGCTCATTCTCTTTTTTACGGCTGCCTCTGCATCGGTTTTCACCAGATAATTCAAATGGGGTTTGTATTTAAAACCACAGCCTGCGAATGCATTTTGCCATTCAGAAGTATCAAAAAAATTCCTGAATTCCGCATAAATAGCGCTACCGCTTGCATGTTTTTTCATTTCCATCAATAACCCTGTAATAACCTCTGCCTGTTGTGATGCGTTTTGTCTGGCAACCAGTGGTCCTCCCCACACAATGAGCCGACGCGACAACCAGGATTTCAGATTGGCACCATTGGACTGGAAGGTGCCGAGCAAGGAGCCCAGGATCTCTCCTGATTCGCTGATAGCTAAAATTTGAAAGGCTTTATAACCTTCAATATCTTCGATAAAATGAAAAAACTCAGGGCTTTGAAAAAAATTGCCGTGCGGGTGTTGGCTTAGAAAACGCTTGTATGTCTGAAATTGATGATTGTTTTTAAGCTGGTCGAATTGGGTAAATAATTTAATGTGCATTGGTTGCTGTTTTATACTTTATGCCTGATTTATTAGTGTCTCCGACGTTTTTATTACTTCTTTTGACCAGCCATGATCCTGTCTCTTACCATTTCTGGTTTTAAAAAAGCCCCAGACCCCACTCGCTTTCGCAATTAATTCGTCTAAATGATCGGTATCATTTACGCTCAATCGCTTGAGTCTGAATAGATTTGTATGTGTCGTATTGAATCCATAGTCAACAGTAATCGCGCATTCGTAGCCCGCTTTCTGCAACAGGCGGATATCCCGATCAGCGTAGTCCCCATTGGGGTAGGCAAAAGCATTGATTGTCAGATTATAATCCGTTTCGAGTATCGTTTTGGATTGAAAAATTTCGTAGGCAGCTTCGTCGTCGTGACACATTGGTAAGCAGGGATGAAACATTGTATGTGACTGGAAATTAACGCAACGGCTCATTTCCAGAATCTGCGCCTTCGTCAAAGCCTGCGGTTCATCGTACTCCTTTATCACGGAAAAACCAGTTTGCGCCAGCATGCTTAATTTTTCATGGTTTGGCACCCTTTTCAAGTCCCCCGAAGTAAGATGGGGATGCTGGTGGGTAAACCAAAAATGACGATTGGTATCGGCGATGCCGCCGCACAAAAAAATGGTAACCGGAATATTAAGCTTCTGAATCACCGGCAGCAGTTCATAATTGCGGATATGTCCGTCATCAAATGTAATGATCATGGCTTTTTTGGGTAATTTTACCTGCTGATCTTTACATGCGCGTAGAAATTCATTCAGTGAAATAATATTGTATTCAGCAGCCAAATAAGAAAAGGTTTGTAATGCAGTCTCCCGACTAATGTCATGAAATAACAGAATTGTTACCTTGTTTCGCTGAATCAATTCCCGAAAGAGCCAGGGAAGCCCCGAATAGCGAATGATCTTAAACAGCAACTTTTTCATGCTTTGCAGTTGTTGTTGGAGTTTTATCCCCCAATACCTCGCGATAGACTGAAATAAGGCGGCGAGCGATCGTTGATGCATCCAAACCAAGCTCCACCAGGCGTTCGTAGCCTTTCGTGCGTCTGGAAGTTGCAGCAAATTGGAATGCTTTCGCTAAATGAAGAGCAAAATCCTGGGGATCATGAGAACTGACATAACACCCCGGCGTATCGCCGACGACCCAGGCAACGTCGCCGACATTTGTAGCCACCAGCGGACAATTGCAAGCCATCGCTTCCTTGACCACGTTGGGCGAGCCTTCGCTAAAAGAACACATTACAAATACATCAGCAGCATGAAGATACTTAGCAACCTTATCATGTGGTACCCGGAATGGCTTCAGCAGGATTACATCGGGGCGATTCAGGCTCTTGACCGCAGCCTCCGCTAATGCAGCATTTTTATTGGGATCGGCAGGATTGCCAAGGAAAAGCACATATTTTTTATCCGCATCCAGCCCCAACTCTTCGCGATAATCGCCCTCGGTTGCTTCGAAGCGATCCAGTTTGACGCCATTGGGAATGATATGCGATATTTTCTTACGGTACACCGCCGCCTCCAGGTTAGGTGATTTAGAAATAATAGCCTGTACAAATGGCTGAATCCCCCAGGCTAAAAACATTAATATCCGACTTTTAAATGTTATTTTATTTTCACCGTGAAAAGTTCCTACGGCATCATCGCCCATTAGCGAAAGTACAACCGGAAGTTTGCCCGCAGCCAGCACGGCGACCCAACCGCAAAAAGAATAATGCGCATGAATAACATCAAAGTTATAATGTTTTTCTTTGAGGTATTTTCTCAATCTGCCTACATTTTTAATGTAATTCTTAGCGCCTCTGCCCTGCACCAGAAAATACGACAGATCAATACCTTCTTCTTCCAACGAGTCGCCCTGGGATTTGATAAAGGAAGCAACATTATAAAATTGCGAATTACCGCTACATACGAACAATACTTTCATGCTCCAGTTGTTTAGGTTGTTTGGTTAAAATGTCAATAAAATGATCTATCCGTAATAAAAATGACTCATAACGGTTGAAATCGCCAGGCTCGAATATCCACTCGCCATCAGCGTACACGTACCTGCCCGGTTCACCATCTACCAGCATCTGGTAAAGATCAGACTGCCCGAAAATGCATTGCATTTCATTCACCAGATATCGCCCGTCCTGTGTTTCGAAAATATCCACAGCCTGCGACAGGAAATGATATTTTTCTGTGACCTCCCGCAGAAAGTCCATAAGCGACAGCGGCGGATTATCATAACCTTTTATCAGGCTACCGCTTGCTTTTTCACCTTTTACCATTTTTTTGTGCGCAAAAAAAGAATCCCCGATACGTACACAACGCCACTCGTAAGAATGCGGAATAAACTCCTGAAAAATCACAAAATCTTTCTGCACATCGGCTCGCTGGCTTTGGTACTGGTGTATTTTTGCCTTGAGTTCCGACAGGTGAAACAGTTTTTTAAATACTCTTTTTACAAAGCCTTTGCGCCGCCACTTGGGCGTCAGGTCACGCGCCACGCCTTTTCCCGAAAAGGTGTTTCTCACATAATGAATCGCTTCTGATCTGTTTTTTATAATGGTAACACCTCTGCCGGAAGCGCCGATATTTGTTTTACCGACAATAGGCAAACTGGTAGTTGCCAGAAAATCAAGAACTTCCTTTTCGTGATAAAAAACCCAGGTTTTAGGATGCGGAATCTGGTTGACTTCGAGCCAATACGAAAGGTATTTTTTATTTTCATATATCAAAATCTCCGGCAGTGAAGGATACACCGGGATACCCAGCACCGTATGCAAAATATTTACTCGTTCGTCGAATAAAATTTTAAATGGCATCGTAAATGCCGGCGGTGTTGCCAGTAATCCGTCAAATTGAGACCAGTCGGCGCCCGAAAGCCAATCGGCGCGCGTAATGTCAACCACTACCCATTCGATTTGATCCTGTCGTTCCCAACAGACCTTTTCCCAAAGGGCGTGGTCGTTTTCGACCTCATTTTGCAAAATGGCTAACCGAATTTTTTTCATGTGTTGCGTGCTTTTTGGTTGGAAATCTATGCTTCAGCACCCCGTGTGAGCGGTTTGATCTTTTCGCGGTAAAATTGAATCAGTCCCTGATTGTTCCGTACGTTTTTTTCCAGTTTGGCTTTCAGAATAAAAGGCAGATTCAGTTGGTGTGAAATAAATATCTTGTTAAGTTGCAATTCTTTATTGGCATACATGTATTTATACGGCTCATTTCCATAGCCAAAATCTAATATATTTAAACCTTTAGTTTCCATCCAGTTGCTTATAAAAGCCAGCAAAGCCAGCCCCGGGCTGTGTCTGCTATATTCAGGGTCGTAGGTATGAGAATGATGCAGCAAAGAATTTTCCTGTAGCAAGCCGATGCAAAAAGCAATCCTGCCGTTTTTAGTTTTGATGGAAAAACGCACCAATAGGTTATCATTTATCCAGGCTCGCAAAAAATCTAACAGCAGACTCCGCTTTTGCATATCGCGGTAAGCTGATGGCGTGGGCGTGTCCGCCCATTTTTTGATATGCGATTCGCTGAATTCGTGCACCCAATCTTCCAGCCCTTCATCCCCCGTCAGTACTTCAAAAAATGCTTCTTCCTGCTTCATAAGTCGTTTGATTTTATATTGCAGGTTTTTTGATTTATTAAATAAATGACGTAATGCTCCTGGTGTTTCTGCTTCGGCGACGGGGCACACGGCATATTTGGAACTTTCCCAGTATAAATGGCTTGCTCTACCGGTTTTAATAAAAATATCCATGTACGATGCCCAGGTCGGCTGGTTTTTTAACATGACAGACCACCGCTCTCTCCTGACCAACGCCAGGAAATGAGTAAAAAACGCCTGTATATCTTCGTCTGAACACAGACTATGGATCACAAAAAAATTATGATCATTTTTTACATCACTCAGAAATGTGTACACGCCATTTTCTTTTTTAAAAAAAACGGCGCCCATTAATTGCTCCTTTTGTACAAATTTGTACACGGCAAGCGCGCTGCGGTATTTATCAGCCAAATCCTGAATATAATGTGGCGACTGGAACACAGGCTTGTATAAGCTATTGTCCCACAATATTTTATAATCGTTCCAAAAATTCGGATCAGGAAAACTATAATCAATAAAAGCCTGCATGAATGATATTTTGATCAGGAAAGTTAATCCGGTTAAAGCGCGACAATCGCTAATTCAAGATCGCTATACTCACATTCATAAACCAATGTATTCACATAAGATTTAACTTTTGACGCAAAGTCGCTGAAGTATAGCGCCACAAAGAACGATGCAAACGCCGCACGCATCCGGCGATACAGTTTTGCCGGCTTTTCCCGAAGCTTGTGCAACAAATGCATACTATGATGCAGCCGGTACAGAAGTTCTCCCTTTAGACTCAAACCGACTGCCATATCGTATTTTGTATAATAATCTTTTGTCCAGCG
>CAZICJ010000081.1:0-9468 GCA_964537635.1 uncultured Pirellulales bacterium
CGGATTGGACAATTATTAGAGTCCAGTGAAGCCTCGGATCAGGCGGAAACGGAACTTGGGAGCCGGTCATTTCCTGCTGCGAGGGCTGGCAGGGGTACGAGCCGAGATGAGTTTGCTGGCGGGATGTTTTAACATTCGGCGGATGATCTCTCTGCTGGGCGTTACCGGAATGGTGGCCCAATTGAAAAAATGCTGATGTGAAGCGGGGGAAACTCTGTAAATTCGAGAACTTGAGACAGAAAGTGGCGATGCAATGAAAAAATAAACCGGACCCACGGAAAAATTGAAAGATAAAACAAAAAGAACTCGGATTGCCGAGGATAGACAGGAATTGAAAATAAAATTGCGACACAGCCTCTTACGGGCATGGCCGTATCATATCGCCCGCTGCGCGGGCTGAATAAGAAAATGGATTCTTCGGCATAGCATCAGAATGACAATCCGTGTCATCGCCGAAACTTTGTCCTTAGCCAGACGAAGGGTTGCGGTTTCTCTCGTCTGTAAGCTATGAACTCAATCCACCGTTTCTTTTTCAACTATCAAGATTTGGGGGCGGGCAAGCCGAAATACATTGACAAAACCCCCAATCCCGGTATAATTCCCGTCAAATAATGTCGGAAATTCGATAAAACACAATCTGCCCCTCTTTTTAAAGGGATTACGATGGCATTTTCGTTAAATAAATTATTGGTTAAGCTGTTCGGTTCACGCAATGAGCGGTTGGTCAAGGGGTATATGCAGACAGCGCAGGCGGCCGGCAAATATGAGGACTCCATGAAGGCGCTGTCGGATGATGCCCTCAAAGCCAAGACGATGGAGTTCAAGCATCGGATTGCCCAGGGACAAAAGCCCGAACAGCTCCTGCCGGAAGCCTTTGCCGCGGTGCGTGAGGCCGGCCGGCGGACGATGGCGATGCGGCATTTTGATGTCCAGCTTGTCGGCGGCAATGTCCTGTTCGAGGGCAGCATCGCCGAAATGGCCACCGGCGAAGGCAAAACCTTAGTCGCGACACTGGCCGCCTACCTGGTTCACCTGACCGGCAGGCATGTGCATATCATCACCGTCAACGATTACTTAGCCCGCCGCGACGCCGAATGGATGGGGCCTGTTTACCGCGCCCTGGGCTTGACCGTCGGGGCGATACAATCGGATATGGACACACTCGGCGACGAACGCCGTCAGCAGTACGCCTGCGATATCACCTACGGCACCAACAACGAATTTGGGTTTGACTATCTGCGCGACAATATGAAGGTCTCGCTGGAGCAGATGTCGCAGGGGGCGCTGGAATTTGCAATTATCGACGAGGTGGACTCGATTTTGATCGACGAAGCCCGCACGCCGCTGATTATTTCCGGGCCTGCCTTTGACGATGTAACCCGCTACAAGAAAGCCGATGCTGTCGCCCGCCAGTTGATTTCGCTGCAATCCGGCTATGACCGGCTCAAAAACGACATCGACCAGTGGCAGAAAAACTTAGCCAATGCACAGGGAGAACTGTCCGACGCCAAAAAAGCCAAAGATACCGCCCGCGCCGAAAAAGCCCAGCGCGTCATCGACCAATCCCAGACGCAGATTGAACAGGGACAGGCGCGGCTGGAAACAATGACCTGCTATTATGAAGTTGAAATTGACCGCAAGGCTGTCCGCGTTACCAATGAAGGCTACCGTGCCGCCCAGGAAGCCGCCGGCGTCGGATCCTTCTTTACCGGCGCCAATATCGGCTGGGACCATCTGCTCGAACAGGCGCTTCGGGCGCACAAAGTCTTTGAACGCGAAAAAGAATATGTCGTGATAGATGGCAAGGTCGTCATCGTCGATGAGTTCACGGGTCGTTTGATGCAGGGGCGTCAATGGTCGGATGGACTGCATCAGGCGGTGGAAGCCAAAGAAAATGTTCAGGTCAAGGAAGAAACCCAGACGCTGGCGACCATCACCCTGCAGAATTTCTTCAAGCTCTACGGCGATATCGCCGGCATGACCGGTACCGCTTCCACGGAAGCCGATGAGTTCCAGAGCATCTACAAACTGGAAGTCATCACCATTCCCACCAACAAGCCCTGTGTCCGCGATGACCAGGATGATATGATTTACCGCTCGATGAAGGAAAAATTCAACGCCTTAGTCGATGAGATTCACCGTGCCAGCAGTGCCGGCCAGCCGGTCTTAGTCGGCACCGTCAGCGTCGAAAAAAGCGAGGCGATTTCGCAGGCCTTGACCCGCCGCTATCAATTGGAACATGAAGTGCTCAATGCCAAACAGCACGCCCGCGAGGCGCTGATTGTGGAAAAGGCAGGCCATCAGCACACCGCCCGTACCGGCGAAATTCGCGGCAATGTAACCATAGCGACCAATATGGCAGGCCGCGGCACCGATATCAAACTTGGCGCCGGTGTGCAGGCTTTGGGCGGCTTGCATGTCGTCGGCACCGAACGCCACGAAGCCCGGCGTATCGATAATCAGCTTCGCGGACGCTGCGGCCGGCAGGGCGACCCGGGCTCCAGCGTCTTTTATCTGTGCTTTGACGACGACCTGATGCGCATCTTCGCCCCCGAATGGATTGTCAAAGCCCTGTCGCTGATCGGCTGGCAGGAAGGCGAACCGATTTATCACAAACGCATCAGCAAGGGCATAGCTCAGGCACAGAAAAAGGTCGAGCAGCGCAATTTTGAAGCCCGTAAAAGCCTGCTGGAATATGATGAGGTGATGGATTACCAGCGCAAAATCTTCTACACCCGCCGGCGCAATGTCCTGGCCGGCAAAAATCTCAGAGATGTCATTGAGCAGATGCTCGAACAGGCCGTTGACCAGAGCTGCAAGACCATCCTGAACGAACGCTATCCGTATCAGTGCATCACCGAATGGGCAAAAAATGAGTTCGGCGTTGATATCGACGCCGCCAAAATCGTCCATCTGGAAGCGGCCGAGATCGAAGAACTCATTCGCGACCAGGCGCGCCGCAATCTGGAAAACACCATCGAGGTTTCGCTGGGCGAATATATGGAAGACCTCGAAGACCGCAGCGTCTGGAAATTGGACGACCTGAGCCGCTGGGCGATGAGCGCATTTGATGTGCAGTTGTCCATCAGCAAACTCAAACAGATGTCCGCCGAAGAAATTCAGCAGGCGCTGACCGAAGCGGCGATTGTGCAGGTGGATAAAAAAGACGCCGCCCGCATCGCCGAGTTTCTGGCCGAAGGCTTTGCTGTCAAGGTCTTTGTCCAGTGGGCACAGGCCAAATTCACCATTGAACTGAAGGCCGAAGAATTAAAGGATTTGTCGCCGGCACAGATTAAGGATAAGGTCAATGCGGCCATCGAGGCCAAGTACCTCCAGCGCGAGATTGAATATCCGGTGGAATTTGCGATGGGGATGGTCTTTGGCCCGCAGGGACCCAATGTCTATGGATTCGCTTCGATGGCCGAATGGGCTAACCGCCGCTATGAGACGCTGTACACCGCTGAGCAGTTGAGCCAGATGCAGCCGCAGAAAATCTACGAGATGCTGCTGGAAGAAAGCCGCGCCTGGCATTCGCACAAGCTGCGGGATGCGGCGCAGCAGCAGTCGAAGCTGTCGCCGGACGCCATTGTCCAGTGGGTGCAGAACCGCTTTGGCGTCGAGCTGCCGCTGACGGATGTCGATACGCCGCAAAAGGCACAGGCGGCCATCGAACATGCCGGCCGCGAATTTCTGCGTGCGGAACTGGCCGACCTTGAACGCTATGTGCTGGTGCAGATGTATGATACGACCTGGAAAGACCATCTCTATGCGATGGACCATCTCAAAGAAAGCATTATGCTGCGGGCGTATGCCGAGCGCGACCCCAAAATTGAATACAAACGCGAAGGCTACCGGATGTTCGACCAGATGCTCGGGATGATTGCCGAGAAAGTAACTGATATCATCTTCAAAGTCCGCCTGCAGGCCGGCCAGCGGGCGCGTTCCGTCTGGAATGTCAGCAGGACATCCCACGAACAGACAGGGCAATTCGAGATGGCACAGCAGCAGCGCGCCGCCGCGATGGCGCCGCAAGGCGAACAGAAAGTCAAAACCATTAAACACGACCAGCCCCGCGTGGGACGAAACGACCCCTGCCCCTGCGGCAGCGGCAAAAAATACAAAAAATGCTGCGGCGCCAACAGTTGACCTAAACGACAGTAGTTATTCTGGCTCGTGTGGTGGGCTCTTCATTAAAAGCCGAAAATAGGCCGGCGGTTTTGCCGTCAGCGTCATCAGTTTGCTGTCGGCAGGATGGGGAAACGAGATGGATTCGGCATGGAGAGCCAGCCGCCGATGCGGGTCGTCCGTCCGTCCGTATTTCCGATCGCCTACAATCGGATGACCGCGGTCGGTCAAATGAACACGAATCTGGTTTTTGCGTCCTGTCAGCAGTGTAATTTCCAGCAGACTCAAGCCGCCTTTTTCGTCAAGCATCCGATAGGCCGTCTTGGCCAGTTTGCCCTGTTTGGCGTCTGTCGTCGAATAGACCTTGAACGCCCGGTTTTCCATCAGGTAGGAGACAATGACATCTTCCTTGGGTTGCACCTGCCCATAGACGACCGCCAGATAGATTTTCTTGGTCTTATCCCAATTCTGCTGCAAGTACTGCTTGGCCGGCTCGTGCTTGGCAAACAGCAGCACGCCGGAAGTATCCTGGTCGAGCCGATGCACAATGAACAGGCGATTGCGGCTGCGGACATTGCCCTTGCGCACATAATCGGTCAGCGCATAATACGCCGTGCGGGTCTTGCTGGTTTCTGTCGCTATTGTCAGCAGCCCGGATGGCTTGCTGACGGCCAGAATATCCGCATCTTCGTAGAGTATCTCAAGACCCTGCGGCAAACGCCCTTTACTTGTTTTTTTGGGCTGAATCATACAACCTATTGTATAGCGCCGATTACCAAACCGCAAGTTTTCATTTTTGCCAGCACAAACGCTATAATCGTTATAATTTATACAATCTGCATAGCATGCATACTCAATTAGCCCAATGAAGGATTTGCTTATTTATTTTACTCCATAAATAACATTTCTAACACCATTGGAACTGTTTTCATGGTATATTTATGAGCAGTATGTTTTTTGAAAATAGCGGGAAGTACACCTTTTTTCTATTCCGGAGGGGATTATGAAAAAGCTGGTGTGTCTTGGAGATTCAAAAGCATCTAACAAATTAACGAGGTGAGAAAACGAAAGGTTGCGGTGTTGTCCGCGGCCTTTTTTTATTGAAACAGCGGGCTAAGGCTTTCCCGCACAGCCGCATCCATTGCACTCGGCTGAGTCCAAACCGCCAATTGAAGGCTCTTGCGGCATGGACATGTATCATCACACAGGGGCATTGCCTTTTCCAGTACCGCCTCAATTAACTGGACCGCATTTTCCGTCGCCGTATTCAGATTGCCGATGATTTCCTGTAAGAGCAGTTGGCTGTCAGTCTGGGCGTGATGATCCTGCCAGCAGTCATAATCGCTGACCAGCGCAATCAAGGCATAGCACATCTGGGCTTCGCGCGCTAATTTTGCCTCCGGCATCGCCGTCATCCCAATCAAATCGCCGCCCCACTGACGGTGCATCAGCGACTCGGCTCGTGTGGAAAACTGCGGACCTTCCATGCACACATACGTTCCGTCGGCATGGACACGGGCAGCAATCCCCTCCGCAGCCTGAATCAGAATACTGCGAAGCCGGCCGCAGCAGGGCTGCGCCATCTCGCAATGCACCGCGCCAAGCCCGTCAAAAAAGGTATTCTGCCGTCGAAATGTCTTGTCGATGAACTGGTCAACCAAAACCAGATCGCGCGGCTGGATATCCTGACACAAAGAACCGACAGCGGCGCTGGCAAGTATCGCCGTCGCTCCAAGCTGCTTGAGGGCGAATATATTGGCTGCATAGGGAACTGTTGACGGATTATACCGGTGCCCCGCCCCGTGACGGCTCAAAAACGCCACCGAATGGGCGCCGAGTTTGCCGATGCGGATATCTCCGCTGGGCCTGCCGAACGGCGTATCAGCGGACACCACACGGACATCGGCCAATTGCTCGCCCAAGACCTGCCCTAATCCGGAACCTCCAATAATCGCAAGCATCTCGGAAAACTCCTAATCTCTGCGGGCGCTGAGCTTGGCAAGCAGCCGCAGAATCTCGATATACAGCCAGACCAAGGTTACCAGCAGACCAAAGGCGGCGTACCATTCCATATATTTGGGTGCGCCGGCGGCGGCCCCATTTTCAATAAAGTCAAAATCCAGCACCAGATTCAGCGCCGCAATGATTACCACGACAACACTGAACACGATTCCCATCGTTCCTGTGCTGTGAATCAAAGGCAGTTGGACGCCGAAGAATCCCATTATCATCGATGCCAGATAATACAGGGCAATGCCGCCGGTCGCTGCGACAACGCCCAGTTTGAAGTTCTCGGTGGCACGAATGATGCCGGATTTGTAGGCAACCAGCAGGGCTGCCAGCGTCCCAAAGGTCATAAAGACCGCCTGAATGACGATACCGGGAAATTGCTTTTCAAACAGGGCTGATATCGCCCCCAATAGCAGTCCCTGACAGGCGGCATACAGCGGCGACAGAACCGGCGCCCAGGTTTTCTTGAAAACGATGACCATCCCCAGCACAAAACCGCCGATCAGGCTGATGATCAGCCAGGGCGCGCCGGCCTGCGCATCGGCGATATGACGCCAGCTGAATGTGCCGGCCGTTATCAGAATACCCAGCAGGATAGCCGTCTTGTTGACCGCTCCCTGTACCGTCATCGCATTCTCGCCATAATACGGCTCAGCGGTAAAGACCTGATCGTTCAATGCCGGATTGCCGGTGCGTATCATAATCCATCTCCTTATTCAAAATAATCGTAATCAATTTGCCGTATATGATAAAGCAAACACCATATCCGATGCAATATCAATTTTTCAATCGGGGAAATTGATGTGTGTACCAAATAAAGAAGGCTGCTTTGTGGATGATAAAGCAGCCTTTCGCGTAAAAAGGTTTTGTAACAACCTCTTCTATTCATTTATTATCGACATTATCATACACAACAAAACCCTTGTCAATAAATTTTTTATAGAATGTTTTATGAAAAGGTTTTTATTATGGGATTATGTCAGTGACCAGGGGTCTTGAACTTGCAGGGTGATACACCGCAAAAATCCCGCAGCGTAAAATTCATCCATAATCTGCCCATCATACGCCAGCGAGACATCCATCAATTTGCGTATGGCGGCGCCTTCCTCGGCCGGCGTCAGCGTGTCTTCTGTCAGACCGATAGAGAGTATCGCCGAAGCCGAGGGCGGCGAAATCGCATAAAAGGAGCGAATCCCGTACATCCCAAGACCGGTCAGTACCACATTGGCGCCGTCAAAATCGTCCGGCACAAGCCGATTGGAGCGAGCCTTGTTAAGCAGTTGGTCGCTTTGAGCCGCTACTTCGATTAGACTTTTTTGCGACACATCCTTGATCACCGGAACGACCAACCCCTGCGGTGCGGCAACCGCAAAACCGACCCCGATCTGCTCGCTGATGACTATGTTTTGACGGGACTCATCAAATGCGGCGGCAAACAGCGGATACTGTTCGACCGCACGGGCAATTGCGAGGATGAAAAAGTCATTGGTCGTTGCACGCACGCCGGATTTGCGGCTGTATTCCCGACGCATGGTGTTAAGCTGGGTAATGTCGGCAGCGACAGACATATAGCCATTGGCTTTGGTCTGCTTGGATTCAAGCATCGTTTTGCCAATCAGTTTCTGGATTCGCGTCAGCGGTATTTGGTTTTTTGCAGTTTCCATTTTTATTGCAACTTTTCGCCCCATTTTAACGATAATTAAGGGAGAGGCAAGCGGAAAATGTCCTACAAGACCGTATGTCTATCAGAGCAATCTTCAACCCGATTGGGATAACTCAATCAAGGAAAAAAACCGATGAAAACGAACCGATGTGTTTTATTGGCTGCGGCAATGATGCTGGCCGGCTGTTCACAGACCTACTATGGTACGATGGAAACCTTCGGCAAGCATAAACGCCAGCTCATTATCGACCAGGTGCTGCGCGTTCGCGAGGCGCAAAGTGATATCAGCAACAAATTCACCATGTCGCTGGAACAGTTTCAGGTCAGCTCCACCCTGCGAGGGGCGCTGCTGGAAGAAAAATATAAGGAACTCCAAAACCTTTATGCCGCCTGTGATTCCAGTACCGGCAAATTGGAAAGCGAAATCGATAAACTGACCAATGTGCTGGAAGCAATGTATGATGAATGGCAGAAAGAATTGGAACTTTATGAAGATGCACAACTTAGACAAGCAAGCGAAGACCGGCTTAACCGGACGATGACGCGCTACGACAAGCTGGTGATGGGATTTGAGAAGGGCACCGAAAACATCTATCCAGCGCTGAAGGCGTATAAAGACCAACTGCTGTTTGTCAAACACAACCTAAACGCCCAGGCAGACGGTTCAGTTAAGCAGGAATTCGGGAAATTTCAAAATCAAATCACATCCCTGCTGCGTCAATTAGATGCCTCGATGGCCGAATGCGACAGCTTTATCGCCCTGATTCAGGCAGAATAAAAAAGGCTGGATGTTGTCCAGCCTAATACGCCACCTCGCGCCCTTCTGCCGGCCTGATGAGGTTTCCAAAAACCTCAGCCGCGGCTAATCACTTATGCTCCGACAAACTCGACGGCAATACCAATACTGCCGCTGCGAAGCATATTGGAGCGTTCTACACGCAATACCTTGCCCTGTTTGATGCGGGCGTACTGGCCTTTTTGCTTGGCCAGCGACATCGTGCGGGGGAAGTTGACTTCAATCTCATGACCCGGACGAACCGGTGTTGTCATCGGCAGGGTAATATAGGCCCCGCCCCTGCTGACATTGACGCTTTTGCCCGAAAAGAACCGATTTGCCTCCGGAAGCCAGATACTCACAGGCCAGCTTAAATCTGACCTAACATCACTCCGCTGTTCGATCATTGTACTTTCCATAGTACGTACTCCGTAAAAATAGGTAATTTACTTTTCTACAAAAATCTATCGTCATAGTTAATATGGGCTAATTAGACAAAATAGGAAGATTTTTAATTAATTTATAAAAAGTACTTTTCAACTGAAAATGTGGGATTGGAGCGGTTTTTTATCGGACATGCTAAATATATTGGGTGGAAAAATTACGGAATTCGGAAAAATAAACGCGGCCGCTGGCCGAATTTGTCGCGGGCAAGTTTGCGAAAATAGGTTCTTTCAAAAAAACAGTTCTTAGGAAAGAGAAAGCGGAATTTTTTGCCGCAGGTCCAGACACAAAGAAAGATGAGAGGGGATGTTTTTTTGACAGGATGTTACGACCACGCAAAGCCTGACGCGGCTTGTGGCCGCAGCCAAATCCGAAAATCGAATTTCGAAGTCCTAAAAGCCATTTCATAACCTAATTTTTGTATAAATTAACCTTGCGCGCTGCAAGGGCT
>CAZICJ010000082.1:0-8896 GCA_964537635.1 uncultured Pirellulales bacterium
ATATGGAGAAGTTCGGAGTTCGTAGTTCTTAGACAAAAGAAAACGGGATTTTCACCACGGAGATATAGAGGGCATATAGAGGAGCGGTTTTGGTGGTGCTGTCGCACCTTGCAGCCTTTTTCCTCAAACTTCCCGATTTTTTCGCAAGTGTTTTCATAACAAGGCCCTCCGGATGTAAAAACAGGCGTTGAGTATATGCGTCAGTCCGGTTAGTAGTCGATAGAACATGAAATCCACTTTGTCTGGCAGGACTTGGGCGTAGCCAATCAATCGCTCGGCCAGATACCTGGCTTCTATGGCAATCCACTGTCCATCCCCAGTTCCCTCTGCGTAAAACCGCATCAAATCGCGGTCTCCACGCATTCGGACCACGAACCGATAGGCGTTATCCAGCCAGTCATTCAGGAATACGCGGGCATCGCCGCCGCGATCTACCACCAGTACCCCGCGACCCTCGGTCAGAGTCAATACCCGGCGAACCGCATCGATGACCACCGGATTCTGGCCGGGACAGTCCGGGTGTTCATGGCTGAATGCTTCCAGCAAGATGGGCAATGGATTCTTCCGTCGTACCGAAGCGTACATCTCAACCAGCCAGTAGCCATTGACCAACTTGCCGGTACTGCCGTCCCGGACGGTCGCCAGGTAGTCCATCTGCGTCGCCAGGGGTTTGGCCAAATCCGACAAATCCAGAATCAGCGGCGTATCGTCAATGACCTGCGATACCCAGAGGGGGGTGAGAGCCTTTTTGACCTGTCCCCGTCAAAATCTCGTTCGCAAGTCAAGTGTAAATCCAGCCGCTTGACCCGCGTGGTGTACTCCGAATGTTGATTGGGAACTTCACGGGCCATCTGACAGACAATCGGATGACCGGCTCGAATCAGCCCAATAAATCCATCCCGCAGAAACTTTTTGTCTGGACCTGACAAACCACCTTGAATAGACTGTAGAAATCCATGCAGATTGGACGATAATGAGCCCATAAGAGCATCCTGCTTAACCATGATATATCTCCTTATTTTTGAACGAGTTAAACGGATATGGACACACCCTTTATCATCGTCAGAAATAAGGAGATTTCTTTGCACTATTCACCGCTCGTCAAAACACGCCGAAATATCGGGAAGTTTGAGGAGAAGATACCGATTGACATTATTGTAGAAAGATGTTTATAATACGGGTTTGGTATGTATGGACAGCAATGCCGTATTTATGAGCTGATTCTTGGCTTGGAGTTATCGATGCAGGCCATATCTTTTTGGGAGACGCCAATGACCGCCGGACAACCGATTGACAGCCAAATACACATGGAAAAGGTACCGGACATCGACAAGTACTTTAAGGCCGCCGTCAAGGCAGAGGCCAGCGACCTGCACCTCAAAGTCGGGATGCCTCCCATTATGCGCATCAGCAGCAAACTCAAAAGAACCACAGGCGAAATCCTCACCGAACAAAAAATCGAAGAACTCATCTTCGAGATTATGTCCCCCAAGCAAAAACAATACTTCCTGGAAAACGGCGCCCTGGACTTTGCCTATCAGGTCGGCCAGTTCGACCGTTTTCGTATCAATGCGTTTCGCCAGCGAAACTTCATCAGTGTGTCCGCCCGGCGCATCAGCAGCAAAATACCTCCCTTCGAAAAACTCCACCTGCCGACCGTCGTCGAAAAAATCGCCGCCGAAACCCATGATGGGCTGGTGTTGGTCGTCGGGCCTACCGGCAGCGGCAAAAGCACCACCATCGCATCCATGATCGATTATATCAATCGCACCCGCGCCGCCCATATCGTTACCATTGAAGATCCGCTGGAGTTCCTGCATGTGGATCAAAAATCCATTGTCTCGCAGCGGGAAATCGGCATCGACGTTCCCAATTGGGAAGATGCCCTGCGAAGCCTGATGCGCCAAGATCCCGATGTGGTGCTGGTCGGCGAAATGCGCGACCGCGAAACCCTCACAGCCGCGATGCGGGCGGCAGAAACAGGCCACATGGTCTTTGGAACGCTGCACGCCAACAACGCCTCGCAAACCATTCAGCGTATATTAGACCTGTTCCCGCAGGAAGAACGCGAACTGGCACGCTCGACCTTTGCTCTGACGATTCGGGCGATTGTCAGCCAGCAGCTGCTGCCGGGCATACGCCCGGAATCGCCGCGGGTACCCGCCGTCGAAATCCTGATTCGCACCCCCATTATCCGCAAGCTCATCAGCGAAGAACGCGAAGCCGACATCCCCAGCGCCATCCGTGCCGGCGCCGGCGAAGGCATGCTGGATTTCACTGAAAGCCTCAGGCGATTGGTTGAGGAAGAATGGGTCGATTTGAAAGTCGCAATGGATTATGCCCCCAATGTCGAAGAACTCAAAATGGCGATGAAGGGCATACGAACCTCGTCAAGCGGTATTATGTAACTATTTTAAGATTTAAGATTTAGGAATGAACTGCTATGCCCACACTGATTGCCGCACTGATTGAACCCGGCGGATATGTTTCTCTGTATAAGCTTTTGCTGCTGCTGGCCGCATTTTTGGCCTGGATACCGCTGGTCAACTGGGTCTATCTGGACTGTCATGCAGTGCGAACGAACCGGCAATTTTGGACAGGATTAGTCGCCGGCGTCGGCTTTGCCGCGATTTGGCTGTGGCTGCTGATCCCGGTCTTTTTTTTCGGAATGGCGGTTTTCCTTGTTGCCTTCGTCGCCTCCTTGATGGCATACGTTATGCATCGCAATGCCCGCGTCGCCGACTTCGAAAGAGTACTTACCAAAGACTATTTCAAGTCGCTGTTTGTCAATAGTGAAAAAAAGGTACGCAAGGCCAGCCGCGGCTTGACGCTCATCACCGCCAATAACAACGAGGCGCCTCTGCCCCCCGCCAAATCCCCCGATGCCGAAGGCTTTGCGATTACCTGCGAATGCCTTGAAGACGCAACCTGGAGACGTGCTTCCAATGTCAGTTTTATCCCGCAAAAAGACAATTATTCCGTCGTCTATGAAATTGACGGCGCCCCAACCCGCCAGCCGGATCGCAGCCGCGAGGAAGTGGACACGATGGCCCGCTACATCAAGCATCTGGCGGATATGGACACAGAGGAAAAACGCAAGCCGCAGAAAGGCAAATTTTCCGTCGTTAAAAACAATGACTTTACAAAAAAGTCAGCCTGGGAAGCCCACAGCGCCGGCACCACCGCGGGAGAACAACTGAGGCTGGTTCACACCCAGGATTTCTGCTCGCGAAAAATCGACACGCTGGGACTCAATGAAAATCAAATCGAATCGATTCGCTCGCTGAAGAATATCTCGCAGGGACTGATTCTGATATCCGGCACATCCCAGAGTGGACGAACCACCACGCTGTACACCCTGCTGGGCAACCACGACCCCTTCCTGAATAACATCAACACACTCGAAAAGAAAAAGGCCGCAGACCTGCCCAATATGACTCAGAATGAGTACTCTATGAGCGACACGGGAACCACATCCTACTCCAAAAAACTGCAATCGGTCTTTCGTCGCGGCCCCGATATCGTCGGCGTGGAAGACTGCGACGATGAAATGTGCGCCAAACTGGCTTGTGTCGCCGCCAAAGACGGAAAAATTGTCTATGCCACCCTGGAAGCCAACAGCGTCATTGAGGCCGTCGGAAAGTATCTCAAATACGTCGGGGACAAAAACATCCTGGCCGACGCTCTGGAATGCGTCATCAATCAGCGGCTGGCCAGAGCCCTTTGCACGGACTGCCGGCAGGCGTATAAGCCCAATCCGTCGCTGTTTCAAAAGTTCAACATTCCCGCCAATGAAGTGGAAACTTTCTATCGTCCGGGGGAAGTGGAGTACGATAAGCACGGAAAGCCTGTAGTCTGCGAAAAATGCCAGGGAACCGGGTTTTACGGAAGAATGGGACTGTTTGAAACCATTCGTATTACCGACGATCTGCGAAAGGCCATCCGCAACGCCGCCGGCATCAGCGATATCGCATCCGCGTTCAGACGCTCCGGAATGTTGTATATGCAGGAACAGGCCATTAAAAAAATCGCCAATGGAACGACTTCCATCAATGAAGTCATTCGAAATTTCTCCGCTTAATTCAAGATAAAGAGGATTCTATGTTCACTACTATTGCCATCCTGCTGATCACGCTGCTGACCATATCATTTTTCCACTTCAGGTGTTCTCTTATGGCGTCGGCCACGACATTGATGTCTGCTGTTTTTGGTTCCATTCTCGCCTTCAACTATTACCAAACGGCTGCCGATTTTGTTCTGGAAAACGGCTATACAGGACAGTGGGCGCCGGCTGGATGTTTTGTTGTTGTTTTCATTTTCGGATTTGCTGCCCTAAGGGCGGCCACCGATGCCCTCATTAGAGCCAATGTCGATTTCGGCAAGATGCCGAAACTGATTGCGAATTTGATATTCGGAGCATTGACCGGATTGATGCTTTCGGGACATCTGCTGGTCGCACTGGGACTGGCGCCGCTTGGCTCGGGCAGACTCTACAGTCGTTACGATGCCGCCATCGATATCAGTGTCAGCAATCCACTCAAGCCGCACCTCAATACCGATGGGATGGTCAGCGGTCTGTTCAGTTGGTTCAGCCAGGGGTCGCTCAGTTCCGGCAAAAGTTTCGGCGTACTGAATGCGGATTTTGTCAATCGCAATCATCTTAATCGCTGCACAAGCAGCGAATCGGTCTGGATTATCACCTCACCCAAATCGCTGTCTTTGCCCCCGGACTCAAAAAAACCGGTTCGTATCTGGAATATCCCGGAGGTCGGCCAGGTCGCCGTCATCCGAACGGGAATCTGTTCCAAGGCCATCTCCGACGGCGGCGCGGCCAACGGCAGCAATGATATCGCCTTTACCCCTGCCCAGGTGCGCATCGTCTGCAAGGCGCAGGACAACGCACAAGCCCTGAGCGGTACTGGAACGCCGGTTTATGCGGTCGGGCTGATTGAAAATAAGAAACTGGTCAAAAAAAAGATGGGCGAGACCATCTCCATATCCGGTAAAGATATCAAGAAACAAACCGCATGGATTGACCTGGCGTTTCAAATTCCGCAGAACATGCAGCCGATACTGCTGGGATTCAAGAATGCGATGATTGAGCTTCCGGCAGCGGTGCCGACATCCGAAGAAATCGAAACTGCCCTCGAAGCGGAAGATAGCCCCCTGAGCAGCAGTGCCCCGCCGGCGGCAGAAAAAACCGCGCAGTAGGGCGCCATAACAGGTGATTGTATAGGCTGTGTCATTCCCGCGAAGGCGGGAATCCAGTCATTTGGGCGGTGAGTTGCCTCATTGCCGTAAATCCAACGGTTATAAGGCAGCAGCCTTTTTCGTCAGCCCGCCGGCATGGCAGGTCGATAACGCCGCAATTCTTTCGCCAGAACGCGCGATCGACCATCGACATACTGGTCTAACGCCGTCCAGAATCGCGGCGAGTGGTCCTTGATTTGGATATGCACCAGTTCGTGCAGCAGCACATAATCCCGCAGATGAGCCGGTAGAAACGCTGTCGCCACATTCAGATGAATCCGGTTTTGACCGGTGCAGCTTCCCCATTTGGTTTTTTGAAACCCAATGCGAACCCCAGAATACTTTAATCCGATTCGTTGGGCAAGCTGAGCCAGCCGAACCGCCAGAAAATCCGCCTTCTTTTGGAGTTGCTGAATATCGGATGAACCGACCGGCTCCTGCGGCGGACAGGTTTTCAGTTTGTGCAATTGTTTATGAATCCAGTTTTCTTTAGACTGGATAAATGCGACGGCTTTCTGCCGCGGATAGCCCACCGGCAAGATTGCTTCAATCATCTTTTCGCTTCGCACAATCAGGCGCAGATACCGTGCCCGCGCCGAAACAACCATCTGCACACAACCAGCCTGCGGCAAATGCAGGACATCCTGACTCGCTGATTCACTGCCGGCAGTCATTTCTTATCCGTTTCGCGCAGCGTCCGATACATACTGTACCCAAACAGCACAATAATGACACACCAGCTTACCAGCATAAATATCCATCCGCCTAATGTCATTTTGGGATTTCTCCTTTTTCGCGTTTGCGCCAGACCAACCAGACCAAAAAGACCAGAATGGCAAAAAGATTAACCAGCAGCACGCGCGTACCGATAATAAAAGGCATCCTGGCCGGATCGACGCCTTTCATCAGCAGCGTCGAAAAGCCCTCCTGTACCAGCCAGAAGCCCAGTATTAATATCAAAAACGCCGGCGTGACATATTTGATGATAAACCGGTAAAATCGCGGAATACGGATATCCGAGCCGGTATGCAGTTCATCCCACGCCTTGTCCATCCCGAATACCCAGGCGAATAAGACCGACTCGATCGCCCCAAAAAGCACCACGCAAAAGGTCCCCGCCCAAAAATCCATCTCGCCCAGTACACCCTGTCCATTGAAGAAGATGACAACCTGGCACAGATTAAACGACACAATGGCAAACAGGATGCTTGCCGTCTTTTTATCCAGATTAAACTCATCCTGCAAAAAGGCTATCGCCGGCAGCGCCAGCGATATCGAACTGGTCAGTCCGGCAATAAACAGCAGCATAAACCACATAAATGCAAACCATTGCCCGCCATCAATTTTTCCAAACACCAGCGGCATCGTAACAAACCCAAGGTCAAACGCTCCTGCCTTGGCGACCTGTTCTATCCCGATCGGTCCAAAAAACGCAAATGCCGCAGGTATTACAATGCTGCCGCCCAAAATGACTTCGGCAAATTCATTGGTCGTTGCCGCAGTCATTCCCGACAGGGCCACATCATCGCGTTTGGTCAGATAACTGGCGTATGTCAGGATGCACCCAAAACCCGCGCTTAGCGTAAAGAATATCTGACCGGCAGCGGCAAGCCACACTTTGGCTTCTTTCAATTTCGCCCATTGCGGATTCCACAAAAACCCCAGCCCATTGGCAACATTCCAGTCTGGCTTACCCGCATTCGGCGCCCCCAGCGTCAGGACGCGAACTGCGACAACCGCCCCGAAAATAAACAGCACCAGCATACCCCACTTGCAAATCGTTTCAATACCGCCCCGAATGCCCAGGCAAATGACCGTAATATTCAGCACAAAGGTAATCAGAAAAAACAAATACGCAGTCGAAATGCCCGCAAAATGCTGATTGTGTTCAAGCCCCTGATACGCCCGCAAAAAACTCGACATCGACGCCTGGTCGCTGCACGCTGCATACTTGCCGGTAATCGCAAAGACCGAATAGCCCAGCAGCCACGATTCGACATAGGTGTAATAAATAAAAATAACCGTAGGACCAAAAATACCGATAACCCCGAAGTATTTGATAAAGCGGCTCTTTTTCCAGAGGCTGTGAAAGATGCCCGGCGCCGTACTGTGTTCAAACCCGCCGCCATACCGCCCAATCGTCCATTCGATCCACATCAGCGGCAGACCCAGCAGGAAAAACGCCGCAAAGTATGGAATCATAAAGGCGCCTCCGCCGTTGTTGGCAGCCTGCACCGGAAAACGAAGAAAATTGCCCAGTCCCACAGCGCTGCCGGCCACCGCCAGTATCACCCCCAGTTTGCTGCCCCAGCGCTCTCGGCTCATGGCACTCCTCTATTTGTTGAAGCCCAGCAGACTCATACTGTCGCGCTCGACGATACTGCGCAGTTTTTCACGCGGCACCTGCGGCAAATGCGTATCGGAAAGAATCTTGTTGAAGCCCAGCAGTGTTTCAATGCACGCCTGCGGTGTTGTGTACGGAAATCCGCTGCCGAACAGCAGTTTATCCATCACGCCGGCTTCGTACGCCCCCAGTACCAGATTATAAACGCTCCAGATTTTATGTGGAATAATCGTCAAATCCCCAAATACACGGTCATGCTTGCCCAGCAGGCAAAATGTCTGTTCTACAAACGGGTCCCCCACTCGGCCAAGAATAATATTCAACTTCGGAAATGTTGTGGCTATCTCATCGATCTGACAGGGTTGGGCAAATTCCATTGCCGCTTGCGGACTGTACGGCGGACAATTATGGAAAAATATCGGGATATTCAGTTGCTCGGCCGCCTCATACAAACGCATCGCCCGACTGTGTGATGGATGAAACCGGTCCTCTGCACAGTAAAGCACAGCCCCGCGCAATTGCCTGTCAAGAACCCGACTTTTCAGGTCTTTTACCCGAACTATCGAATCCGACAGGGGATTTAATATGGCAAAACCTATCGCTTTGGAATTGGTGCGGACATAATCGGCCAGGTCATCATTGGCCTGTTCGGGTTGCTTGCCGCAGCCGGCCAGCACAAAGCAGACATCCACATCTTTGCACGCCTGGCTGTGCTGGCCGAAAGAAACATCGGCAACTTCACAGCCCAAATGTGTATGACAATCCACTATCATTTATAATCCCTTATCTCATATAACGATATAGTTATTTCCGGTATTGTCCGATGCCGGCTCGGACAATCATAAAGTACCCGCCAGCAATGTCAAGCGAAAACAACAACACTTCCGAAAAGCCCGCCTTGTTCTTGCGTTCCTGTGTCCTTATGTTCTTATATTCTTAGAATAGTGCCAATTACGCTAACGCTATCCTGCTATCGACCCAAAAAATGAAATAATTTTTATCCCCTGTAAAATAGAGACTTAACCTCATTTTAACCCCCGAAGAACACCCCCATTTTCGACCAAAACACGCATATCGCCGGGTAATATGGAAGGGGTACATACCCCTTGGTTGCTATTTGTCGTTTTTATAAAAGCAGCCCGCAGGGAGCCATGCCCACGCCGTTTTATCTCTTTTCCTCGAAAGAGCAAAACGGGGACTGACAAAACGGGGACTGGGGGGCTGTTGAAGAAGTCGGTTGATTGAGCGATTATTTTTCATGCCGCCTGTTTCCGCAGAGTATTTTCTATTTGCCTGATTTTT
>CAZICJ010000083.1:0-8809 GCA_964537635.1 uncultured Pirellulales bacterium
GTCAAACAGGCCTTCGTCGCCTGATAATTTAACCAACTTTTTGGGAGTTGAACCAGAAAAGTTAAAAATCAAAGATTAAAAATAAGGACAGCTATAATAGCAATACGGGTGATGGGCTAAAGCCCATCATCTGCTATTTGCGGCCCAAAAAATCTGTTTATCCTGTCAATCCCATTTTAAAAACTCCCCTTGTGCCGTTAGCGTCTTTTAAAAGCGGGGACAGGTACAACCTGGCTGGCGCCAGAACGTACCCGTCCCCGTTTTTTTCTTGGTTCGGGGTTCATTCCATGCGAATCTGACTTATTGGTTGACTTTGCCGGCCAAAAAGGATAATGTAGCGGTTTATGGAAGCCAAACAAACGAAATCCATTCATATTTTGGGCATTGAGACAAGTTGCGATGAGACAGCCGCCTCGGTGGTTGCCGATGGTCAGCGTATCCTGTCGTCGGTTGTCGCTTCCCAGGCGAGCCTTCACGAACGCTATGGCGGCGTTGTGCCGGAGATTGCCTCCCGCGCCCATCTGGAAAAAATCCTGCCTGTCATTGAACAGGCGATGGAACAGGCACAGATGACGCCGGCCGATATCGACGCGGTTGCCGTCGCCAATCAGCCCGGCCTTGCCATCGCCCTGATGGTCGGCGTTACCGCGGCCAAGACGCTGGCATTCGGCTGGCAAAAGCCGCTGATTGCCGTCAATCATCTGCACGCTCATTTGCAGTCGGCGATGATTGCCCAGCCCCACATCCAATTGCCCGCTGTGGCGCTGATTGTGTCCGGCGGCCATACCAGCCTCTATGAGGCACAATCCGCTTTGGAATTGACGCTGCTGGGTTCGACTATTGACGATGCGGCCGGCGAGGCGTTCGACAAGGTTGCCACGCTGCTGGGGCTGCCATATCCGGGAGGACCCAGTATCGAAAAGACCGCACGGCAGGGCAATCCCAAGGCGATTGATTTTCCCCGCTCCCTGATGGGCAAGGAGTCGCTGGATTTTTCCTTCAGCGGCTTGAAAACCGCCGTGCTGTATTATTGCCAGGGGCAGGATATGAAGGGGCGCAGTCAGATTCGCCAGATGTCCCCGCAGCAGATAGCCGATATCGCGGCTTCCTTTCAGGCGGCGGTCATTGATGTGCTGATAACCAAAACCCGCCGTGCCGTCGAGCGTATCGGGGCAAAGACCGTCCTGGCCGGCGGCGGTGTGGCGGCAAACGGCGCCCTGCGCGAAGCGATGGAACAGATGTGCCAAAAAAACAAGCTGCAATTGCTGGTCGCCCCCAAATCCCTATGTACGGATAACGCGGCGATGGTCGCATCGCTGGCATATTACAAATATCAAGCGGGGCTGTTTGCCGATTTATCGCTGGAACCCATTGCGACATCATAATAAGGTGTATTTTATATGAACCGCGAGCAAATTGAGCTTCTTTTGCAGGATGTCAAGGCCGGCCGCCTGGAAATTCATGATGCCGCGGAAAAACTGCGTCATCTGCCTTACGAAAAAATGGACTTTGCCTGCCTCGACCACCATCGTCAGATTCGTTGCGGATTTCCCGAAGTCATTTATTGCCCCGGCAAGACCCCGCATCAGGTTGCGGCAATTTTTGAACGGTTGGCGCAAAAGGGCAACAATATCATCGCTACGCGGGCGGACAGGGCGTTCTTTGAACAGGTGCAGACCGAGACCCCTCTTGGGGGCTTACGCCATGAAGCCTCCGCCCGAATGATTATTCTGGAGCAGAAGCCGCCGCAGACGACCGATGGGGTTATTGCGATTGTTACAGCCGGCACAGCCGATTTGCCGGTAGCCTCCGAAGCCCTCTGGACAGCCCGGATGCTCGGCCAGCATGTCGAAATGATTTGCGATGTTGGCGTCGCCGGGCTGCATCGGCTCATTGAACATATTCCTGCATTGCAGCAGGCTTGTGTGGTGATTGTTGTCGCCGGAATGGAAGGGGCGCTGGCAAGCGTCGTCGGCGGTCTGGTGGATTGTCCCGTCATTGCCGTGCCGACCAGCATCGGCTATGGCGCCAGTTTCGACGGCCTGGCGGCGCTGCTGGCAATGCTCAATAGCTGTGCTTCCGGCGTCAGCGTCGTCAATATCGACAACGGTTTCGGCGCAGCGTATTCGGCAAGTCTTATCAATATGAAAATCCATACTGCCGCCGGCAAATCAGGAAATAATCCATGCAAAAAATAATCGATATTCCCAAACTTCAGCCGCGGCCTGCTGATGGTCACAAAGGTACATTCGGCAAAATCTGCATCGTCGGCGGAAGCATCGGTTTTAGCGGCGCTCCGGTGCTGGCAGGCAGGGCGGCTCTGCGAAGCGGGGCGGGTCTGGTGCGTGTGGCTGTGCCGCAGTCGATACTTGCGATCGCGGCAGGGCTTGAGCCGTGCTATACGACCATTC
This sequence comes from uncultured Pirellulales bacterium, assembly GCA_964537635.1. Lineage (GTDB taxonomy): Bacteria > Planctomycetota > Phycisphaerae > Sedimentisphaerales > Anaerohalosphaeraceae > Anaeroglomus. The sequence goes on from CAZICJ010000083.1 coordinate 2,412, forward strand.
CGCTGGCAGATGACTCCGACGGCAGAATATCAGCCGAAGCGGCGGCAATCCTGATCGAGCAGACCAAAGACAATGATGTTTTCGCCTTTGGCATGGGAGCGGGAGTCTGTGCGGGCGTCCAGGAAACCCTGTCGCAATTGCTCAAAGTGCCAAGCCTGCGGCTGGTCATCGATGCGGATGGATTAAACACCCTATGTCGGTTTTCGGGCAAGGGCGGCTGGATAGACCAGAAAAAAGCCGATGTTGTCCTGACCCCGCATCCGGGAGAGGCAAAACGGCTGTGGGATGCGGTTTTTCGCAAACCAATGCCGGAAGACAGAATCAAACAGGCGATGCAATTGGTGCAGCATACCGGCTGTATTGTCGTACTCAAAGGCGCCGGCACCGTTGTCTCAGATGGACAAAAAACCTACATTAATACAACCGGCAACCCCGGTATGGCAACAGCAGGTTGCGGAGATGTTTTGACTGGAATCATTGCCGCTCTGGCAGGGCAGGGGCTATCCCTGTTTGACGCTTCGGTATTGGGGGTTTATGTTCACGGCTTGGCCGGCGATGTTGCCGCAAAAACTAAGGGGCAAATCAGCCTCATCGCCACCGACATTATCGAGGCATTGCCGCAAGCCTTTGCTCTGGCGGGGATGTAATCGCCTGCTTTCTCAATCTGCACATGCAGGATTAAAAGGTAATCCGCAGATAGGTGTATTGCTTGGTCGTAACGGTGATGGGTACTGCCAGTGCGGTGGTTCGTGAACCATCCGAAGCATAATACCAGACCGTATAGGTTCCCTTGGAGCCTAAAGGCGGCGTCCAGGAAAATTGATTGTTCGCAAAGATCGCACCGGCCGGCAGATTTTGTGCCCAGATTGTCAGGCTGTCATTATCGGCATCGGATGCCGCTACAGGGAAAGTGAGCGTGTCCGTTTCCATCACGGTTTGAGGGGCTATTGGTGCGATTGCAGGGCTGTTCCGATTGCCCCAGGATGCAGTCATGGTTTGCTGGCCGGCTGTTCCGGAGTAGGATGTGATGGTCAATTCAAGTGTCAATGCGTCGAACATAATACCGTCAGCATCAATACCGAACGAGGCAGTTTTGCCGGCGCCGAGCGAATCGGTCAAATACAGAATGGCCGTAGATAGCGGGCGTAATATTCCATCGGCGCCGCGAATTTGGAAAGGGTAGGCAAATCGGGTGTGAATGCGGTTGCTCGGATTGTTGATAGATGACAGCGGAATGGAGATGGTACCGCCGGGCAAATTCTGGGGCGTAAATAGGCCCAATCCAAAACCATACGGGGTGAAGTAATCCATACTCGATTGGTCGGGAAATTGCAGAAAGCCTGCCGGACAAGAGGGCAGCAGGCGGACATACAGCTTTGGAGAGGGATAATTTGGATTATACGCCGGATTGTGGATATGCAAGACCGCCTGTGTGATGCAATAGCCTGTGGGGATGGCCAGGTCGTTGGCCGAAACTGACCACAAATAACTGTTATTTGGATCGACCCATGCCCCGCAAACCAGAGAATTGACCGTCAGGGCATAAAACAACCCAGCACCCAGCATCCGTACAAACCACCTATCCATTTGAGACACCCATTCCGTTTTAAGTACCGCTGCAACCTATTAGTACATCCCTGGTAAAAATCCAAGCTGCGAACCCCCAATGACAGGTGATACACCACACGACTACAAATTAGCTACGGCATACTACAGCCGATTAGTTTAGTTTTCCAGTATAAATTAAGAAATTTCTGTACCAATCCGCAAGATTTACATCATGGACGGTAATCGTTATGTTCTGAGTTGGCTGGCCGGCCGCTGTAAATGAAACTGCGTAATCGCCGGCTTGGTTGTACCAAGGCTGCCAGGTGAATGTCTGGGTGGCATCGTTGAATGCAGCGCCTGCAGGCAGGCTGGAAGCCTGATAGGCCGCAGGGCCGCTGACGGCGAATGCCAACGCTGTTTGCTGACTGATGTCGTAGGTGTTAAACAGGGCGCTGATTTCATCGGCAGACAAGGCTCTGCTGTACAGACGTGCATCGTCCAAAATGCCCTTGAATCCGGGGATAGCACTGCGGCTTGCGGGATTGCCCATGTGGCCGATGTCCGCGGTAGGAGCCAACTGCGTCAGGCCTGTATAGGTGCCGACGGCTTTGGAAATGCCATCCACATAGACGGCGTAGCTGGTGCCATCCCACGTTAAGGCGATATGATACGGCGTATTTACAGTCAAAGGTGCGATGCCGGTACGCAGGGCGGATGTATCGCCGAGGCTGATTGCCAATTGGCTGCCGGAGGCGTACAGGGCGATGCGGTTAGCCGAGTCGTGAATATGGCCGAAGAAATACTTGACGATGTCCAGATTTTCCGGCACAACCCAGAGGGCGACCGTACCGCGGTCAGGCCGAATGGTCGAGGTGGAGACGACGGCAGCCTGAGAACCGGTCGTGAATCGCAGATAGTCTTCTCTTGCCCAGGCTCTGCCCCATACGGGATCGCCGACCAGTGTTGCGGGATTACCGCTGCCGGACATATCGCGTGCGGTTGTGCCGGCATAGTCGTCGAACATCAAGTGGGCGGTCAGGTTGCTGGCCAGCGGGAGCTGTGTATATAGGGCGTTGGCTGTCAGATTACTGGTTACATTGCTAAACGTCTTGTCCCATCCGGTAAATGTCCATCCGGCGTTCGCCGTTATTGTTGGGGCTGTCGCTGCGCCGCCGTGTTGTATTGTTTGGACCAAAGCGCCGCCTCCGGTCCGTATCCCGTTAGTGCCGGCATTGAATGTGACTGTGTAGGTTGATGCTGTGTATTGAGCGTTAACCGTCAGATTACTGGTTACATTGCTAAACGTCTTGTCCCATCCGGTAAACGTCCATCCGGCGTTCGCCGTTATTGTTGGGGCTGTCGCTGCGCCGCCGTGTTGTATTGTTTGGACCAAAGCGCCGCCTCCGGTCCGTATCCCGTTAGTGCCGGCATTGAATGTGACTGTATAGGTTGATGGCGCCGTTGCGTCAGTGTGTCCATAGCCATTGAGCGAATTTACTTCTGTATCAGATAACGCCCGGTTGTAAACTCGAACGAAATCAATTTGTCCGTCAAATGCCCGTAGCTTGTCATAGTTCCGAATTCCAATGACAAGGGGGCTGGCCGAGGAGTCAGCAGGACTTGTTGAATAGGCAGTTTGTCCGCAAGGCTTCCCATTGACATAGAAGCGGATCTGTTGAGCAGCCTGGTCATAGGTAACCGCAACATGCTGCCATTGATTCAGTTGGAGAACCTGGGTATTTGAGTAGACTATCGAGCCGCCGTATATTACGTAGCCCAAATTATTATTGCTTTGGTTGACAAAGAAGGAAAAGCCGTTGCTGGAAGTACCCTTGTCGATGATTCTGCCATAACCCGATTGGCCGTAACTTTCAGGCAAAATCCATGCAGAAAGTGTCAGGCTTCCGGTCAAATTTAGGCTTGTGCCATTGCCGCAATTTAGATGATCATCTGCGCCGTCCAGCAGAACCGTACCTGTACTCCACTGTGCTTGATTGACCAAGGTTGCAGTATTCGTATTGCCCGAGTAATCGGCAGCCGTTGTTCCGCTATTTTCATTGAATTTCCAGCCGCCGACAAGCCCGGTTACAATATCGTCTGAGGGTTGTGCAGATTGCGAAATAGTAACAGTAACGGTTGCAGAGGCAGTCCCTCCCTTGCCATCGGAAATGGTGTAGGTAAAGAAATCCGAACCTGTATAAGCAGCCGTTGGAGTGTAATTAATTTGAGTGCCGCTGATAGCTGCCGTGCCATGAGCAGGTACAGTGATGCCGGAGATTGCCAAGGTATCTCCGTCCAGGTCGCTGTCGTTGGCTAATACGAAAACAGAATTAACCGTACTATTTTGCAGCACTGTGGCAGTATCATTGGCGGCTACAGGAGCACGGTTTGCAGGCTGAGTCGTGTTGTATTCGTAGGCACCGATGGAAGGGGTTTCTGCCCAAGTGTTTCCCGCTTTGTCTTTGGTAAAATCAAAGTCGGGAAACCATGCCGTGATGCCAAGTGTATTTAGCAGAGAAGCGATACTCTTGCCTTTTGCAATCGCAGGACTGTCCGCTTTCAATGTATAGTCTGCGCCATTATGCAATCCTGGATTTTTGAATATAACAGAAAGTGGGGTGTTTTGCCCGTCGATTTCTCCTGTTTGTAATGACCAGTTATATTTTGAGGCTTGTCGCCAGCCGTAGCCAGTGTATAGATTGTAGCTCATATCAATGATCTGATTTTCTTCCCAAGAGTTGCATCCATCAACAATATTATTAATGACATAATTTTGCGGATAAGGTGAGGTTGTCTGTCCCTTTAATGACAAAGCGCTGTTGATAGTGGTACCCAAGATGGTATTATGTGCATACATCTGGATCTCCTGGGTTCGCCCATGGGTGTCTTTCCATGTAGAGACCATTCCCGGGAGTTCATCCTCGCCGTCGAAGATGTTGGCAAAAACAACGGCATTTTTGATGTCCTGAAAGGCAAGGTTAGATACAGGAAAATAGTTGTAAGCGACGAGGATTTTGTCGCAATTTATATAGCATGATATGCCGTTTCCGTGCGACCCGATACAGCCATATAATGTGTTGCCGATCATTTGGCCATACTGCATCTCATAGAAAGACGCATTGGTGCTGGTTGTGTCCCGTATCACGCAATTCTTAATTAATCCGTAACTTCCAGTAACGATAAATGCGCCGCGTTCACCCACGCGGCTAATCGTGCAATTTTCAATCGTCGAGTGATGTGCGGATACCAGATATACGCCTGTGCCGCCACAATCTTCAACGGTGCAGTTTTTGACTGTAATGCCGGTTATGTTGTCTGTGGTAGTGCCTTCAGTGTATATTCCATGGCTCGTGTAGCCCGTGCATTGCAGCCCGTCAATGACAATATAATTTTTCTTTATGGCATAAACGGAATAGCCTTTTGATGGAATCATGATTTTAGCGGCCAAATTGACTGTATTTTTAGGCCACAGATAGAAAGTGTAATAACCATTAACCGGGGTCGTTGTGTGAGCAAATTCCCCGGCTGAATCCAGCATGTGAGGGTGGTTGACTATGGAGTAGGAGTCCGGCGTGGAACCGGATGTTATCGCGGCGGCCAAAGGAGTATCAAAAATCAGTCTGCAGGCTGAATTGTCCGCAATGGTACGGCGTATAACCCATGCATTTGCTCCATGTGAAAACACATCCACCCAGGCGCCTGTCCAGTAACCATCCGCCTGTGTCAATCTGGCGGTATCTAAAAGAAATGCGGTCTCTCCGTATGCTTCAGGCGCTACGGAGTTGAACAGCGTCATATCAATGCCATATCCAACTGCCTGGTCAGGCCACCGGGAAATACGGCTGTGTATTCCATTTTCAAATAGCATGAATCGTGCCATATCTGCTGGCAGTTTGGATGCGGCTACCGTTGTTTTATAAATACTCCTGTAGTTTGGGTTCACAACTCCATGTATGGTCAAAAAAGGGTCTGTCGAGGTACACTGCTGCCAACCCGTAACCGGTTCAGTACCGTCTAATACAGGTGTTTCTCCAGGGTATGCTTTGATAGTAATTGGATTTCCGACAGCACCTTGATTTGTCAAAGTAACACTTTCATAGTATCTGCCGCCGCGAACCAGCAAGGTATCGCCCGGAGCAAGCATAGACTGTCCCTTGGTGATTGTCGCCCAAGGGGATCCAATCGCACCAGTGCCAGTCGTATCATTTCCGTTCGTGGCGACATAATAAGTCGCTGCCTCAAGGGAAGACGCTACCCCCAGAACGATTGCAAGGTTCATCATCTGAAAAAACATTTTTTTTATCTGACTCATCTTCATTTGCCTCAAAAATATACTGCTAACCGCTAGTTTCTAATAGCTGATCACCAATTTCTCAATTTTCAATTCCAGCTCCGCCGCCGACTGCCTGCTGTTTGCTGATAGCAGTCCTCTGCTGTATAGTGTAGCAAATAAGTACCTCTTTTCCAAATCCTCTGACATTTCGATAATCATAGTCCATGCAATTGCACGTTTGTAGGTCGAGTTGCCAGTTTGTTTTTCCGCACGCAGTCAAAAGTTGTATAAATCAACTCCAGTTGCGGCAATCAGGGAACCTGTCCATAACAACTCAAAATCTCTGGTGGGCGACTCTAATTCAAAAACCCGGTGTTATGCATCCTGCACGAAATACAATCCATTTCCCCGTAGTAAAAACTGATGATACACGCGTAGTCAAAAACGACTATAAACGCGTAATCAAAACAGATGATATGACAAAAAATGCGGTTGTCAATAACAATATGTTCTTATAATTATATTTTTGGCTCTCCTCCAATAAAATTGGTTAAAAAGGGATAGAATTTAGTGGACA
>CAZICJ010000084.1:0-8764 GCA_964537635.1 uncultured Pirellulales bacterium
TTTTCATATTGCTTGTCTTATCATAACACTCAGGAGGTTATGAAATGGCTTGTAGTAGAGAAACCCGCATTTTTTGACGATGAATGCGGATGAATATCAAAAGTAGCGCTGTCGTATATGAACTTTTTACAAAACGAACCCAATGTAATAATAGAATAAGAAAAACTTATAATACCGTAGTGCTTGCTCTTTAAAAACCGCATACGCACCTGACCCGCCAAAGCCCAAATGAGCTGACAAAAAAAGGGAAACCGCATAAGCCGGTTTCCCTTGATAATGCCAAGTATCGATCACATCGGCGGCATCTCCATCATATCAGGACTCATCATGAGCGCATCAATCGGTTTTCTCATTGCTTCCTGGATGGTCAGATAATCTTTGGACATCTGCCGCGTCCAGTTTGCCCTGAGTACGGGAAGTATCTGTATCTGGCCGGCCTTATCGACATAAATCATGCGCGAATAATCACGCTTCCGCATTGCCGGATACTGCCAGTCAACCGAATCGACCACATCCACCAGCGTCCAGAATGTACTGTAATCAACCATCAACGGCCCTGCCGACGCCCCGCCGCCCATTATCATCGGGTCAACCATCCCCATTTCGCCGCCCATCGCCTCGGCCGGGGAAGGCTTCCATTCCATCTCCTTGCCAATCAACTGACCCGGACGAATCGTAAATTCCTGACTGCGCCACTGACCCAGATAGTATTTGCAAATCTCGACCATCACGCCATCGGCCAATTTTTTCTGCGGAAAGACATGCAGCATCTTGGGAATTTCGATTGCATCGGCCACGCTCGCAAAGTCGCTCCAAAGCACAACCTGATTTTGAAACGCCTTGCTGTCCGGTGCAAACCAGTTTTTGCCGACAACGGGATTAAACACGCCGTAGCGAATACGGTATTGATAGGTATATCCCGGAGCGGCCGTATCATCGTGCGCCCAAACCAGCAGCGGTTCACGCAACGTACCTAACTTCAGGGGTTTAGCCAATTTCACTTTGTCCGCTTCTTTGACAATATCCTCTGGTTTTTTTTCCTGCTTGGTCGGAACCGCCGGCACTGCCATGCCGCCCATCATCGGATCCATCATTCCCATATCTCCGCCGGCACCGCCGCGGCGGGTTGTTGACCTGCTCGGACGTGCAGGCGCCGTCGGAGTCATCCCCGCTCCACCCATACCGGAGCGTCCCGGGCTGGTCGCTTTTTGTTTTTCTTCGAATTTCTTCTTGCGTTCTTCCATCTGCTGTTTTTTGATCAATTCATCATACTGCTTCTGGTATTCCGGCGGCAGCCATTTGACGGTGGAAGATGTCAGAAAGTCGTAGCACATCGGTTGAAGAATCTCTAACTGAATATCCTCGCTGCGAAATTGACCAATATAGCGCCCTGCCACATTGCCATCGGGTTCTTCGTTGGTCTGCGGCAGCCGGTCTTGCAGCGCCCGATAGGTCAATATCTTCGCCTGCGGAACCGTCTGCCAGTCCCCCCAGCTGCCATCTTCCATCTGCACACGGCGTCCTAATTCAATTCTCGCGAATACCGGCTCAGCCAGCACAGGGTCCTTCCATTGCGGTTTCAGACGAGGACCCATAAAGCTTTTCTGGAAATTTTGATACAGCGCCTGAATGTCGATGGTTGCAGAAACAGAAACAATATCCATATCGGCCGGCTCATAGGCCGTCATTGCGTATGGTATTTCCATCGTAACATCCTGGGTGGGCTTGCGCACCACATTGCGGACAGAGACCGCCTGAGCATTTGCGACAGCCGGCAGAGCAGGTATTGTGTAGAGGCGGCCTTCTGTACCGGCAACATCCTGCCCCTTACCGGGAAGCGGTATTTGGGCAATCAGCGGGATTTGCGGAGAAATGGAGCAATTCAGCATTTTATCATACTCGGCAGCCCTGTTGAGAGCATAGAGTTTGCGATGAGCTCCGCCGCCTAATTTTTCCCGTATTTGCTCGGCCATCCGGCGGTTTTGCTCATCAATCTCTGAGGGGCTGTACCGTGTTGAACCAACAGACTGGGAATAGGGACCGCTTACCACATAAAACCACAATAAGGCCAGTCCTATTACTCCGACAGCGCCCAGAATAATTTTATCCAAAAACTGGTCAACAAATGTACCCTTTTTCTTACTCATATTGATTTATCCCGAATGAAATCCGTAACAGCTTCTATTCTTTATGTTACTCATTGCATCTACGGCGTCATCCCGCCGTCGGCCGGTGAAGACACCCCGTCGGCAGGCGCGGCCGGGTTGGTCAGCCCTAGATCTTTCCAAATCACATCCGGCTTGATCGCATCGACCGCCTTGCGATTCAACAGATACTCGCCAACCAGATTCAGGCGGACCACTGCACTATTGCCATATCGATAATAAGCATGGATGGGTTCGGTGCGATTGACCGGACCAATTTCACTTTGAAGAATAGTTATCTGGTTATGCTTGGCCGTCTTGACTGCACCATCTTCCTTAAAACCTTCACGAAATGCATGCTGCTTGGCGCTGCACAACTCTTTCATAAACGACAATGCGTATCTGGCGTCAACCACCACAGAAACCGCAAAATGAACCACATCGACCTGGTCGTTACATATCCGATTTGTCCAGGGAATCGGAACCAGCGCGCCGTAGCCTTTGACATACTTTGGAATATCCGTCTGCTGTCCGGCCGCTATACCGCCGCCCATCGGCATCCCCATCATATCCATCCCGCCATAACTGCCCGCAGGAGGCACCACAAATACAGGCCTGTCAAAACGAAGACCCAGCAGCCGTTTGACCGGTGAAGTGCTGACCTTGGAAGACCCGGCATTGAGCGATTGAATCGTTGCGGCAACATCCTCATAAATCCAAAAGGCAATCTGAGAATACCAGCAGTCTTTGAGAGACTGGTCCGCATTGATGTGCTTAAACTGTGTCTTCCAATAAGGGTACCAGCTCAATGTTTCCGGGTTGCCGTAAACTGGTATCTGATTGGAGCGGTCCTCACAGAGCCAGTCCACCTGCGCGTTCGATGAGGCGGCCGTGGACGCCGTGGAGGAAGCATAGCCCATCGCCCCCGCACCGCCGGCGCCCGTACCGACGCCGATCTGACTGCGTATCTCTGAATCGCTAGGAGCGTCCTTGGCACCCATTTTTTCAAAAAGTGCATTCACCGCCGAAACATAATTTCTGCCGTACTGAATATAGACCTGCGACGTTGTTTCTTTGGGAACAGGAAAAATAACCGGCTTATAGCAAATCAACTCTCTCTGACTGGCTGCAACCGCAGCATCCTCCACCGCCTTGAGGTCTTGCGTGTGCATTTCCGCATAAGCCAGGGCTTCTTTGGCCTGCTGACGGCTTGGAACAGAATTCAGGACAGACCGGATACTCGACGCTGTCGAAGCGCTGGCGGACATGCCCTGCTTAACCCACCCGCCCACGATAATCGTACCGATAAACACAATCCCCGAAGCCGCCAGCAAAATCGTCGCCGGCATCAACGCGGTGTACTTTTTGACCGCCGACAGATTAATTCCCTTTAATCCATTTAGTTTTTCAATCAACTGCTTGATATCGATATTGACATTTACTTGCTTGGCCATAGTATTTCTCGTAAAAATCTTTTTTTGTCTGTCAACAGCAGATTACATTCCCGTCGGCGTCATTCCCTGCATTGTAGGGGCCGGCAATTCCACTTTCGGGGCGCCTTTCCATACAAACTTAACCTGAACACGGAACCACCAGTCCCGTTCGATGAATTTTTCTTTGCCGTACTGGTCGTATTCCTTGCGTCCCAAATCCTTTTCAGTCCATTGCGCGTTTTTCGCCAAATCTTCGGGAGTAATCAAATCGTATGTCTTGGAAATCTCTTCGCCCGTCATCGGGTCCAGCAACACCCATTCGGTCGTCAACCGGTCTGGGCCGGTCACCCCCCCGCCCATCATCATCGGGTCCATCATCATTGTGCCGGCGGGGGCGCCGGGCGAGGCTGCTGCAGTTTCCGGAATGCGCCGCTGCTCCTGCGGTATCCCGATGCCGGCCGGCTGAGTTTTCTGCAATCCGCCCTGATTGGCGGTAGTATATTCCACCAGACCCCATTCCGTCTTGAAATGCGGACTGTCCTTTTTGTACATTTCAAAGGGAAAATTCTTTCTCGTCTTGGCCAAATTCTCAAAACGGGATACAATTCCCCATTTATTGACATTTTTACTGACCCCCGTCGGGTCAATCATATCCAAAATCTGCCGATAAGGTGTGTAGCCCTCGATGACTACGACAAATCCGCTCTTCTTCTCAACTACCGGTGCTGCCGCTTCGCCCATCCCATCAGGACCCATCATCATCGAGTCCATGTCCATCACCGGATCCATCATCATCGAACCCATCCCCACCCCCCCCATGTCCATCGTTGACTCGCTCTTGGATGGATCGGGAAAATCCGCTTTTTCCAAATCATTGGTGTAATGAACCATCATTCGCGTGATAAACAACTGTTTTCGTTCGCCGCGCGGAATCGCAGCGACGCCGGCAGCATTGCCCTGTTCAAACGCTTCAAACAGCGCCGCCTGGTCGGGCGTGTTATTTTTATTCGGGAAGCATTCCAGGATCGTCTCATTCAGTTGCGGCACGATTTCACGATACTTGAATAAATCAAATTGTTTCTGAATCTGGTCGGAAAGCGGCTGGTTTTTCGCCTCTTCACCGTTCAACTGGTCGATAGCGGCTTGCGCCTCACTCAGTACCCCGTTGACCTGATTGCGAACCGATTCCTGACTCTGATACTGACTCCAGCTTCGATACGCCACACCCAGCGTCAACAGCGTAATCAGCAACAGGATGCCCGCCGCCGCCGTGAACAGCCTCGCCTTGCGTGTCCAGGCCATTTGACGGGCAATGTTGCTCGGCAGCAGATTCGCCTGAATGCGTGCCTGGCCGCATAACTGCACGCCAAGCCCATAGGCAACTCCAAAATCGCACAGATTTTCATGAAATTTTGCCGCCGAAACCGACGCTGCCGGCTTCAATCGATCAAAAGATTCCGGTTTGATAACCGCAATCCCCAGAGACTGCCCCAGATACTTGGTCAACCCCTGAAGTTTCATCCCGCCGCCAACAGCAATAATCTTACTGAATGTACTGCCTCGGCCGGGACCGCTGCTGGTATAAAAACCCAGACTGCGGCTAAGTTCCCCGCTCAGTTCAGTATAAACCGGCTTCATCGCCGTATATATCTGACGCATATATTTGCTCATCGGCGCGGTACGCTTGAGCTTTTCGGCCTTCTCAAACGGCACCTTGAACGCATCCGCAATCGCCTGTGTAAAGGAATTGCCGCCAATGCGGATATTACGCTGCCAGACGTCATTGTCGGTACAAATCACAACCGTTGTATTTTCCGCCCCCATATCCAGTATGACTGTTGCCTTATTGCCCCCCGCCGAAATCGTCCGGTCTTCGTACAATATATAGTTGTACAACGCCATAGGAGCGATCTGCACCGTCGTCACGCGGACATTGTCGCGAGTGAAATGGTCTAATATCTCGCCTATTAACTCGTTTTTAATGGCAAACAGACCCACTTTGGCATCCGGACTGTCGGATGTTTCCATCAGTTGCCAATCCCATTCCACCTCATTGATATCGAATGGAATCTGCTGAACCGCCTCAAACTGAACCACTTCCGGTATCTTCTTTTTCTCGACAGGAGGCAGCTTGGTGAACCGGGCAAAACTGTTTTGGCCGGCTATCGAAATGGCCACAGGTTCTTTGCCTACGTCATTTTGGGTTAAAAACTGCCGAAGCGTCGCCGCAATGGAATCATGACGGTCCTTGGCGCTGACGCCGGCGACAGACAAAATCTTATCGTGTTCCAGATAGTCAAAGCCAATAACCTCAAGACCTTCCTCTGAAGGACTGATACGAATCGCCTTGAAGGAGCAACTGCCGATATCGATTGCCCACATTCCGTGTACTGATGACGCCATTTGCGAACTCTCCCGCAATGAGTAATTCATTTACCGAGCACAAATAACTTGAATCTATGCCGGCTTTCGTTTTATGATACTGAACCTATGAAAACATTTGCCGTACACACGCTTGGCTGCAAAGTCAACCAATATGAAAGTCAGCAGATTATTCAGCTTCTGCTGGACCTGGGCCTGATTCCATCCAGACCGCACGAGCAGCCGTCGCTAGCAATTGTCAATTCCTGCTGCGTTACATCCATCGCCTCGGCAAAAAGCCGCCAGGCGGTACGCAAAATGCTGCGCCGCTATCCGGATACCCCTGTCGTTCTCGTGGGCTGCCTGCCCGCAGGCGACGCCGATGAGCTGACCCATCTGGCAGGCGACAATCTGCTGACCATCGCCGACAAAGAGCGGCTGCCGACAGAAATTTCGCGGCTGCTCGACGATTCCAGACGGATGGACCCGCCTCAATCCACCAGTAAACCATCAATTCCCGATAAAATCAAGGGGAAAAATCATTCTAACCATCCTGCCGAACACGATTTGTCAAAAAGTCTCAGGCCGTTGTCGTTGTTCGCCGGACACAGCAGGGCATTTTTAAAAGTTCAGGATGGCTGCGACGCTTTCTGCTCGTATTGCATTATACCCCGTATTCGGACAAAGGTTTGCTACAAAGAGGTAAATTCGGTACTTCAAGAGGCACAAAAATTAATCGATTCCGGGCATAAGGAAATTGTCTTAACCGGCATTTTTCTCGGAGCTTATGGACAAACGACCGCTCGGCGGAAAAAATGGGATGCCAATGCTCAGGACAATCTGCCGGATTTGCTCCAAAAACTCGCCGGCCTGCCGGGAATGGAACGAATCCGCCTAAGTTCTCTGGAACCGGCGGATGTTACAGACCGGCTGTTGGAGGTAATGAAAAATAATCATAACATTATGCCCCATTTGCACTTACCACTTCAATCGGGGTCTGAAAACATCCTGCGGAAAATGTGCCGGCAATATACTATTTCCGACTTTATGGATGTTGTCGATAGAGTAAAGACCGCATTAGACCACCCTGCCATCACCACCGATATTATCGTGGGATTTCCGGGGGAAACGGATGCGGATTTCCAGCAAACAATCGAGGTTGCCAAGACGGTCGGGTTCGCCAAAATCCATGTTTTCGGCTTTAGCCTGCGCAAAAACACCCCCGCCACAAAGATGCCTAACCACTTGCCGGCAAATGTGATACATCAAAGAACGACCATCCTTTCCGAATTAGACAGGCAATTGCAGCGTCAGTACAAGCTATTGTTTATCGATGATGTCGCCAATGTGCTGGTAGAATCCAAACGCCCGCCGGTAGGTCGCTGTGAACGCTATTTTTTGGTGAATTTGTCCTCGCTTTCGGATAGCAAAAATCTAAAATCCGGACAAATAATCACGGTTAAGCTGACACGGGAAATGCTGGAAAGCCAAAAACCGGAGTAATTCGGACAAAATTTGAGTTAAAATTACCCTCAAAAACAGGCTGATTTCGCATTGTCATATATTGGATGGGATACTAACTACTACTATCGCAACGACATAAAATGCATATGCGACCTACATAAAATGTATTATTGGGTAAGATCCGAAATACGACTATCGAAATCCGAAACAAATCCAAAAACAAAGGAGTTAAGAAAGTAAAATTGGCGGTTCAGATTTGAAATTTGAGATTTCAGAGCAGGAAAAAATAGGTAAAGCCGATTAACTTGATTTTCGGCAGGGACATTTGTTATGCCGGTTACTTTGTTTTGCCGGCCGGCATGGGATTGACTTATCGCGAGGGAATAAATCGATGCCCACCCAATGGATGTGCCTCAGAATTTTATCTGCGCCCGTCCAAAGAATGTACGGCCGGGAGTTTCATAGCTCGTTAAACTGTTCAAGGCTCTATTCTCGGAGCTGGTAAGATTGAATACATCCATCACACCAACCATCAACTCGCCCCGGCCATTGGCGATTGTTCGGGACAATGTCAGGTCCAGCCGATGGGACATATCGGACGGCAGATCCATGTCAGAAAAAGTGCTTGTCGTATCACAATAGCGGTAATTGATATTCAGGGTCAGCAGACTGTCCAAATTCAGCCGGCACGTCATACCGGCTTTGTGTCTGGCCGGACCATAGGCCCGCATGTTCTGATTGCTGGATTGCTCCTGAAGTTCATTGTAAGAATACCAGCTTGAGATGGTACCAAAATCATAGGTCGTTTTCAGTTCGACTTCTGCTCCATACGCCTCTGCATCCTGCAAATTCGCGTACTGATAAATTGCCCGACCGAAAAACAATGGGTCGGGAAGCTGCTGCAACCCAATCATCTCATCCAGATGCTGATAGTAGGTGTTGACCTGCAGCAAGGTATTTTTATTCAGCTTCTCTGAATAACCTGTCTCCAGAGCCCATGTTTCCTCATTGTCAAGGTCTTCGGCCTGGACTTCATTGACAAAATAGTACCCGGGAAATCCGAGGAGCGAATCCATAGGAATTTGATTGCCGCTGACTTCCCGCACAGCGACAAACGGCGTTCGAAACGCCTTTGCAAAACTGAAGCGAAGATTGCGCTCTTTTTCGGCATCCAGCGTATATAGACTGGATAAGCGTGTTGACCAGTCCGACTGTGTTCCGGAATAGTAATCCCCGCGAATCTGACCTTCCAGCGCCCATTGTTCCGTCATCTGGATGCGGTCAATAAGGAACAGGCCGGCGAAATATTGGTTCATCCGTTAAATGCGTTGGCATATTGCAAAAAAGGGACATCGCTTTATG
>CAZICJ010000085.1:0-8503 GCA_964537635.1 uncultured Pirellulales bacterium
TAAACAGGAATTGAAAATAAAATTGCGACACAGCCTCTTACGCCGCGTGGCTATACTATGGCGCCCGCTGCGCGGGCTGGGGGATGGCGGAAATTGACAAAGGGGGGAAGGATAGTTTGGAGTGTTGAGTTTTTAATTTTTAGTTTCCGCAGGTTTCGCTTCGCTCACCTGCGGCTATTCGGATTCAATCCCTGCGGGATTGGGGAAACACGATAAATCGTGTACTCCGAACAAGGGAAAATCCTAAATCATAAGCACTAAATTATAAACAAATCGAAAATTAAAAATCAAAAACTTAAATCAGTGTAATCTGCGAAATCTGTGGTTGCTCCTTCTTGCGTCGTTTGCGTTAAAAAAATTCATGTTGAAAAGCTTTCGACAGGTCAGCTTGTCAGCAGCCAGACGACCAGATTGAGCACGACAATCGCCAGAATCATAAAGCCGGACAGAAATGCAATCAGCTTGAGCGTCTCTTTGATAAATGCCGGCCAGAACATCGCCCGCAGTTTGGCCGTCTTATAAATCACCGCAATCGAAGCCAGCAGCGGAAACATCCACAGCATCGACAGCCCCGTAACCCCGATGGATTCAGGGCGTGTGAACGAAGCCAGCGTCAGGCACAATTCAGACAGCATCGGATTCCTCCTGTCCAATGGTTTCGCCGCGTCCGGAATAGGCCATATAGACGGCACTCAGAATGCACAGCAGATTCAGCAGGCCGGCCACCGCGGTGTAAATTTGGCCAATGTCGCAGGGCCTTCCATAGGATGGATATTGTCCGCTGCGGGTCATCTGGTCGAACAGCCAGACGGCCGGCGAGGCCATCAACTGTGCCATATACCACGCCCAGCCCCCGACCGAATCGACAATCCCGACTGAGCCGATATACAGCCCGACGGCAAATGTCAGCGTGATTGTAATACAGGCGACAATGGCGCGGCGTGTCTGTTTAATCAAAAAATAACTCGCGCCCGGAACCACCCAGCCCGCAAGGGCGACAACAATCAGCCACAAAATCAATTCGGGTTTTTGACGCGGCTGCGTCATTGAGCGTCCTCCGCAGCGCCTTCCGCATTCGGCGTCGGGGTTTCAGAGTCCTTGGCAATCAGCGACTTGTAGTTCATCCGCTGTTTGATGTTATCCGGGTTCAGATGAGTCAACCCCAGCGAGGCGGATGTCGTAACCGTGGTTCGCAGCGCCGTCATTGCGGTGTTGTCGGTCAGGTCTTTGGTTGTCGCCGGATTTCGCTTGATCTGCTTGACGACATACACCGTGGTTTGCGGTTTAAATTCGACGATGTCGGCAATCGTGCCGGTGTCGGTTTTTTCGCCCAACAGCTCGCTGTATTTGACATTGAGCATATTGGCCGCGATACGCGATTGATAGCGTTGAGCCATCAGCGGATTTTCCTCACAGAACCGCTGGATGCGGTCCATGTCGCTTTGCGGCACAAGAATCTGCCGGCTGAGGGTCTGGACGACTAATGGTTTGAATTCCGCATCGCCCGCTTTGTTGGGGTCCTTGGGGGCGTACTTGGTATTGTATTCTTCAATCGCATTGTCCCAGTTCTTGGCTGCCAGCGCCTTGAACTCGTCGGCGTGCTTTTTGGCTGTTTCCATCGCACTGACCAGCTTGATGTCCTCGATGACCTTGTCTTCGAGACGAAAGATTTTGGGGGCGTCGCTGTCTTTGAGCCGGATTCCATCAATACTGTAAGCAACATCAACGTTGTCAGCCGTTTGGGGCGGATAGACGCCAATGACGCGGGCAATCGCCGTCAGGGCGTAGTACTTGTTTGCCTGCTGGTCGTACAATCCGCCGCTCAGCGTGCCGATAGTTTCCCACTGTTTGGGGATGTACTGGCCGATGGTCTTGGCCTGTTTGCCGTCAGCCGATATCATCATCACCGCATCACAGAGCTGATAGGACTGGCCGGCCTGTTCAAAGCGCAGGCTGCGCAAGGCGTTGTCGTTGCTCAGGTCATCCGGACTCAGCAGGCCCGTCTTGCCGGCACGCACATCCAACTTATATTTATCGCCAATCTGCTTGGCAACCGCGTTAAAATCGACCGCTGCCTGCATAAGCTGTTCAACGGTCGCCTTTTCCATATCCAGCGAGGCAAATTTCGCATCCGCCAGGTCGCGGATTTCCTTGACAATAATCTGTTTCTGCTTATCGGCGCGTTCCTGTTCGAGTGTTCTGCGAATCTGCTCCGATTTCTCGGCAAACGAGTGAGTGATAGTCTTCTTTTCGCCGTCGGGCTTGTTGGGGTCCACCGGCACGGATTCCTGAAATTGACTTGTCAAGTTAGCGCTGTAGTAGGCTTCCATTTCTTCGGAGGTGGGCTTGGCGACCAGCGCCGCGATATCATCATTCTTGATGACGATGTATTCCATCTGCACGCGATGCGGCAGCAAATACCCAAAGCCGAACGGGTTGGCATCGGAAAACCGGTTGGGCTGACTGTTTTTATACGCCTCAAACTGAGCGGCGATTTGCTCTGCCGAGGGTTCTGCCTGCTGGCTGATAAAACGCCGTGCGTCAAAGGCAGCATAATTGATATCCAGGCTTTCCATATTGCGGCCGATGTCGGCTGTAATCTGCGGCATCGTAACATTCTGCATATCGCAGACCTGCTCTGTCCATGTCAGAATGGCAAGCAGTTTTGCAAATGTCGCAAGAATGTCCTTGTCGGTGGAATTATATTGCGAGGCAATATTTTGAATGATGGCGGCCAGATTGACGGGTTGTCCGCCGGACATTTGCGTCATCAACGAACGCAGAAATTCCGCCGCCTGTTTATTGGATACCGCGACGCCCGCCTGCTGGGCTTCGGCATTGAGCAGAATCCACAGGATTTCGGGGCGCTCCGACTCCGGCGTGAAAAAGGCGTCCACCTGGGCGGTCGAAAGCAGCGGTTGCCCCTGTTGAATCATCTGCTTGAGCTGTCCGCGAAGCTGCGCGGCGGATTGGGAATCGCCAAACAAAAGATGGCCGAGCAGTTGGGCGCTGGTATCGGGCATGCGGAAGGGGGTTTGCTTATAGAACAGGAAACCCGCACCGCCAACGGCCTTGATGATCTCCAA
The DNA here is from genome assembly GCA_964537635.1 of uncultured Pirellulales bacterium. Classification (GTDB taxonomy): domain Bacteria; phylum Planctomycetota; class Phycisphaerae; order Sedimentisphaerales; family Anaerohalosphaeraceae; genus Anaeroglomus. The sequence goes on from CAZICJ010000085.1 coordinate 3,087, forward strand.
TTCCTGCTGGGCGTTGCTCATCTCGACATTGGTGATTTTGCTGCCCCGATCGAAGGTGGCAATCGTCTGTTTGCCGCCGCTGCCCAGATACATCAAAAACTGCTCGAGGCCATAGCCGCCGACAAAAGCAATCATACAAAAGACTACCACGAAGGTCATTATCCGCTGCCGATTTTTCCGTATCCACTTAATCCATTGCATACATTCACCTGAAATTATCAAACTTGGTTAGCATTTAAATATAAACCTTAAAAGTATAGTCTGCCACCGGGACAATGCAAGAAAAAACCCGACGCCAGCAACCCAATCCCTGTTTTGTTTCCTTAATTTATGTAATATATTTATATAATAGGGTATTATATATCTTTATAATGAACAAAAATAGCCACTAAAACCAATCTTTACCAGTTATCGCTGTGGATTTTTTGGGTGGGGAGTTTTTCGGCAGGGATGGGCTTGAGCGTCTGGCCGGGCAGGCCAATGGCAACAATCGACAGGACACGGATGGAATCGGGGATCGACAATGTCCGGCGGACAACCGCCTCGCTGGATTGACCGTCGGCGGCGGTGCGAAGCCGAATCTGCACCCAGCAACTGCCCAGTCCGAGGCTGTGGGCAGCCAGATGTGCGATAACAGAAGCAATCGAGCAATCCTCAATCCAGACATCACATTGGGCTTCATCCGCACAGACGACAATCGCCAGTGCGGCATCCTTGACAAACTCCGATCCGTGCGCCTTTGCCCGGCTCAGTTGCTCCAACAGGAATTTATCCTGCACAAAGACAAACTCCCACGGATTCAAACCCCGCGACGAAGGGCTGCGAAGTACCGCCTCGCAAAGGGCTTCCACCTTGTCCGCCGGTATCGGCTGGGATTTGTATTTGCGGATACTTCTTCGACTGCGCAGTAAGTCCAGCATGGTTTATCTCTCCGGGAGTTTCCTTAATATCTGAATCAGATTGATATGGTCATCTGTCCATAAATCGATTTTTGACAGGTCTGCATACGACGTGCTTTGATGCTGTTTGATTCGCGGCTGCTGTATCCACGAGCCGGGCCGGCCAAGCAGTATCCAATCCGAATCCAGCGTGCCGGTTTCTTCATTGACGAAGCCCTCAATCCAAACGCTGTCCAATCCCAGATGCTGCGCCTGTTTCCATACGACCGACTGCAAATCGAGGTAATTCGTCGAGATATGCACTGCCAGAATACCATCCGGTGCGACATGCTTCATATAGGTCTGGAAGACCTCACGGGTCAGCAGGTGCAGCGGCACCGCGTCGCTGCTGAAAGCGTCGATGACCAGAATGTCATACTGCTGGGGGGGCTGATTTTCCAGCGACAGGCGTGCGTCGCCGAGAGCGACCTTTACCGCCGCCGGACAATCGGCCAGATACGAAAAATACTTGCGTGCCAGCCGCTCCACATCGGGGTTGATTTCATAGAAACATATCTGGTCATCAGCCTTAGCATACGCAGCAATCGTGCCGACGCCGAGGCCGACAATGCCCAACCGCCGGCCGGCGGATTTGGGGCAATTGGCGATTGCAATGCCGATGCCGCTGTCTGTGCCGTAGTAGGTCGTCGGAATGGATTTCTTGCCGGAATTTTGAAACTGCATCCCGTGAAAAGTGGTGCCGTGCCGCAATAAAAGCTGGTGCTGCTGCGGGTCTTCGGGCGAGGCTTCCAACACGGTCAAAACACCGAAGAAATTGCGGCAATTGTCGATGGCGATTTGATTATCCAGCGACAATCGTCCCTGAAACAGGATTCCCACCATGCCGACAACCGACACGGCGGCAACCCAAAAAAACCGCCGCCGCTGCGGCAATGAGGCCTCTTTTTGCGACAGCAATACGGCGACCACCGCGACCAGCAGTCCGAGGTGCAATTCGTGATAGGCGTTAAAAATCATCGGGGCAATCAGGCCGACAAAGATTCCGCCTGCCGCACCGCCTGCCGATATCATCAGATAATAGGCCGTCAGCGACTCGCTGGCCGGACGCAGCAGATACAACTGGCCGTGGCAGACCATACAGCAGGCAAACAGCATAAAACTGTACAGGCCGATGATGACCGTAATATTCATACCGCCTTCGACAAGGCGGGCGTAGATAACGCCGGCGATGCCCAGAATGAACATCGGCACAAAGACCGCCGGCTTATACCATCGGCTGTGTTCAAAGCAGATAATAAAGGACAGCAGATACAGAGCCAGCGGCAGAATCCACAAAAAGGGAATGACCGCGATGTCCTGGGTAATCTTGTTAGTAACGGCCAGCAATTCCACCGAGGCACAGGCGGGCAAAAACAGCCACAGCAGCCGGTCGCCGGTGGCGATCTTATTCTGTTTGGATTGCGGGATGGGCTTGACTTGGGCGGCGGGCAGTGCAGGCGTTTTGAATGCCGCCGCCGCACAGATTCCGCACAGAACCACAAAGACCACAAATGCCGCTGTCCAGCCGAACGCCAACTGCTGGCGGGTGAAAAACGGCTCAAAACAGAACGGGAACGCCGCCAGCGCAAGAATTGAGCCGGCGTTGCTGACAGCATACAGGCGATAAGGGCTTTTGGCGGGATAGACTAAGCTGTACCATTTTTGAATCAGCGGTGAAGTTGCCGACAAAAAGAAATACGGCATCCCGATGCAAATCGTACAGATAAGCAGTATCTGCACAATGGGCAAATCGCCGGCAGACGGCCTGAGGCTTGCCGATGGGACAATCCGCAGCATCAGCACGGATGCGGCAAGAAACAGGGTATGCGCGGTCGTCTGTACCCGCAGCGTCCCCCGCGCCAGCAGATGCGCATACGCATAGCCGCCCAGCAGGAACAACTGAAAAAACAGCATGCAGGTCGTCCAGACCTCCGGACTGCCGCCAAACCAGGGCAGAATAAACCGCCCCATCAGCGGCTGCACCCAGAACAGCAGAAACGCCGATAGAAAAATCACGCCGTAAAACAGCCCGCTTAAAACCGCATTAGAACGCATCCCGCGCTATGCTCCGATGGATCTATACCCATTCTCCATGAAATTGTCCGGTTCGATACGGATACGTCATTCTGACCCTGAACGCAGTGAAGGGGAAGAATCCCTTGGGTTTCAATACAAAGGAAGAGACTCTTCGCTAACGCTCAGAGTGACAAACAACATACGCAATCAAATAGACCCTTTCAACTTGGTTTCGTATATTTCGTATTTTCAACAGGGTTGGAGCATACCGCATTTGCGTTCTGCCGGCAAGACAATTCAATCGGCGCAGCAAAAAAGGCGGCAACGCAGAAACCAGCGTGCCGCCCTCGAAAATCAACCGTGTGCGTTGGTTATTGCTTTTGCAGAGTTTCGATCAATTTGATGATTTTGGCGTTCAGTTCGGCAGCCGCACTACCCTTGATGAAATCGTCAGGGCGAGCCTTGCCGTCGGTCTTTTTATCGACGACCTGCAGGATGAAGACGGCGTACTTGTCATATCCCGCGTCGATCAGATAGTCGGCACAGGCGAGCATTTGGCCGATGACCTTGGCTTTTTCTTTGGCGCTTTTGCCCTTGCCGTCGCCGACGATAGTGCCATTATTGACCGAGGCGGCATAGAAGGCTATGATTTGGTCGATTTGCTGGGCGGCGGTCAATTCGGGCACAATGCCCGCACCGGCAAAATAGACTTCCACCAGCGATTCATTGGGGTCGCTGCTGAGTATCTGCATCACCGCCGAAGCTGCCCCTTCGACCGAAGGGGAAAAGACCACCTGCACGCCGGCCATACTGTTGGGCTCAACGGTCAGGGGCAATTGAAAAGGTGTAATGGCAAAATCCGCACTGGAACCATCCGCCCAGCCGACCGACTCTATAGTCAGATTGGCGTTGCCCTTATTGGCAATCCACACAACCTCCGTCGCGGACTGGCCGATCTCGACATCGCCTAAATCGTATGCGGACTGTGCCAGCTCAATATCGGGTTCGATGACAGGCTCACTATCCAGCCAGCCCAGCCGAATCGTCAGATAAAAATTTTCTTCCAGCAGACAATCCACCCAGTACAGAAAGGGCGTGCCGTCCTCGTACAGGCCGGACAACTGCTGTGCCTGCAAAAATAACTCCGTGATGGAAGGATCGACTGCCACGCCATCGACGGCAAAGTCTGTGCCGTACACCGTTACGATGGCTTCGGGTGTGGTGTTGTAATCGCTGGTGACATACAGGATGCTGTCGATTTTACCGCCGTAGATATTAACTGTCGAGCCGGAGGTTGCCCACAGCTCGCCTTCATATTCGCCGTCGCTTCGGATATGCGCATTGGCGAACATATTGACTGTGGCGTTCTGTACCCACAGAAAGCCATCGACCGCACGGTCGATATCCACCACCTCTCCGCTATAATAAAATTCTCCCGCGCCGGAAGGCGTTGAGGCACACAGCAGCAGAGCCAGTGCTGTGATGCCGAACAGATGTTTCCAATTCTTGCTTTTCATAGTGTACCCCCGTGATTAGACAATTTCAAGACATACCTTATAGAATGTAGTAAATCATTTCAGAAAAGTCAATTCAGCCTGATTGTAATATCGCCATAGCGGATTTTATGGGACGTGTAAAAGAAAATATTTAATTTTCTTTTGCGGCGTTATTTGTTTTTATACTTTAATTCAGACGGTGTGCAGCAGGATAGAAAGTCTATGTCCGCAAATCGAACCAGCCGCGTAAAGGGATTTACACTCATCGAGATATTGATTGTGGTGGCCATTCTCGGCATCATCGGGGCGTTGGCATACCCCGCCTATCAAGACCACGGCACGCAGGCGCGCGACTCGGCCGCCAAAGCGGCTCTGCAAATCCTGCGCACGCAGCTTGGGCTGTATAAATTTGAACACGACAGTCTGGCTGTCGGCTATGTCAAAATCGGCACGACCTTGTCGCAAGCCTCGACGACCGTCTTGACGCGGCAGATTCTCGGCACTTCTTCCTTAACCGGACAGGCCTCAGCAAGCAGAACGCCTGCCGGCGCCTATGTGTTTGGTCCCTACTTGGACAAACTGCCCGTCAACCCCTTCAACGGCAAATCATCGATTGTGTATGTCGCTTCCACGACAACCTTTGCGGCGGCAGCGACGGCCAACGCTTCGACCGCCGGCTGGCTGTATAAAAAAGAAACCTCTGAGATTCGGCTGTGCAAACCCGGTACAGACTCGGCCGGCACAGTGTATGTGAATTACTGATGGGTTCCTGGGTTCTTATATTCTTGAATCCTGTAAATCACGTCTAAAAAAACTCCCCTTGCGTCAAAAAATCCTGCTTTTTAAAGTCAATAGTTGATAGTGGATAGTTAATAAAAAAGAAAGGTCCCCCTGCCATCAACGATGAAATTTAAACGGCTCATCCGATTAATGCGTTGGTGGAACGGTGCAGATGCAGGATTCTCAG
>CAZICJ010000086.1:0-8460 GCA_964537635.1 uncultured Pirellulales bacterium
CAGTTCCACCTTAACTCAAAGGTGTTTCTGTCCAACGCATGGGGACAACCTCAAAGAGGCCAATTACTTTTGTGATGGAGGTTTTATTTATGTTGCAACAAAACATGAAAAGCCGCCTGTATTATTAACAGTTGAACCTGTTGGAAACAAAAAAAATGGCCAAGATTTTTGGTACGAAGAAGAATCAGAGCGATAGATCGGTTTTGCCTATGCTAATTATTTTGTTTCGAATGGGTTATGTCGCCCGCTGCGCGGGCTGAAGATGGGGGATTGAGACATGATAAATCGTGGACTCTTAACGGGGGCAGCAGAAATTGAGAATGGAGAATTGACAAAGGGGGGAAGATAGTTTTAAGTTTTGAGTTCCAAGTTTTTTGTTTTTACTGGGTTTCGCTTCGCTCACCCAGTGCTATTCAGGTTTGACCCTACGGGTCGGAAAGAAACTTAAAAAGCAAAAATCAAAATGAAAAATCTGTGGAATCAGTGTAATCTGCGAAATCTGTGTTTAAGAAAATACTCTGAGTTCTCTGTGGCTTCTTCTGTCCAAGGCATTACTCTTCCGACGACTCTTCTTTTTTCAACTGCCGCAATTCAATCAGCGCATTGTAAGCGGCTTTCTGTTCGGCTTCTTTTTTGGTCATCGACCAGGCGCTGGGATACCGGCGGTGCTGGATGACGGCGGCCACTTCAAAACACTTATTGTGGTCGGGGCCTTTTTCATCCAGCAGTTCATAATGCGGCGTGGTGTGCATCTTACGCTGGCAGAACTGCTGCAGCATGGATTTGAAATTGTCGTGGTGGCCGTTCTGGTCAACTTGGGCAAATGCTTTGGCAAACAGCGCCAAGACCATTTTTTGCGCCGCCTCAAATCCCCCATCCAAATACACGGCGGCGATGACCGCTTCCAGCGTGCCGGCGGCAATCGAACCAATCAGCGCCCTGGCGCGGTCGGTTCCCTTGCCGACCTGAATAAAATCCGCCAGCTTGATATCGATTGCGATATCCGAACACATCTTGCGGGAGACAATCAAACTTTTCATCTTGGTCAAATCTCCCTCAAAATTATCCGGAAAGCGTTCAAACAGCGCTGTGCAGACAACCAGCGACAAGACCGCATCCCCCAGAAACTCCAGCCGTTCATTGCTGTCCAACCGGTCGTCGGTCTGGGATGAATGGCTCATCGCTTCAATCAGCAGTTTTTGATTTTTGAATGAATAACCCAGCAGCGTTTCGATTTGCTGCAGCGACTCTGCTTCCATAGTCAGGCTCTCGTTTTTTTGCAAGCAGATTGCGAAAACCGCCTCCGCCGGCGGCGTTCGCGATGTGCTCGTCATTCTTTAACAGCGCTATTATAGCCTGTCAGCCGCCCGTGTCAATGATGGAATTATCGGGCAGCCATTTGCAGGCCGGCCAGAGCGACAAACTGGTCTTGGACAAAATGAAACACCGTGTCCAGTCCGGTCAGGCTGAATATCCCGCGCGTCTGCGAACCCATGCCGCACAAGACCAGCTTACGGCCGTTTTCGTACAGGGTCTTGCGCAGCTTCAGCAGCTTGGCAAGGCTCGACGAGGTAACCATTACAACATCGGAAAAATCCACCACCACATCAGAGTCCACCTGCTCACAGACCATTTGATTGACGGTGTGCAGCTCTTCGCCCATATACGGTTCGGCGGCCAGATTGACCAATATCACATTGTCAGACCAATTTTGAATTCCCATGATTACGACTCCATAAAGATATTTTTTGTCTGCTGTGGTATCGGAAATACAACCGGCTCGATTAACTGGTTTATGCAGGAAAAACGCTTTTTTGAACTATAAACAACTGCCAACAGTCCCGCAAGGTAATATTATCGGACTTTTTTGTTGTTTTTTCCGGCAAATCGGTTATTATAAGAACGGCAAGTACGTCGGGGATTCCAGATATAGTAAGTCGGCAACAACTTTTTGTTTATGGACGGGGTTAATTATGAATACGACTCGCAAATGCGGAATTACGGTAATGTTGTGCATCTTATTGGCGGCCATTTTCACATCCGCTTACGCGCAGGAATTTAAGCCTGTCGAGTGGCGTGCCGGTGGAGGCTCCGTCGTCAGGCAAATCCGGTATTTTGACTCCGACAAGCCCGAAGAACTGCTGCCGGCGGCGTTTTCCGCCGAAGCGCTGCCTGCCGGCGCGATGGTCAATGTAATCGATTCCCCGCCTATTGATGGTTTTGTGCCCTGGATTGTCGTATTGACGACCAACAAGGCCATCGAGGATGATTATGTCGCCGTTACCGAAACCAGCATTCAGGGGACGCTAACAACTCCCGATTCACAAAATGACTATGCCATCGGTATTTTTGACACCGGCGCCAGCGCCCATGTCTTTGGCTACGAGAATGCCTTGCTGCGAAATCTTTATCCAGACTATCTGACTGTCAACACGACGGTGATTAAAGGCGTTACCGGCTCAGTCGATGCGTGGGTCAGTCTGCCTATCGGTGTTTTCATCAAGGGACTGTCCGCGCTGACGCCCGGCACCGGCGGCAGTGACGCCAAATTACTCAGCACCGCGGGCTTTGTCGGCCAGAGCAATGCATCTATCATTGTCGGTGATGAACCGCTGACTCCGCAGCAGCCCGATTTGGCAACGGCAATCGGCTCGCCGATGAGCGTCTATTTTACAACCGTCATCCGCAATGATAATCCAGTTACCATCACGCGTTCCGGCCAGCAAATAACCGCGCCGGATATTAAGATACTGCAGCACAACGACCCCAGCATCCCAGATTATCCCAACAAAGTCCCGCTCGTTTTACGGAACCTGCAAGCGGTCAATGTCCAATTTATTCCGACGCTGGACCCATTCAATTTCAGTTTGGAACCATCCAGTCCATCCATTATTACCGGCAACTCATCACAGAGTTTGTTTTTTGTCTCCAGTGTGGACTTGTACGACGGCGCCCACAGCGCCATTGACAAAGACCGCTTTATGTTCGACACCGGCGCTCAGATTACCACCATCGGCTCGCGGATTGCCGCACGGCTCGGCTTGGACCCGCACAACCCCGCATTTGAAGTCGTGATCGTCGGCGTTACCGGCGACAGTATCATCGCGCCCGGTTTTTACCTCGACCGCATCGAAATTCCCGCTTTGGGACAATGGCTCGAATATACCAATGTGCCGGTCATCCTGCTGGATATATTCAGCCCGGAAGGCAGCACAGTGGATGGCATTATTGGAATGAATCTCTTTACGCAATACAACCTCGTGCTGCGCGGCGGCGGACTGTTTTTAGAAGATGAACCCTATCTCGCATTTGAAGAGATTGCCGCCCCGATTCAAGGCGACATTGCACCGCCCGGCGGCGATGGATTTGTGGATATGCGGGATTTGGCGGCGTACAGCAGCCTGTGGCTAACCACCACCGCGTCGCCCAACTGGAACCCCAAAGCCGACATCGCACCAACGACCCCCGACGGCGTCATCAACATCAGCGACTTGATCGTTTTGGCGCAAAACTGGCTGACTTCACAAGGCGAATAAAACCATTGCCGACAATCCGCGGCATTATAAGGATTGTTTCAGCCGGCTGACCAGCGGTAGTATGTGTTGCTGTACTACCCCTGACAGAGAGGGTGTTTGATTAATTTAGCGGATAGTCTTTTTTGACCGCGCAAGAGTTACTGCTCGTTTGGCGGCCTCTTTTTCTTTGGGTTTTTTGGCTAACGTATCGATATTGTTTCCGCACTCTTTGGCAATCCGGTCTTTGGTCTTCCAGAGTTCTTGAATAATCGGGTCTTTCATTGTTCTACTCTCATTAATTCTGAAGGCGTGCATAATCATGGATGTTTCGATATATACCGTTTTCATTTTATAATGCCAATCCTAATGTAGGTGTTCTTCAGCTTACCATAACCCCTATGATGATGCAATCCCTTCCATATACAGGAAAGGTGTCTAAATCCCACTTGGCCGTTCCAACTAATAACAGATGCGTCGGTCAGGCTGTACATGTCCCCGCCTCCTGGAATCCCCAGCATCTATCCGGTCATTCTGAGGCTTTGCCGAAGAATCCCTCTCCCGTTCTGAGATCTTTGGCAACCACATATATACCTACATACTTACATACCTATATACATAGTTTTCATAAAAGGATTTAATGGAAAGCCTCGGATTGACGATAGAATATGGATACTCTAATAATACTGGAGACATTATGACCGATTATTCGAAAATTGCGGCTGAAGAGACCTGGCGCGTGTTTCGCATTATGGCCGAATTCGTGGAAGGCTTTGAGGAACTGTCGCAGGTAGGTCCGGCCGTGTCCATCTTTGGCTCGGCACGCACCGAACCGGGCAGCAAATACTATGAATTAGCCGTCGCGACCGCCCGCGCGGTCGGCTATGCCGGCTTTGCCGTCATTACCGGCGGCGGCGGCGGGATTATGGAGGCGGCCAACAAGGGCGCCCGCGAGGCCGGCGTCAAGAGCATCGGACTCAACATCGAACTGCCCAATGAGCAGATACCCAATAAATTCCAGAATTTGTCGCTTCATTTCCGCTATTTTTTCTGCCGCAAGGTCATGTTCCTCAAATATGCCCATGGCTTTATTGCCATGCCCGGCGGCTTTGGCACGATGGATGAACTGTTTGAAGCCCTCGTGCTGATTCAAACCCTCAAGCAGGCGTACTTCCCGGTAGTCTGTATGGGCAGCGACTACTGGAAAGGGCTATTCGACTGGATTGAAAAGACCATGCTCGAACAGCACAGTTACATTGACCCGCAGGATATGAATGTATTTAGCGTCTGTGATGACCCGCAGGAAGCGGTCAAAATAATCACGGATTTCCACCGTGCCAACGGCCGCGGCGGCATCAAACAGCCTCCGGGAATCAAGAAGGCATGGAACGGTGTCCAGTAAATTCATGGATTGACAACCAGGGAGGCATAGAGTATGGCACGAGGCGAATCGCTGCTGCGGCAATGGAATCTGCTGAAAACATTACAGATGCGGCGGTATGGCGCCGGCATCGAAGACCTGGCAAAGCAATTGGAGTGCAGCCCCAGACAGATTCATCGGGATTTGAATCTGCTTCAGGAATCCGGCTTTCCTGTCAGTTTTGAGCAGCGCGAATTCGGCAAGCGGTTTTGGAAACTGTCGGCCAATTTCGTCGAAAGCGACAAGTTTATCTTTTCCATTACGGAGCTGGTCAGCCTGTATCTGAGCCACCAGCTTTTGTCACCGCTGGCCGGCACAGAGCTGGGCAACGGCCTCAAAACCCTGCTGGACAAAATCAAAGCCTATCTGCCGACTGCCGCCCTGCGGCATTTTGAAAGAATGAATGGCTTACTGCTGGTCAAAAATCCCGTATGCAACGATTATTCCGTACACGCCAAGACTATTCGTATTCTCAATGAGGGCATCTTCGATTGCTGCATCGTGCAGCTTAGTTATGACTCCATCAGCAAAAAAAAGATCTATGCGACCGAATTTCATCCTTATGGAATGATTTTCTTTAACGGCAACCTGTATTGTGTCGGCTATATGCAGGCGTACCAGGAAATCCGCACGCTCAAAGTCGATAGGATTGCCGCCGCACAACTGAGCGGCAAGCCGTTTCGCCGGCCGGTCAATTTCAGCCTGCAGAACTACACCGAAGGCAGCTTCGGGATATTTACACCCGGAAAACCCGAACAGGTGCGCATTTCGCTGAGCGGCTGGGCGGCGGCCAATGTCCGCGGCGAGATGCGGCACCCAAGCCAGCGCATTGTGGCCGATGACGGCGACCAATTGACCGTAGAATTCAATGTCTCCTGCGGCCCCGAACTCAAACGCTGGGTGCTGGGCTTTGGCCGACGCGCCAAAGTGCTATCGCCGGCGTCGCTGGCAGAGGAAATCGCCGACGAATGCAATCAGGTGATGGGATTGTATCAAGGCAAGAAAAAAATCTCGCGGCGATAAAATTTTTTTCCAATTCCAAAACCCCATCCGACCGCACATGGGCGGCTAAAACCACAAGCGGTTGTTGTATGACACGCCTTGTCATACCCTTATCTTAAAAAATATTTTCAACCTCTGACCAAGTCTGTCAGACCTATGTGTTATCCTTTTACCAAAAGAATTATTTGAAAGGGGATAACTATGCAAGAGTCAAGGTCGTTTAAGGAGTTTGCGGCGTCCGCAGGCCCGTTGGCGCCGGGTGTGCCGGCAGGCCATCGCAATCTGACGCTGGTGCCGCTGGCTGGGATGGACATGGGCAGTCTGGACTATGTGCTGTGCGGACAGGCAATCAGTCAGCACTGGCTTACAATTCAGGAAGTCAGCGCCGCCGGCTCGGTCAATACCATTTTGGCCGAGAACAGTTCGGACAAGTATATCCTGCTGCTCGACGGCGAGGAGCTTGTCGGCGCCAAACAAAACCGGATTCTGAATACCACGGTTCTGATAGCGCCCAAGACCAGCCTGAAAATTCCCGTAAGCTGCGTGGAGCAGGGGCGATGGAACAGCGTATCGGCTGATTTTCAGCAGGGCAATGTCGCCCCCGCCCGCCTGCGTCAAAGAAAAGCCGATGCGGTGCACCGCAATCTCAAACAATGCGGAAGTTATGATGGAGACCAATGCGAGGTGTGGGACGGCGTCGCCGAATACAGCGCCGCTTTTTGTGTCCATTCGCCAACACAGGCGATGAATGATGTCGTCAAGGCACATCAGGACAGTATTGCCGGCTGGCTGGATGCACTGCCGTATCCGAAAAATGCACGCGGTGTGATGGCGGCGGTCAATGGACAGTTTTTGGTGATGGATTTGTTCGATAAGGCATCAACGCTGGAGGCCGTCTGGAGGCGGCTGCTGACGGGGTATGTTGTCGATGCGATGGCAAACAAGGCGGCAGATGGAGTATTTACGGCGGCTCAAGCGGAAAATTATCTTAACCAAATTCCAGACTGTCAGGTTTCGACATTTACTTCAGTGGGGTCTGGCCAGGACGTACGCATCCTTTCGGAGGGGATTGCCGGCCAGGCTCTGCTGTTTGAAAAAACGATTGTGCAAATGAGTTTGTTTTCCGGTTCGGCCAAACAGGAGCAATCCAATGGCTCGCCAATCAGCCCGCCCAGCCGGCGGCGGCGAAGAATGCCGGATAAGGAGGGTGATACCCTCTAATAACCAGCACGGGCGGCAAACGTCTGAGACTATCGGGCGTTTGCCGTTATTTTGTTACCTGAAAAATGCTTGTATTACGGTGGAGAATCCACTATATTATCGAAATGATAGATAATAGATACGAAACGATTGCGAGCCAAGACAAGAGTTTTGATGGATACAGAACAAGATGAAGGTGAAAAAAGAAGGATGCAACTCTTACAAAGAAATCGTGTTCAGACTATTCATCAAATATCGTTTGTCCCTATGTTTCAAAAATATAGGCTTTGTGCCACTATACAGATAAGCGTGGCGTAATAAAATGGCCACGGGACAAAAAATGCTTTATAGTCTGAGAGGACATGCAATATGACAACCATATTAGCGGTTTTACTTATCGTAATATCTGGGATTCTCTGCTACTTGTTTTATTTGCTTTTTATATCACAAAAGAAGATATCTTCACAAGACACGGAGTTATCTGAACACAAGGCAAAGTATGAAGAAGAACTGAAGAAGTGGACAAAATATGTTTCTGTTCTAAAAGCAGAAGTTCATCGACTTTCAAAATGGACATCTGTCGCTGATGCAGATAAAAAAGCACAAGAAATGATACGAGAAGCCAAATCCATTATGGATAAGGCTAATTCTGATGCCCAGCAAAAGTTGTCGGACGCCAATCAGCAAGCAGATAGCATTATGAATACGGCAAAAAGTAAAATTGAGGAAATGGCAACTGAATCAAAACAGAAAATCAAAGCAAAACAAGATGAAATTCAATATATTTTAAATTCAGCTACAAATCAGGCCAAACAGATTTTGGATACTGCAAATATCAAAGCTAAAGAAATTGCTGGTGGTGCTTATGATATAATGAAAAATGCTTCACAATATGAACGCACCGCCAAGGCAATGAAAAACATTATCAATGGCTACGGAGATCAGTATATCGCGCCTGCACAGAGCTTGCTTGATGATCTTGCCAAGGATTTTGGTCATACTCAAGCGGGACAAGAGCTGGCCACGGCCAGAGAATTCACAAAAACAATGATCACCAACAATACGGCAGCAACTTGCGATTATGTTGAAGCAAATCGTCGTGAAACAGCCATTAATTTTGTAATTGATGCCTTTAATGGAAAAGTTGATTCCATTCTATCAAGAGTAAAAAGTGATAATTACGGCACGCTAAGTCAGGAGATCCAAGACGCTTTTTCTGTAGTAAATTATAACGGCAAGGCTTTCAGGGAGGCAAGAATCACGGAAGAGTATCTAGAACCTATCCCAAAACCTCAATTATTAGGTGAGTAAGAGCCGATATATGAG
>CAZICJ010000087.1:0-8132 GCA_964537635.1 uncultured Pirellulales bacterium
TTTATAAACCTGTGAAGCTTTTGTAAAGGCTCTGGTCCAGAGGCTCTGCCGCCGAAAGCTTTCAGTCTTGAGCCACGCGGTCTGATTTTGCTGTAATCAAATTCGATATCCTGACCGCTGTAAAGAGATTTAATAATTTGATCTACAGAAGCTTTCCACCCCTCTTTTGAGTCTTCAATTGTAAATGTACCAAATCCATCTCCAGTTTGTTTTTGAACCACAGGAAGTTGATCAACAAATACATCCTCAACAGAGAAGCCGACGCCGGTTCCATGCATCAACACATAAAGAATTTCTCCAAAGGCTTCAGGAGAATCAATTGCTATAAAACTGCAGTTATAAAGAGCGAGATTATTTTTTTTAGCGCCCTCACCCGCGCTCCACAGCGCACGCATACTGGGCATCACTTTCATGTCCAGAATGAATTCGCCAATTTGTTTGAGAATTTTTGCAGGAATCAGATCACCGCGCTCTTCTGTTAAGAAGTCAACATAACGTTCCACTGTTTCGTTCCAGTGCTCTCGTCTGTTAAGAGATTCGATCCACTTTGAATATGTTCTGTAATATACGAACTCACTTGCCTGATTCTGAAATGGTTCGCGCACTTTAATATCTAGAATTTTTTTCTCTTCCGCCATTTTACTCTTCCTCATGTTCTTCCTTCGTCATCATCGTGAATAATTGATGTGACTTTGCGCCACCGATAGATTCAGACGAGGGTAATGAATATCTTACCGCTGCTTTAAATCACGCTCGTTGGTTTATTTTTTTTCTGATTCAGAATGGAATATTTTCATATTCCATTCTCTCAAAATCTTCAGCGTATTTATGCATATCATCAGGTAAAAATACGCCGAATCGCTGTTTGATAATCTTGTCCAATTTACCATCAACGTTATATCGATCATAAAGCGTTTCGTAAAAAGCAAAACGATTCATGTCTTTTCTTTCAGATCCCGGTATGTGTCTGGCTTGCTGTTTTAACCAGCCATGAGCAAACAAAAACATAGGGCTGATCAATCCGCATTTCAGCATGTATATCCACTCAGGATACATGCGATTCATTGCGCGAAGATGCATGAAATCTTTATAGATTCCACCCTCTTTCATTTTTGTATTCATGATATCGCAAACAAGCTTTATGTTTGATTCCGTCTTCTGTATTGCAGATGGTATATGTCTGCCATCCGCTCTGTTTGCTGGAATCCACGAATTTTCATAATAAAATTTCGCCGGCTTGCTTATCACTACAGCAAACTCTTCTTTGAGCTTTCTTCTCGGAACCAGAAGCTTTCCATCTTTATAAAGCGATTGATAGAAAACTGCAGGCGATATATCATACATATCGCATATAGACGCAAATTTTTTCGCAGTGTCAAACGCTTCGTCATTTTCTGGATTTTTCCTATTGATAATACGCCTTGCCTGCGAAGTATTTATGTATTTTGTACGTTCATACATAATTACAAGATCGATTATCTGCTCGACAGAAGTCAGATCTGGTTTGGTTGACGCATACATTAATCGTTTACTCCATCTCCCATAAACGCTGTAGCTTTAATTCTGCCAAGTTCAACCTCTTCATCTTTTTTAAAAACTTTAACTCTCCACGTTTCTACAGAGATTGAAAGAATCGAATTTGCACCTGGATTCAGTTGTTCTGGCACCTCAATCCTGACAAAAAACTCGCCGGCATGATTGAAAACTCCGCCTACCTGAACGCTTCCCGCATTTATTCTGTCTGAATGTCTTTTTAACTCAAACATAGTATTTTACCTCATCAAAAAGTCTGTTGTAGTTTTTTCCGTTTAACTTTATCTCGATTTCTGGCAACGGAAATTCCAGAAACTCAACTTCAATTCCAACTTCTTTAAAAAGCTCTATAGATCTCTTTTGAGACTCGCTCCATGCATTGCTTTTTCCATTGTTGTAAGCATCCTGTCCGGTTTTGTGAATATAAACATGCGAAATGCCGCACTGAACGATTGCGCGAGCGCAGTCCATACACGGAACCCATGTGATATAGAGCGAGTGTCCGAATAGAGATTTTCTGTTTCTTACAGCGTTGTAAATTGCGTTCCTTTCAGCGTGTTCAAACCAGAAATATTTTTCTGAGTTTTCTTTACTCAGTTTTTCAGGAGTTTCACTTACGTTTCTCGGAAGACCATTATATCCAATGGTTATATCTGAACCGTCAGAAGACACAATTACACAACCGGTATGCGTTGACGGATCTTCGCTGCGCATGCTTATAACATACGTCATCATCATCCATATACGATGCGCAAATGAAGCTTTAGATATTTTCATAAAACCACAATAACATACTGTGGTTTTATGTAAAGTAATAAAGATCAAATTTCGTCAGTTATAATTTTATATACAGGCTTTTGCACTTCTGCAAGTTCAATTTCCAGGCGATCGCCGCCTTTAATCAAAATTACAGACTTGGATTCAATCAATTCTGACAGATAATCAAAATCGATTTCTTCTTCGCTGGTGGTGAACTTATCAAATAATTCATCCTGAACATCTTTAACAGAGTTGCATTCAACATAAATGAGTTCGTCATTTTCATCTTTAAAAACAAGATGATAGATGTCTTCTCCAGCGCTTTCGTCCTGAAATTTTAGTTTCTTTGCCATTTTTTTCCTTCTCAAAAATCTATATCAATCATTTCGTTCGATCTTGCTTCGCTCAAGAAGCGTTCAAAAATCAATTCGTGTTTAATCGGATCGATTTTATGAATGCCGAGGAGGTAAGCGCACAAACAGCCAGCGGCAGATCCCCTGCCAATGCCAATATGCGCTTCATTTCCGCCAACAGCATTGATAACTTGTTGTATCGCCCTCATAGTTTCCAGTAAATAGTCAACATATCCCTTTTCTATGAGCGTCTTTTTTTCATAAACAACTCTTGCTGCGTATTCACGAAGGCGATCTCTATCGATATAGCCTTTTTCGACAAATTCTTTGAGCTTTATCTTCAGAATGTGTTCAAAATATTCATCGGATGTTTTAAACGGCTCTGGCGGGACGTATTTGTTGTAGTGTTTTATTGAAAGATCCCAGTTCATCTTTGTTTTATGATGCCATTCCTGATTGTTAATCAGAGAATCGATGATTATGTTTTGAGGGATGTCATAATTAAACTTTTTCGCCGTTTCCACAACGCCGATATTTGATTTTACAAATAGCTCTGTGGCTTCAAAAATCCACATACCTTTTGGAATTCCGTCATCGAGATCTTTAAGCTGTTTGCGATTTCTACCGAGCATTTTTAAAAGCTGCAAAAAGTGTTCGCCCTCATCGACATAATGGCAGTCCTGAGCGATAATAGTTTTTATCTTCAGTTTCTTGCTCAACTTAACCAATTCCCTGTTTACGACGTGCTGGTCTTCTAACTCGTTAAATTGCAACTCAAGATAAAAGTCGTCTTTGAATCTTTCTTTCCATTCAGAAAGTCTGCTTTCAAGTTCGCTGATTTTGTCAGACATTATCATTCTTGCAGGAAACCCGGCGAGACAACCCGACGAAACAAGTATGTTTCCGTCCCCCGCAAATTCGAATATCTTTTCTGTGGTTGTTCGCGGCTTGCGATAATACCCGTTCAACACAGCTTCATTATTGATTTTGATTATACGCTTGAGACCTTCGTCATTTTTTGCACAAACAATAATATGATTGTTACGAAAATCATCCGGATTGTCGTCATCTGCATCTGCATCATCTGTATTGTTCTGCTCAACAGATTCATCAGTATGATTGTGAGAATGCGCGTGCGCCCTCTTTTTTTTGGGAATCAGATCGCTGTCACGACGATCGTTTAAATAGAATTCACAACCCAGACCGGGGTTGATTCCATTTTTTTTAGCAGCTTTGTAAAACTGAAGAAGTCCGGAAATGTCGCCGTGGTCCGTCAGAGTGGCATATTCAACCCCGTTATTTTTGAATTTGCTCATGTAATCAGAGATTTTTCCAGCGCCATCGCCGACAGATCCAACATCGGTATGAAGATGAATTAAGGACGTCGTTTGCAGTTGTTTTGATAAATTCATACGCCATTAAAGCACATCCTGAAAAACAGTAAAGTCAAAAGTACAGAATCTGAAATTTTTCAGAATTTTACCTTTTTCACTTGACTGAAATCAGATTTCGTGGCACATATGTACCGAGGCTGGTTGTTGAGAGATATATTCAACCTGTTTCAACCTCTAAAAGATAGATTAAGTTTAATTATCCTCATTGCTGTAATTCTACAGTACAATTTAATAATAATAGGTGGTATTTACCTTGCATATTAAGACATGGCCTGTTAATATTGTTGAAGATTGGCTCTTAACTAACCTTGGAGATCCTGTTCATGTTTCCAGGGGAAAAAATGGCAGAGAATACTGCTATAATGAATCAATTATTAATCAAGATGTTGATGATAATAAAGCAAGACTTTATATAAATGTCGATCATAAACCAGGAATGTGGATCGGATATAAAAGCGGAACTCATGGTGATTTTATCCGTCTTGTATGCAAATACACCGGTAAAAACAAAAGCGCCGCGTTCAAGGAGATAATGACAACTTATCTGGAGGAGTTTACAAATCCTGAATCATTCAAAAATGCAATTGGCGTTAGAGATTATGACGATAAAGACAGTGTTAAACTGAAAATCCCTCAAGACATCGCAGAAGCTGAAGTCAGATTCCCGGAGAAGACATATAACATTGAACTCAACGACGAGGTCTCGGTCAGATATTATAACTATTTAAAAAGTCGAAAATGCCCGGATGATCTGATTCTTAAATGTAAGTTTTCTTTTGCAAAGAAATACATAAAAAATAACGAAGAAATTGACTACATTGATTTTAAAAACTATGTTATAATACCATTTTATGATCGCTTTGGCAAAACAATTTACTGGCAAGCGCGCAGTATTTACAACAACGTAAAGCCAGCATACTATAACATCGACAATGCGGCAAATTATGTATACAATT
Source organism: uncultured Pirellulales bacterium (assembly GCA_964537635.1). GTDB lineage: Bacteria > Planctomycetota > Phycisphaerae > Sedimentisphaerales > Anaerohalosphaeraceae > Anaeroglomus. Next base: position 4,996 of record CAZICJ010000087.1, read on the forward strand.
TGTATACTGAGGCGGACGAGATTGTAATTTGCGAAGGAATATTTGATGCTGTGCGCTTCGGAATAAACGGCGTCAGCACTGGCGGAAAGGATTTAAAAGATCAACAAGTGTCAAAAATCTGTTCGATGAATTTCAAAGAGATCATCATTGGCGGAAACCTTGAAAAGTTTGATATCGGTCCAAAAGCAATGATAAAAAACTACCTGATCCTTAAAGAGCGAGGACAGAATGTAAAAATTTTTAACTGGGTTAATTTCTGTCGCAAACACAACATAAAGGTCCACAAAAAAATGGATTTTGGAGACCTGGAAATTGAAAATTTGAGTATAGACATTATTAAAGATTTTTTGATCGATAACCACCAGTATGCAGAGTTTATATATAAGACATACAGATTTGGAGAATAAACATAATAACCTATCATAAGTCAGAAACAAAAATTAATAGAATAGACAAATTTATGAAAGGTGATATGGACAGACTTCTTTCAAGATAAAGGAATGACGTGGTTAATAATACTACCATTTATCACGGCTCTTATTTCAGGTTTGATCAGCCTCGGAATTTATCTGTATAAAAAAACTTACAGGTTGTCTTTTTACGATCTCGTGCATTTTGATGTGCTTTTTTCATCTGCTCTTGCAATGTTAATAATATCGTTCGTCGTAATTGTAATGATGGCATTTTATAGCGTAGTGTAATAAAGTAATGAGGTTGATTTGTATGCTTTTAATCGTGATCGTTATATGCTTACATATATTTTTGTTCATACAGATTCAAACAAATTACAGAAAACTCGTTAAAATTGGTAATATTTTTTATGATATACTGGAGTAAACAATGAAATTGATTTATGCATTCTTGACATTGATAGTTGTAATGTCTGCAGCGCTTTTTATTTATGCAGACAAAACCAGACCGGAAGGAATATACACTATTCCGGAAGATCGCTCGTGGGAAATAAACGGAAGTCTTGTGCGCAGATATGGCGTATCCGATCAAACCTATGTCGATTATACCGTTGGCAAAGAAGATGTCAGGAGGGATCTGTTGCGTGTAATTGCATTTAATGGTCGTCTTTGGAATTCTGACGATGTTGAAACCTTTACTCAGGTGCTGATGTTTGGACATAATCACGAAGACTTTAAAATAGATTACAGGATGGTTCTTGGACTTGCTTCGCACGAAAGTAAAATGAAAATATCAGCCATCAATCCATCGAATTCAAATGGAACCATTGATTACGGATTGTTAATGCATAACTCATGCTGTATTGATCAAAGATTTGCCAGAGCAATTGCATTTAATAAACGCTATGCAATAGTCAAAAACAGATCTGTGACTGCAAATTATTATGACGTTGGAGCGCAGTCAATAGCCACCATGCTGTTCTTGTCTGATTTACGTAAAGAGCTTGATCGCGACGGTAAAATAAATGGACGTTTCTTTACTCAGCGTCACTGGATTCTGGCATACAATATGGGTAAAGGCGGATTAATTCAACAATCCAAACCGCTGGCATTTCAAAATCGCTATCATCACGAAGTCCTTGCAGGATATCGCATCACAGAAGAAAACTCCTGGTATTCATCCTACATGCGTGATTTCAGACAGATGTTCTGATCAATAAATAATTTTAACCATTAAACAAATTATTGCTGTACTTTTTTAAAGCTTCAGGTAATAATGTAAATGTTGGTGTAAATTTTATGCAGTTTTTTTCATTCTTTTTTAGAGATATGGTTAAATGGATAAAGAAAAAAGAGACTTACACATACATCTTGATCGCGATGTTTATCGTTTTGCCAAGCTTCTTGCTGTGGAAAAGGATATAAGCGTTAAACAAATAATTCAGGATGCGTTGAGAGCCTTATCTGGAAGCATAAAAAATCAGGAATAAATATGGTTGATAATAAACTTAATTTTTACAGAAACACCGGAGAAGTCGCATTTGTTGTTGGCGATTCATTTGCAGCCACAAGCGGACTCACTTATGTTGCCAAAAACATGAAGCGCATTTTGCGTGAAATGGGATATAAAGTTGTATATTTGAGTTGCTCCGGACAACAACATCAAGAAACGTCAGAAGCGATTTACATTGGAAACTCAGTAAAAAATTTTGATGATGCGGTGGTAAAATACCAGCCAGGTATTGTCGTAACCGTACACGATCCATGGATGTTGATGTACACAATGATGTCGCAATTCAGACATACTTTTTGTTTGATTATGTATCAGCCTGTAGAAGCGCCATACTACCCCGGACAGGTGATTTACAACCTTCCTGACAATCAACAAAATGTTCAGCCAATTCCAATCGCGCAATTATGTCAACAGGCTGATTACGTAATCGCATACAATACTTTTGGAGCCCAGGGTCTTGAAGCAATGGGCGTTAAAGTAAGATCTATAATTCCCAACGGACTTGAAAGAGCAAGACATTATAAAATAGACAATCATCAAGTAATCAAACAACGCCGGGCGATTCTTGGCATTCAAGATGACGAAATTCTTTTTATGCATATGGGCAGAAATTCAACACGCAAGCGTCAGGATATCATGCTCGAAGCGTGGCAGAGATTTTTAAGCATGGGTCAGGATAAATTAGGATACAAACCAAAAGCGAAGATGTATATGCACACTGATCGCTATGCGCTTAACGGTCTTGATATTCCGTCTATTATTCACAGGTTGAAGGTGCAGGATAGCGTAATCATGCCCACCAACATCAATTTTTCAGATGATGATCTGAATATCTTCTATAACGCCTGTGACGTGTATGTAGGGATGCCAGGCGGTGAAGGACATGGATATGGCTTTGCAGAAGCAATGGCGTGTTCTAAGCCTCTTATTTATGGATCATATGGAGGACACACCACCTTCTGCGAAGAATGCGGTATAGCGGTTCCACCGGTTGTATTTATAAGCGCACAGAATATTGACGCTCCAAGAGCGATTATCAGTCCGCAGAAAGGCGCAGAAGCTATGTTGACTCTGTATCTGGATAAAGATCTTCGTGAAAAATATGGAAAACGAGGATTTGAAAAAGCTCAGGATCTTTACTGGGAAAATCTTGATCACAGATTCATGCAATCTTTTTCTGAAGCCGTAACCAGTTTCAGAAAGCCGACAATATT
>CAZICJ010000088.1:0-8089 GCA_964537635.1 uncultured Pirellulales bacterium
CCATAAACCACTGGGCGGAACGGATATTCTTCTGCAGAAACTGCCGGGTATCATCATCAATCTTGCGGTCGCGCGACATCTTCTGATAGAAACTATTAACCCGCAGATTGGGCAGGCGAGTATCGGCCAGACGCACCTGATAGCCGCCCTGCTCATCAGCCTCCACAATGATGTCGGCAGTAATCGGGTGATTCTCACTGCGGCCCACCGACAAGCCCGGCGAGGTATCCAGCTTGCTCATCCGCTCAATCGCCTTGCCGATACGCTCGACGGTGCTATCCATCTTTTTGGCGATGGCGGGCAGGCGGTTTTCCAGCAATTCCGTCCAGCAGCGATCCACCATCGCCATCTCAAAGGACATATCATCGGGAAACTGCCGCATCTGCAGCAGCAAACATTCGCGTAAATCACGGGCGCCAACGCCGGCCGGCTCCATCGTCTGAATCAGCCGCAGGGCTTCCTGCAAGTCCTCCAGCGAAAAGGGATACTTGTCTTTGTTGTGAAGCTGTTCAAGGCGTACCGTCAGATAGCCCTTCTCGTCGATGTAATCGATGATAAGCGCCCCTGCTTTTTTCACATTGTCGGACGCTTCGACCCAGCCCCATTGCTCGTTGAGCGAATCGTTAAGCGACTGGGCGGCGGCGGCTGTGTTCTGCAGGGCTTCCTGCTTTTTGTCGGACTCGCCGTCATTTCTGGCGGGACGACACGCACCCGCATCCATATAATCGCCGTAATAGTCGCCCATGCTGTCTAACCGTTGAAAATCCTCGACATGGTCGCCGCCGTCATGGACAATCAGTTCCTTCTCGTCAGCCGATTCCGGCTGTTCCTGCTGCGGACGCTCGTCAACCTCCTCAGCCAGTTCTAGCACGGGATTGCTGTTGAGTTCAGCTTCGATTTTTTCCTGCAGAGCCAGCATCGGAAGCTGCAAGACTTCCATTGATTGAATCATACGCGGCGCCAGCTTCATTCGCTGCTCCATCCGCATCTGATGGCCCATGGTCATTTTCATAATTGTCTATCTATTATATACTCAAATATGTGTTTATGAATATGCAATAACTATACCATAAATTCCTAAAAAAAGCACTATCCAAGATAAAATTTTGTGATTTTTAGAGGGCGTTTCTGCCCAGAATGGCGTCGGCGAGAATCGACCCGCTGGCAAACTCGATGGTTGAGCCGCTGGGCAGCCCCCTGGCTAAGCGGGTTACCCTGACACTCATCGTGGACAAAAGTGATTGGATGTAGAGGGCGGTGCCGTCGCCTTCGAGGTTGGGATTGGTCGCCATCACGACTTCGCTGACGCCGCCGGCGCGGATGCGTTTAATCAGCAGGTCAATGGTTAAATCCGTCGGCTCAATACCTTCCAGCGGGGCAATGTGGCCGTTGAGGACATGGTAGACCCACTTGCAAAGGCCTGTCTTTTCGAGACTGATCACATCTTTGGGCTGTTCGACGACACAGATAATATGCTTATCCCGCCGCGTATCCTGACAAATCCCGCAGATATCCGATTCAGCCAGATTACAACAGATTTTGCACTGGCGGATATTTTTCTTCAGATCGCTGATGGATTCGGCCAAGGCCAGCGCCTCGGCGGATTCGGCCTTGAGAATATAAAACGCCAGACGTTCGGCAGTCTTGGGACCGATGCCGGGCAATTTAGCGAACTGTTCGATCAGGGTATTGAGACTTTTGGTATAGGCTGGATTCATACGTCGCTCGGATTATCATCCATTTCGGGCTGCGGCTGTTTTTCGATGTCATCCGGTATTTCATCGGCCGTCCGCTCGATCTGCACAATCCGGGCGGATAAGCCCTGCATCACCATCTGCACACCCTTATCCTTGACGATTTCTTCGTGTTCCTGACGGGTAATGCGTCCCGTCGCGGCGGCAGGCGGGGTCGGTGCGGCGGCGGGCTGTTCGCAGGCTTGTGCCAGTTCATAGCGTATCTCAACAGGCCGCCCCAGCAGCTCCCGCAATACGCCGGCAATGGCATCCTGCTTGCGGCGGCACATATCAATCGCAAAGCGTCCCTGTCCGGTTTCCGTAAAACGCAGCCGCAGACAATTATCCGACACAACCGACGGCTCGGCAAGGTTTAGATAATTACTCAAGGTTGGAGCTTGCTGCGCGGTCAATTCCACAACCCGATTCCATTGCGACAAAATGCCTTTCAGGTCCGTCTGGCCGGCATCTGCAAATAACATCGGCGGTGGGCTGGACTGCGCCGGCGGCGAGTTGTCAGGGGCGGTCAGAGGTTTTTTTTTTAGGTCTGCCGCAAGCGAAGGCGACGCAACGGCAGCCGCGGCGCCGGATGCCAATTCCTCAAGCCGCATAAAATGGTCGCCCATTGCAAGACGCACCAGCAGGGCTTCCAGCAATGCCCGTGCGGTCTCGCTGTTGCGAATCGCCCACCGCAGCTTTTCCATCGCCGTAATACCGTAAATCAGCCAGGGGGCGGCAAACAGGGCGGCCAATTGCAGCAGTTTATTCTTCCGCATCCCGCTGAGCAAAAACAGATCCGACTTTTCGCCGGCTATCTTAAGCACCATTATATCGCGAAACATCTCTACCAGACTGTCGCAAATGGATACCGCACTGTGCCCCTGGGACAGCAGCAAATCAATCGCCTCGAGGACTTGCGTCGGCTGGGATGAACCGATGGCGCTAACCAGCGTAAAGAGCGTTTCCTGCTCCGGGCGGCCAAGCATCGTTTCCAGTACCGCCGCCGTCAGAGGCTGCTGGCCGGCGCTGATGGCCTGGTCTAAAAGACTCAGTCCATCCCGCATCGACCCATTTGCCAAAATCGCAAGCTCATCGATAAATTCCTGTTCAGCCTGAATTTTTTCTTCCTGCAAAACCAATTTGAGCTGCTTGGCAATCACCGCTGGCGTCATCGACGAAAAGTCAAACCGCTGACAGCGGGATTGAATCGTCGGCAGTACCTTGTTGGGTTCTGTGGTAGCAAAAATAAACTTGATATGCGCCGGCGGTTCTTCCAATATCTTGAGCAAGGCGTTAAACGCCCCCGTCGTCAGCATGTGAACTTCGTCGATGATATAGATTTTGTAGCGCGCCCGCGCAGGCCGATAGGCGGCATTTTCGCGAAGCTGGCGGATTTGGTCAACGCCGTTGTTGCTGGCGCCGTCAATTTCAATAACATCGATATCCTCGCCGGTGTTAATCGCCTTGCAGCTATCGCATTGGAGACACGGCGTAACGGTAGGCTCCTTGGCGGACAGGCAGTTGAGCGACTTGGCAAGGATGCGTGCCATCGTCGTCTTGCCGACGCCTCGCGTCCCGCAAAACAGATAGGCGTGCGCCACACGGCCGGCCTTGATGGCATTTTGCAGCGTCTGCGCAGCGGCATCCTGACCCGCAACATCCTCAAAGGTCTGCGAACGATAACGCCTTGCCAATACCGTATAGGCCATACCACACCCTGAACAAACACCGCTATCCTGATCGTAGTTGAAAAAACAGCACCGATTCAAAAAAAGGCGGTCGGGTTTGCCACGGCACAGTCCGCTGCCGCTTATGGCTGCTCGGTTCCCCGTCTGACCCGGTTCACGCGCGGTGCTTGCATGGGACCCGACCACAATGCAGGGTGTCTCCACCCCGAATGCGGCACACTATATCAGAGCCGCAGCAAATTTCCACTAAAAAGAGGTTTAATTTCCAGACAAAATTTGGTATAATGCCGCTGTCGGGATAATCGAATAGCCCCTTTACCAGGAGAACAAGTTATGAAAGTCCATGTAGATGACAATTGCACCGCCTGCGGTTTGTGTATTGACACCTGTCCGGAGGTCTTTGTGATGGGCAACGCCAAAGCCGAAGTCCTGTCAGAAACCGTAGCGCCAGAACTGGAAGACGCCGTTGAACAGGCCGCCGACGAATGTCCGGTAGAGGCGATTATCGTAGAATAAAGGGGGTATCAGCCCTGCGATAACTGCCTGCTTCGGTCATAAGCCGCGGTTATGGCGGACTGGATGATGCCATCCATCCCGTGGGATGTGAATGTTTTTATTGCCGCTTCGGTCGTGCCGCCGGGGGAAGTAACATTTTTCCGTAATTGTGCTGGGGTTTGTCCTGTATTTGCTGCATTTTGTGCCAATAAAGCCGCACCGGAGGCCGTCTGAAGCACCAATTGACTGCTTGCTTCGGGCGACAGGCCAAGCCGAACCCCCGCCTCTATCATTTGTTCCATCAGGTAAAAGAAATACGCCGGCCCCGAACCGCTGACCGCCGTAACCGCATCGATTAATTCCTCTTTGTCCACAATAACCGCCCTGCCAACCGCTGAAAACAGCTTAACCGTATGTTCGACCACCTGTTTTGACGCATTGGCAGAAAAAATCGCCGCCGCCCCCTGCCCGACCATGGCCGGCGTATTGGGCATCACGCGAATCACCTGACAGCCGGCCAGACTTTTGCACAGCACATCCGTCGTAATGCCGGCGGCTATCGAAATAACTACGGTATCCGGATGGGTTTTACCTTGAATCAACTCCAATAGCGGACGAATCTGCTGCGGCTTGACGCAAAGCATCAAAATCCGGGCAAATTGCACCACCTCATCATTATTGGTGGTCGTTTTAATCTGATACAGGCCCGCCATCGCGGCAAGACGTTCCTGACGCACATCCGACGCCATAATATCCTGCGGCTTATACATCCCCGAAGCGATAACCCCCTTAATAATCGCCTCTGCCATATTCCCGCTGCCAATAAATCCAATCGTATTCATTCTATATCCTCGATTATGCCTGTTATTTACCCAATCATCCCGCTACGCCAGCCGATGCGCAATATGCTCATCCAAAATCTCTTTGACCGTCAGGGCGACGATAATCTGTCTTATCTGCCGTCTTTTTCACCTTGTCCGCACTCTTTTTCGCCACGACCGCAAATCCTTAAAAACGCACCATTGCAAAACCATTGGTAGGGTGGGCTCTGCCCACGCCGTCCGTGTCATTCCCGCATCCCTATTGTCATTCCCGCGCAGGCGGGAATCCAGCTTTTAATAGCATCATTCCTCTTAGGCTCTCCCCCTGCAAAGGGGGAGTACGGCGAAGCCGGGAGGGGGTGTTATTCAGTCGCCGAAGGCGTTCCATTTTTCTCCAGCCATCCAAAATGTTTTCGTATCTCATTCAGTACTTCCTGGGGATTATCGAATACCCAGTGATTAACAAACCGCAGCACCAAAACACCATATTGTTTCAAAAACAAATCCCGTTCCCTGTCATATTCAATTGCATCGGCATTAAAATGTGACGCACCATCCAATTCTATTGCCAACCGCTCCGCCGGACAGTAAAAATCAAGAATATAAACGCCAAAGCTGTGCTGTCGTTTGAACCGCCTGCCGTCAAGCTGTTTACTTTTCAAATAGCTCCACATCTTCGCCTCGGCCGGTGTCATCGCGTTTCGCAATTCCCGCCGAAACGTCTTCATCTCCGGATGATTATTCAAACATTGCTTGTCCATAATTCCCGGCCATTATCCGATAGCGATAATTACGTTTCGTGATCACGAGTTATATGCTCCATTATAGGCTTCGCACCACGCTGGGAATTACATAACAGGCACGCTGTTATAAGGTTATCATAAGAATTATCGCCACCTTTTGAAACTGGCTGGATATGGTCAAGAGTCGCACTGAATCTTGTAAGCTGTTTTTTACAGTAATGACACAAATATTTGTCCCTCTCGAAAACTTTCAGTCGATTCTCTTTGATATTGTAGAAATCAAGTTCTCGTTTAGGGTCAATTTGGGGCAGTTGTTCCTGCTGTGCCTTCGACATCGCCTCGCGGCAAAGTGCGATTTCCTCTGGCAAGTGAATGCGATACGGCGTACCTTCTCTATTTACATCACCAGCAAGAGAAATTGCGCCCTTTGAAACAAGAGCAACAAGGGAATCTTGAACAGTTTTGTAAGCCAATGTAGCCGATTTGCCTGAGTTTGAAGTGATGACGCCGTTTTGCAGTCCTCTGGTACTGACCCGCACGAAAACATCGCTAGTAGCGATGATGCTGAGTCGAAACATACGCCAATATATCGCAGCCTCATAAGGCAGAAGCAATGGTTGGAGATAATCGACGATACTGGCGACGATTTCTGGCAGCTCGAATAACTGAAATGTATCCTTAAAGGAAGGCTCTTCACTGGTAGAATTTGATTCAAGTTCGTCGAGCAATTCCCTGATTTTTTTGACAGTCTCTTTCATTTAATTGTCTCCTTGCCCAAAGCAGACAATATCAAACATATTCTTGATATAGTGCAAAGCGTGGCGGTCTTCAAACGCCCGTTTTTCTTTGGTTTCGCCCCAGAACACCTCGTAGTTGCGGTTACTGTTAAAGGGTGGGTCGATATAGATTAAATCGACGCAGTTGTCCGGCAGCCGTTTGAGCTGATCCAGATTATCCCCGCAGTAAATCACCCGCGTATCCACCAAAGCCGACGGTTTACCCGCCTTGACCGCCTTAACCGGACTATCCGTTGCCTTTTTCACCTTATCCGCACTCTTTTTCGCCATAATCAAAAATCCTTAAAAACGCTCCATTGCAAAACCATTGGTAGGGTGGGCTCTGCCCACGCCGTCCTTGTCATGCTCGAATTCCTTTTGTCATTCCCGCGAAAGCCCGCCCTGAGCATAGCGAACGGGGCGGGAATCCAGCTTTTTACTTTTTAATTTTAACTTTTCAATTTCTATAGTCCCGAAGGGACGCCATACAATAGCCGGCGGTGAAAACCGCCGGAAAGCGACTCTATCTCATCCAAAGCCCCAAACGGGGCGACATAAAATCTTTCAGGTTATTTAGGGAAAGCTTTATATAACTGATTCAAAAATTCTAAAAACTCCTTTGTTTCAATATTGAAATCTTCTTTGATTCGCAGAAAAACTCGATCTGTTTTATCATTACGATTTTTGACTAAAACAGAACTGGGAAGATTTAACTTTTCAGATAAAGATTCTTCCTTGTCAAATTTTTTTACTTTTAGCAAATTTGAAATTTGGTCGCTTTTTAATGCCCCTGTCTTCACCAGAAAATCCAGCCGGATAGTCTTGGGCATTGTTCTCACAGCAAGCCAATTTGTATTATCAATCCGATAAGAGATGTAATGTTTTTGATTCCAGCGAGGACCATCGACTTCTAGATTATCCTGAATAATTTGATCCAACAAAAGAACTGTCTTTTTGGTAGCTGGACTACATCTCTTTTCCAGATGCCAATTCTTTCCATCAGCCAACCAAGGCGAGGTATCAGGGGTTGGTTTCCCTATATCCGAGAACTTACTAACCTGAATCGGCACTACGGTATTAGGCTCAATAAATATGTCATTTCCATCTTTAAACGCCTGCACTTCAATAACTTTTATATCAATTCTATGTTCATAAAGCCACAGTGCAACACTGCCAAGTTTTTCTCGTACTGCACTGCCGACAATGACAACGCGTTGTTCCGTGTTAATATCAGGTACTTCATCTACTCCGGCATTTTCACAAAAAGCCTCATATAATGCATTGAAATTAAATTCTGGATCGCCTGTTTTACCGAAAAAGTTTTGAGTGGCATTTTCAAAATCTTCATATTTCCATTTGCTGATGTAACTGGCATATCGTAACGCCTGCATGTCCACTGGATCATTAAGTTTTCCCCGCTTCAATTCAATGATAACAGCATTCCCTTGAGTATCCAGAGCCAATACATCAAGCCGGTCTTTCATATCAGGAATCATCACCTGTCTTCCAATAATAAAAAGCGGTTCCCCCAAAATTGCCCCATCAGAGCAAATCCAGTCTTCAAGATTCTCTTCGAGCAATTTTTCATGCTTCAATTTGGTTTCTTGAACAGGCAAGGGCCCTTTATCAGTAATTTTCCACAGTCCCATTGTTTGTCTCCCAAACAGTAAAAAAAGCCAATTCAAAAGCAGAATATTCCAAATTCTTTAAATTTTCAGAATTATATTCCCCTGTCCCCGAATTAACAAGCCAATTCCCATTTTTGCTTTTTGCTCTGTCTGAGCGTGTCCCCAAAAACTGGACAGGTGTTTAAGGTGGAATTGTTTTCGGGTA
>CAZICJ010000089.1:0-7685 GCA_964537635.1 uncultured Pirellulales bacterium
TTTTTGTTTGATTATTATCATATGCACTATCCCGCTAATCGGTCAGTTTGAGTAAATAAGAAGAAATGATATCAAGGGGTAAAATATGAAAGCAATAAGACTTGTATTTGCAATAATCTCCACCCTGGTCGGTACGGCTGAATACTCTTGTTTACTGGCAGATGCTGTCCACCGGAGACACACAGCGGGTGATCGGAATCGAACCGACATGACCAGCTTGGAAGGCTGGAGCTTTACCACTAAGCTACACCCGCGAAAACGCCCACACTGTACGGCAAAAAAACCGCCTTGTCAATACTGGAATCCAACAAAGTGGAAATAACTTGCCAGGCCGGCCGACAGACAGCCTTTTTTGCCTATTTCCTCATACTTTCAAGAAAACCTGTAGATTATGTCGATAAATTTCCTTGTAATTGACAATAATTATATATTATTATTCTATAAACAACTATTGTTTATCCAGTATTTATTTTAAGGAGACACCTTTGAGCGGTTTAATTCAAAAACGACAGTCGATGCATCAGCAGTTAAAGTTCACGGATGCACAGAAAACGCATTTCACCCAGCAAATTGACCATTTGCAGTCGATGGCCACCGTCGGTCTGGCCTGGGCAATGACCGCTCACGAAATGAACAATCTCCTGACGCCAATCCTTAACTACGCCCGGCTTTCCATCAACAACCCCCAGGATGAGGCGCTTCGTACCAAAGCTCTCCAAAAAGTACTGAATTTGGGCGAAAAGGCGAGCGGAATCCTCCAAAATGTGATGGTCATCGCCGGCAAGGCAGAGGGAAAACGGGAAACACACAAGGTCAAAGAACTGGTCGAAGAGGTCTTCGGCTGTATCGGCAGGGATTTCCAAAAAGACAAGATTGAAGTCAAATTAACGATCGGCGAGGATATCGAAATTCTCGCCGATGGGACGCTGATACGCCAGGTACTGATGAATCTCATCCTGAATGCCCGCCAGTCGCTCCACGATCAATGCGGGCAAATCCGTATCTCGGCATGGCAGCGCGAGGATGCGGTCTGGATTGAAATCGCCGACACCGGACAAGGGATGGACAGGGAAACGATGCGGCGCATCTTCGAACCGTTTTACAGCACCAAAGCAGAGCAGGGGTTTGCCAATCACGGCATCGGTTTGGCCTTCTGCAAACGAATCATCGAACAGCATCAGGGAATGATTATGGTGGAATCCGAACCCGGACAGGGAAGCTGCTTTAAGATACGCCTGCCCCAATCCGCAGAACTGATGGATTGACTTGACAAACACTATCGTTGTCGTCAAAAGAGCGGTGAACCAGACTATCCGATTATGTTTTATGCAATTCGATATTTACGGCAGCACGGGAGCGGCGACAAAATGCACCGTCTTCTTTTGGTCGGCAAATTCCAGCGTAAGGATTCCATCGGCAAACGCTGTATGTCCGGCCGGACGTTCCAGCGACACCTTGATTTTGCCCTCGGTTGCGATTCTATCCTCGAAACCGTGCATCACAAGCCCATTGGGGTCGATGGTATGCTTCGCTAAAGAGGGCGTTTTGCCGCCGGCATCGACCGACAACGCATACTCGTTTTTGCCCGGCAGCACCCATACATACGCCGGCGTTATCTCAATCGGCGCAATCTGCGTACTGCCCGAAGCGGCCTGCTTCTGCTGGGCGAGCAATTCCTGTGCCTTAAGACTGACATCCGCCAACTGGGCATCCCCCGCAGGGGGCGGAAGAGGAGATTCTAATTGTTCTTGAGATACTATGGTGTTTTCGCCAGATACCTTTTTGTTGACAACATATTTAATGTTTCGGACATAATCCTTAACAATCGAGTTGTCCGGCAAATCCAAAACTAACGCAGCACTGTCAATATCTTTATTAACGGTAACATTTTTGACAATTGTCTCTCCAAATAAATGATGTTTCGGATGGTGTCGGGTATATCTCATAGGAATCCATATCCCTTCTATTTGCTTAAAATCAAAACACTCGTAGATAAAAAACACCGATCCGTCGGACCAAAATGACTCTACTTTACGGGGTACATAATTCATCTTTGGATCAATATAAATTTTCAGACGGACTTCATCGCCTGGCACGAGCACTATCGGCGTGTCTAATATATAGCAACCCGAAGCTTGATTGAATTCCACTTTGCCCTTGTCAATAGAGGTCTCCACTTCGGGCAACGTATAACTTCCAAAGTTCCAGATTGCCTCACAGGGTGTTGTCAATAAATCCTGCCATATATAATTCTTGTAAATTTCAACACGCGGCGTCGCCGAGACTGGTTCTCGTCTTAACTGTTTGCTTTCCTTTTTTTGTTTTGAATAAATTACTAAATCCTGCTGTTGAGCATTGTCGCGAGCAGAGAAGTATTTTCGAATCGCTTCCTTATATTCAGTATCATATTTTTTCCGATATACCACATCATGTTCAACAACAAGATTTCCTCTGATGTCATTTGCATCTGTATACCTGTAAGACTTAATCTCAAATACCGCATCCATTGCCCAATACCGGTCGCGCGATGCGCCCATCAGACTTAACAACTCTTTTGCACTTGGCAACGATGCATCCGAAACTGCGGTGATTGCACAAACTGCTGTCAATAAAATTATGTTCATTGTCTTATCCTTTCTTTGATAAATAGAAGCTTTCAAAATCACCACAAGCCATCATGACATTGGTGCATCCAAGTTCCGCACGGCATTGGTTCACCCGTGGTTCTACATTGACCAGCATAAAGATTACATGCGCCATCTGCGATTGCCTTAGGCCAACAATTACGAGCTTGATCGTAGATGCACGGCACTCCCCATGTCCCATTCGCCAGACACTCTTCTTCCACATTCCAGTCATTGCAAACCTCAGTGTTTTCAAGAGAATGACATGGCGAAGCAGATGTGCTACACTCCTTATTTGTCACACAGTTGGGTTTTGTATCTTTACAATCCAAATCCGTACATCCTCCGCGGATGCAGGCCTGCTTCTTTTCATTGAGCTTGGCGTAATAAATGCCCGTCTTTTCGACGCAGTTGATTAAAACCGTCGAATCGCTCATCCAGCACTGCCCCATAGCGTTTATCGTTTTCCAGTCAATCTGCGCCGATACCAGTTTGCCGATAAATTCTTCTCGGCTCGGGCTAATCAGCACTACCGTCCCATCCCAGACCGCATCATCGGTTCGATAGGCGGACAAGTCAATAACAGACGGCTCTTTTGTCCCATCCAACACGATTGCCTTGCCGCTCCCATCCGGAATACACAGCACAAAATGCCCAAGGTTTATACCGGCGGTTATCCGGTATTGCACAAAAGACCTATTCAGCCCGACGCCCTTTTCCACAGGCACCTGTACCGCCTGCGACTCAATTCCATAATACGCAAACGCCATCACAATATCCTTGATTGTTGCATATCCTTTTTGGCCAATCCCTATTCTATCCGATATATCGGATACTGGAACGGTTTTTCCGTAATATTTCAGCAAATGCCAGACCGTGTATGCCCCGCAGTACCGGTCGCCGGCGCGCTGTATCTTGCTTTGTTCGTAATCTTTGACTAACTCAGGCTCTTTCCTGACCGCGCTGTTATATAACCGGGTTGCCTTATCCGGCTGGTTCATTCGCTGATAGCATAGGGCAAGAAAATAGGCCGTCTTCGGCTGGGGCACAAAATTCGGGTCTCGCGCAAGTATCGCCTCATAAAATTGTGTTGGATAACTCAACTCCTCTTCGGTGGGCGGTGCGGAACTCAGCGTCATTTTATCCTGACACCGCTCTGCAACAGAGACAAGAATTTCACCAACCAAAGGAACAAAGCGTTCTTGAGGTACGTCTCTAAAAATGGCCTCTGATTCCTGAACCATAAGTTCGTTTTGCCCCCGGTCAATCCATATCGTCATCCGGCCTGCACGAGCCATCGCCTCTGCCTTGGTGCCTTTGGCAACGCCCATCACCTGCTCATACATCCCCATCGCCGTATCCAACTGCCCGGCCAGACGCCAGGCCTCCGCCGTCTCATTGACCGCCTGCCCCCAATCCTCACTATGCTCATACGCCGTCAGCAGCGTCTCGGTCGTCGCCGCCGCCTCTTCCAGCTTACCCGTCGTTATCTGGCTGGTCGCCAGCGCCTTGACCGACTCGGCCGACAGTTTATCCTGGCCGGCAGTCAACCGCTCGGCCAGCACCAGCGCATCGGCCGCCTGGTTCCGTTCCTGCAGCAGTTCAACAATCCGTCCGAAGGTCTGCACAAATCCCGGATGTTTCCCACCCGCAGACATATATTCCGGCCGGCCAACATATTTGGCAGCATAATCCCTGGCCAAGCGGGCCGCCCGGTCTATCTGGGACGCCGGCTGATTCTTTTCGTCCGGATCCAGAATATCCAAAATCAATCGCTCATACGCCTCGTGCGTCTCCGGATGTTCAGAATGTTTCTCAATCACCGCCTGATATGCCATGGCCGCCTCGTCTTTATGACCCAACTTGCTCATCTGCCGGGCAATTTCGGTAATATCCTGTACATTATCCGGGTCGTCAATGTCCTGCTGGATGGCAATTCGAGCCAATGCCATCGCCTGGTCGTAGTCTTTAAGCTGGATATACGCATTAACTAATCTGCGGCGATATCCGCACGGCAGGTCAAATGTACCCCAGGCTTTTACCGCCTCAGGACAAAATCAAAACCCTATTCACTTGTCAAACAGCGAAAAGGCTTACATTGCGTCCAGCCCTACAGCACGAACTCTCGAAATTACCTTATATTTTGATTGGCTTTAAGGCGTAATATCTTCTAAGCTAATTCCTTCAAATGATGCTGTAGCGGTTTGCGAACCCTTAATTTTAATCCAAACAATAATCGAGTCCGAATTCTCCGCAAGCATCATCTGATATTGAACCACCGGCGTATTTCCCTTTGTTTCTTTTGTAAAACAAACGATCCGCCCTGCGGTTGGGCCACTTTGGCCATTCGGCATCGCCAATGTGCCCATGAAATGTCCTGCACTTATAACTTCATTAGACAAAACCGCCGCTGCATGCAGAGAAACCTCGCAATCTCCTGTAAGTTTGTTTGATTCTTGAAGATTGAACCTCGCAGTTATTTGGTAACGGTGCCCTTTAGCTAATCCAAGAAACTTCCTCCATATCCCACCGCTATTTCCGGGTTCGGAAACTGACATCATCTGGCAAAAACCTTGTGCTTTTTGCGGTGTTGCGGTCAAACCCGGCCAACCTTTGTCATTTGTTGTCACGGTATCATGGACATACTGAGATTGTTTGTCAGATTGCCATAGCTGTATTGAACTTTCCGTGCCTGAAAACCATGCCGACCAGTTCGGCGCAACCCCTTTAGAGAACGGAGCGCAGAAAATATCTTCTTGGATATTTCCTTTTAAGTACACAAATGCCGCGTTGGAGGGCATTCCTTTTTGAATGTTTACTACACGAAACCAGGCTCCTTTTTTCATTACTTTTTCAATAAGACGAGGAGAGTCGATAATACCATCTTTCCCGACGAGTATCTTAAAACCATCGACAAAAGCAACCGTCTCATCAGATAGATTATTGGGATTCTCCCAGAACAACCGGATTAGATTTTTTTCTCTGTCATATCTTGCACTTAGAGAGGTTGGTGCTTCGGGAATATTCAATCCCATCTCGGTTCCAGCAAAAACATAATCGCCCAAATCACCCGGCAATTGCAAGGATGTATCATTCACTTTCAGAACAGGCGGTTCCGTAGAATAAACGCCTCGTTTCCAGCCAAAAGCATCTTCGCTGTTGATACAATCAATAAGACGCGAGACGATAGACTTCGCATCTTCTCCTGGCAGAGTCTCAATTTCTGCAAACTTTGCCTGCTGATTGATTAGTTGTACCAAACATAGTTTCCCTCCACTTGCTTTGCCTTGCAAGGTTAGAATTTGAGTTTGGAATGATGAACCGTATACCCGCGGAAGAGCCGCATTCATAACGCATATCAACAATAACTGACAAATTACCAAAACTCTGTTTTTCATTTTCAATTTCCTTTTCTTTGGGTTATTCACAATCACTACTTTCACCGCTATATTCATCTCCTACTCCATACGCATTCTCTCGACATATCTCTTCGACAGAACCACCATTTATACAATCATATTTCCAAACTACCCAATCATATTTATTTTTCGTTCCCTCATCGTAACCTGAACCGTCATTGTCGGGGTCGTGACTTCGATGCCAAGTTGCATAGAATCGATAATCATTTTTTGTCATTTGATAGCGAAAAGAATTCACACCATTAGTATAAACACATCTTCCAATAACCGTGCTATTATATTCAAAGCTATAATAGCCTCTGCACCACAATTCCAGTGTGTTTCCACAATTATCTTGCTTCGACCAAAGCAGAACATCTGGATTCTGATTAGCGGGACAACTTGATGTGCCTGGCACCGAGTACCAGTCTCCTGCCTCTTCGCAATCACAACCAAGAAAATGGACAACCGCAGAGCTTTTCCAAGTATCGCCGGAACCATTTCTTGCCTGATATTCGCAATATCCCGGACTGGATGACGAATATGTTTGCGGATTGGCAGAACTTTGCACGGTTTCCCACTGACCCCAGGTTTGGGAAGTCGCATCTTTCCACCGTCGTTGCCATTGCAGGCAATTCATCGGTTTTCCGGAAGGATTGGAAACTGCCGTAAAAGTCGCATTCTGACCCACACAAACATTTGTTGGGCTTGCAGATACTGAACTGACACCCACCACGGTTACGGTCAATGTTTTGGGATCCGATGTCTTATTCGTACTGGGATTGCAATTAATGCAGCTATCGCAATCTCTAACCGTCAGTGTTACGGTCTTGCTGCCGGCGGTCGTATAGGTACAGCTTGGGGTCGCCGTACCGGCGCCGGTAATACTGGACGCCCCCGCCCCGAACGACCAGCTATAAGTCAAACTCGACCCATCCGGGTCATAAGAACTGCTGCCGTCGAAACTGACCACCTGCCCCACACAGGCGTTGTCCGGCGAAAATGTAAAATTCGCCACCGGTTTTACACACGGACAAGACATCACAATCTCGACAAATAATATCCCTATTGCACCAATAACCGCTATGATATGGTTGGTTTTCATCCTGCACCTCCCCTTCAGCAGTTGCTAATTCATATCGGCTGTACATCAGCGATGCCGCCTTATACGCAGGACAATTCGGCCACTGCTCTATCACCGCTTTGCAATGACTGAGAATCGTTTGCCCAATATCTTCTGGAGGCGAAAACTGGCTTTCTTGTATCAATGTGTCAAAACAAGTTGCTATCATAAAATGAGCATGCCAGGCTTTCTCGTAATTGGGCTTTATTTTAAGCAATTGCAGGTAATAATCAACCGCAATTTCATACTTACCCATTCCGCGAAATGCCTCCGCTGCAAAAAAGAAACCATCCGCTGCATATTGGCTTTCGGGGGCTATTTCCCAAATCTCTTCCCAGATTGCAACAGCATCAATAAATTCTCTTTCTATTTGATTAGGCTCATTTTCCTGCTGGGCTTTTAGATAGTGCTGCTCCCCAATATCAAACAGCGCCTTATCCGCATCCGGCAGGGTGTTGGCGTCGGCAACAATTTTATCCACTTCCGCCATCGCTTTATCATCTTCGCCCAGCCGGACATGACACGAAGCCAACCCGGCAT
>CAZICJ010000090.1:0-7611 GCA_964537635.1 uncultured Pirellulales bacterium
CAGTTAACGTCTCACTGTTTTCGATATCATTCTGCCGCTTCTCTGTCGCTCTTATGGGCAAAGATGGGAAACGCCCGCCGGCAGGTATAATCCCATTGATATGCACATAAAAACGCATAAATAATGGAGTTATGGTTATTTCAAAAAAAAAATAAAACGAATTTTAGACTTGACAACCGATGGTGTATTCGCTACGTTTAGTAAACGCATGGTGAAGCTTTCCGAAAGGTCAGCGACAGGACTGTCCTGTCGCGTTTCGGGGGGGGGGTGCAGGTGGCTCTTAGGAGAAAAACCTTTATGTTATCGGCTCTGGCAAAATCGGATCCAAAAGTATATGAAATGGTCAAAGGCGAGAAGGCACGCCAGGAATCGTGCATTCGCCTGATCCCATCGGAAAATTATGTCTCGCAAGCGGTTATGGATGCCACCGGCTCGTGTTTTACCAATAAATACGCCGAAGGCTACCCCGGCAAACGGTACTACGAAGGCCAGCAGTTCACCGACCAGGCCGAGTCGCTGGCAATCGAACGCGCCAAGCAACTGTTCGGCGCCGAAGGAGCCAATGTACAGCCCCACTCCGGTTCGTTTGCCAATATGGCTGCCTACTGCGCTCTGGCAGCCCCCGGCGATACGATTATGGGGCTTGCCCTGCCGCACGGCGGACATCTGACCCACGGCTGGAAGGTCAGCTACACGGGCAAATTTTTCCATTCCGTACAGTATGAACTCGACCCGACAACGGGGATGCTCGACTATAACAAAATCGCCGACCTGGCAAAGCAGCACAAACCCAAAATCCTGATTTCCGGCTCCAGCGCCTATTCGCGGACACTGGACTTCAAGGCGTTCGAGGATATCGCCAAGTCTGTCGGGGCGTATCATGTGTCGGATATGGCGCATATCGCCGGTCTGGTTGCCGGCGGCGCGCACCCAAGCCCGGTTCCCTATTCCGATGTCGTTACCACCACCACGCATAAATCGCTTCGCGGACCGCGCGGCGGGATGATTCTCTTTAAGGACAAGCACGCCGCAGCCGTCAATAAGGCGGTCTTCCCAGGCCTGCAGGGCGGCCCGCATATCCATACGATTTCGGCGCTGGCCGTTTGCCTGGGCGAAGCGATGACGCCGGCCTTTAAGGCATACGCGGCACAGATTGTCGCCAACGCCAAACGCCTTGCGGCGAAACTGATGGATTATGGCTTTAATATCGTCAGCGGCGGCACGGATAACCACCTGATGCTTATTGACCTGCGCAACAAGAACCTGTCCGGCAAACCGCTTGCCAAGGCACTGGATAGAGCCGGTCTGGAATGCAATTATAATTCCGTGCCGGGTGATACAGCCCCGCCGATGAACCCCAGCGGCCTGCGTCTGGGAACGCCGGCGACAACGACACGCGGAATGAAAGAGCCGCAGATGGATATGATTGCCGGCTGGGTCAAGACGATTTCCGAAAACATCGACAACGACGCTGTCATCAGCAAAGTCAGCAAAGAAATCGCCGAACTGTGCAAGCAATTTCCGGTCAGGGAAAGTTTTGTATAAACCGAGTAATCGGGGCGAAATGAGTCTGGATTCCCGCCTTCGCGGGAATGACGCTTTATGTTGCCGTATTCAATGATGTGGGATTTTATCTGCTATGACGCTATAACAGATACGCTTAAGCAGACATTGGAATTATGGACGATTCAAACAGACAATTAAACATCGCGGCAATGGGCTTGACGCCGACCGTCGGGCAGATGCTTGGATTGGTCTGGAAGATGGACTGCTTCAAGATTGCCGCCGTGGCGGATTTGGATTCGCTGCGCAGCGAGGCGCTCGCCCGTCAGTATGAATGTGCGGCATTCAGCGATTTTCGCCGCTTTCTGATACAGACGCCGCTGGATGTGCTGATTGTCGGCGAGCCCCTGTATTCCAGCGCCGAGTACATCCGCCAGGCAATTCAAAAGAAATGCCATATTATCAAGATACCCCCGCCGGCGCTGAACTTTGAGCAGTGTGCAACCTTTATCCAGCAGGCACGCAAGGAGGATGTTCATTTTGTCCTGTCCATTCCGGGACGCTATGAGCCGGCAATTCTCAAGTTGCGCGAGACGCTCCAGCAGGATGAGCCGGATTACTGGCATCTGATAACCGCCGTCAGCCATGTGCCGATGGAGGAAATTCCGCCGCAGATGCGATGGCTCTATGACCCGCAGACGGCCGGCGGCGGCGTACTGCTGCAAAATACCTACGACCTGCTCGACGAGATTGTCCTGTGCTTCGGCTTGCCGCAGCAGGTCTATGCCCAATTGACCAGCCAGGCACCCGACCGTCAGCAGCGGCTCAGCGTTACCGAAGACACAGCGCTGGTCTTGATGCGGTTTTCCGATACACTGATGGCGCAGGTCTGTGCCAGCCGCACACTGGGACCAGCCAGACGCCACCTCCGCATCCACGGCAAAGGCAAGTTTATCACCGTAACCGGTCAGGAATTTACCCTCCACGACAATCAGGGCAATCTGATAGAGCAGGTGCAGTTCCAAGCCGAACAGATTCACGGAATGCAGGATTTTCTGACCCATTTCTCCCGTGCGGTCCTGACGCCGGCCGAACATAAGATATATCCGCCGATGGGGATGGATTTATATACGATGGCGACACTGGAGGCGATTTATCTGTCTGCCCGCACCGCCATGCCGGAAACGCCGCTGCGGCTGCTGGAGCTGGCCGGCGCCGGCACGACCATGTGGTAATTACCGTGAAAATCCGGAATGTCAATCCGGATTTTCACGATTTATTATACGCCTATATTATATATCAATTTGCAGCAAATTATTCTCCTACAATCTGCACTGGATAGGAAATCCTTTATGTAATGGTACCCCCCGTTTAATCGACCCAAACACCCTTTTTTCTGGTATTTTTATCGGGTTTTTGTATATTGGCTTGGAGTTTTGAAAGGAGTCGAATTGTGGATAAAGTTTTCTTGAATGATAAAATCGTTTCTGCTGACCAGGTAAGTCTTGGCATTGCCGACAGTTCCTATTTATATGGGATAGGGTTATTTGAGACGCTGCGGGCGGCGGGCGGGCGGGTGTTTCGCCTCGATGACCATCTCAATCGGATGATTGCCAGCGCCAAAGCCCTGAAAATCCCCTTTGGCTATCGACCTGACGAAATCGCTGATGCGGTCGGCCAGACCCTGCAAGCCAACGGCCTTAGCGAGGCACGAATGCGGATGACGCTGTCCACCCAGCCGGCGCAGGCTGCCTGCGGCAAAGGGACACTGCTGATAACTGCTGCTCCATTGGTATCCTATCCTAAAGATTATTACGACAAGGGGATGCGGGTGATTCTGTCCGATTTTCGCCAGCACTCCAAAGACCCGCTTTGCGGCCACAAGACCACTTCGTATGTCGGCCGGCTGACCGCACTTAAAATCGCACACGAAAAACTGGCCGGCGAAGCCCTGTGGTTCACCGCCGACAACAAGTTGGCCGAAGGATGCATCAGCAATGTCTTTCTCGTGCGGGACGGTGTCCTTTATACGCCGCGGCCCGAAACGCCCATCCTGTCCGGTATCGCACGCAAAACGATCCTGGAACTGGCAGCGCAATTGAACATCGATACCGTCGAGCAGGATTTGACTGTCCACGACCTGCTGGCAGCCCAAGAGGTTTTCCTAACCAATGTCATTATGACCGCACTTCCAGTAACCGCCATCGAATCGCATACCGTCGGTGACGGCAAAGTTGGGGCGATGACACGCAAACTAATTGAGGGTTATGAGCGGCTACTAAAATAGTCAGGGTATCGAAGAAAAAAAAGCCGCGACAGTAAACCGCCGCGGCTTGAAAAGTTTATCGTGTGTACAGATTAAATCAGTTTTCTCGACCGGATGAGACCGACCAGCAGAGTACCGATACCAGATAGAACCAGCGCTGCCGGCGCCGGGACGGCGACCAGAACCAACTGGTCTTGTGCCCAGCCGGAGTAAGTCCTGCCGTCAAATTTCGTCCACAGATTCATCACGCGGACATTGCCCAAACCGGACCATTCGCCGCTGTTAATTGCCTGTTCGGCCAGCGTAACATAGCTGTTTTTCGTCCCGATTTCCGCTTCAATATAGTGGATCGCGTTTTGCATTTTTGCCTGATCTGCAAAAGCGCTGTTGCCTTCCATAAATTTCGTGTACAGATAAGCCGTTCTCTGGTCAAGCGGGTCCGAACCATTGGCCGCAACCAAAGGAGTCTGGCCATAAACACCGCCTTTCCAATCGTTTCCGCCGCCGACGGCACTGGTGTTGAGAACCGCATAATAGCTGCTGCCCGGATTGAAATACTCGTGCTTTTCAAGGCAGAATGTCGGCATGATGGTCCCTGCCGCATAGCCGGCAAAACCATCTTGGAGCACTTTGAACTGATAGGCCGGCACAGAATCATTGATCATTTGAATCGTCGGCGCCGCTGCTGCCGGCAGGGCAATCGCCGCAGCCAGCAAAGTTAATGTAATTAGTTTCTTGTTCATCATTAAACCCTCTCAAAAAAATCGTTTCTAAAAAGTTTCTATATTTGGATCTACGACGACCCAAAGGAACACAGTCATCCTAAAAAATCTGTTCATCGAACATCCTTGTGGTAAGATACGTCATCCCCGTGAACATTGCTGACTATACGCAATAAAGCGATTAAAAGCAAGACAAGATGTGGTAATTTAGAAAAGTTCTTGAAAAAATCGCGACAGGCGGTATCGACTGTATCGATTATGCGGAAAGACATGGAAAAGTTTGACTTGTCAATAGACAAAAAGACGGGTAATTACGGTGCCAGAAACAAATCTTTTTCGCAGGAAGGGATTTCTCTGCCGGTATAGAAATTAACGCCCTGAATCGTGAAGATATCATCGCCATCAACCAGACGAACCTTCATAAATCGTGTACTGCCGTCAAAGCACAGCACATTTTGTCCCGCGCCGAAATGATTAGGGCTGTTCAGATCCAGAATCTCCCCGCTGACCCGCACTTGGGCGATTTTCGGCTCGGCGGGCTGGCTTTTTTTGTTTTCGCAAAAGTCGCTACAGCACATCTCTTTATTGCACTCGCTGAATATGGGGTTTCTGTCGCTCATAATGATTCGTTCGGGGGACATTTGGCTGGAGTTGCTGCATCGGATGCCAATGCTGTAGCTGATGGTGCTGCGTGAGGGAAAGTCATATAACGAGGCGATTCTGTGGATTTCTGCCGGCGCCGGCGAGGCGCCCTTATGCCCTTTGCAGACAAAAACTTCCGGTTTTACGAACCCCATTTTAATCAATTGCCATGGGTAGCGAGTAACCGACGTAGTATTGGGGTTTTGGTCGCCAATCGTATTCCAAGCGCCTGCGGCAACAGGAATCATGTCCGAAATGCCGGAAGATTCGCTTGCGGACAAACCCATCGCCGCACCGATAATGGCAAGATTACGTGAACAGGCTGTCTGCCAACTATGCTTCCGCATGGCCGAGACCGTTGGACCGAAAACCGCTGCAACGAGGATAACCGCCGCCGCAGCTAGGGCAATCTCGTAGACACGCCGGCCGGAACGCGGAGCGACAACGACAGACGATTTTTGCTGTTCCTGTTCGAGAAGTTTTTCAAGGTTTACCTGGCCTGCAGATTTCGATCCCGATGCGGCTAACTTCAGGCGTGCAACAGTCAATTCCACCAAGTTATCGGGGCAAGGCTCGTATTTGATGGTATCCAGCTCCGTCAGTGTCTCTTCAAGCCCTGCATATAGGCGTGCAGCCTCAGCGCTGGAGGCAATCAAATCGCAACCTCGCGCAATATCGCTGTCGCTTCCACAGCGAAAATAAAAATCCAAAATGAGTTGCTGCTCAGTATGATTCAAGGTCATTAATTGTCGCTCCGATTTGCGACTTTCCACTTTTTTACAAAATACGCAACCGCCGTATGAAGACGACTCTTAACAGTCCCAATGGGTATACTCAAAATCTCCGCCATATGTTTGTAAGAAAATTGCTCAAAATACGCCAAAAGCAAAATACTGCGTAAATTATCCGGCATCTCATTGATTATCTGACGTACCCGCGCCGAGGTTTCATTGGAACTGACCTCCTGGTCGGGAGTGGTATTGTAACTGTCCAGGATATTGATGACTTCATCAACCGAAATGTCGCCGGCATCGGCCATTGCCCCTATACTTAGTGCGGAATTCCGCTGAATCTTCCGCAGCGCATCTTTTGCCTTGTTGGCGGCAATAGTAAAAAGCCACGGACGCAGCGGCTTTTCTGTGTCGAAACTATCCCGGCTGGTGAACAACTGCAAAAATGTCTCTTGGAAGATGTCCTCCACAATGTCCTGCTGGTTGACAAAACGCCTCAAAAACGAATAAAGGGAGTTTTTATAGCGGTTGACGATTTCGCGAAAAGCGTCCTCGTCCCCTTGTCGGAACAGCAATAACAACTGTGCATCGGGGGTGTCGTCTCGATCTAATTGTAGATTTATCTTATCCATAAAAAGACATAAAAATCCCTGAATATCTACCTGCTTAACAGTATTTTACAAGATATTCAGGGACTTTACACAAAAAAACATAAAACGAAAAAAATAGTCTCTTGGCGGGGATACCCCGCAAGAAAACTCCCGCCCGCCCGAAATCGGGCAAGCGACCCTTTTTTTAATTCGCTAAAAGAAGTTTTTTTGATTTTGATTTTGACTTAGTAAGACGAGCGTCCACCACGGTCGCCGCCAAAACGTCCGCCGGGACGTCCGCCGCTACCGCCGGGTCTGCCGCCGCCGCTACCGCCGCGAGGTCCGCCGAACTTGCCGCCGCCGCCGCCACCAAAGCTGCGACGCGGTTTGTCGGTCTTTTCCTGAGCCTGAGACACCTTGAGGTCTCTGCCATCCAACGGCTTGCCGTCGAGTTCAGCAATGGCCTTCTCGGCTTCTTCCTGAGAGGGCATGTCCACAAAGCCAAAACCGCGTGGCTTGCCGGTCTGCTTGTCCTGCAGAAGTGTTACTTCTGCGACCTGACCAAATTGCGCAAACAACTGCCGGACATCATCTTCGGTTGATCTGTACGACAAATTTCCTACATAGATTTTCATTTTTTTTCCTTTACCAAAATTGACTAAAACACTAAAACATTTTCTGCGGTCTGTCGGAAACTCTCCGTCCAGGCAGTGAAGATTTCTGATGCGAAATACGGCGTACTGATACGATGCTATCCTGAAATAGCAGAGGTCAAGCGATGGGTTAAAGACATGCTCTTTGCCATAACATTGAACTTGCGGTCATTAGTCGTTTTTAACATTTTCATCCTATTCGAGTACACAAAATAATTTATTTAATTTCAAATAGCAAGAAGAATATTTTAAATTTTACCACAAAATACGATGGTTTTATTTTAAATATATATTTTTAGATATTTTCCTGCTTAAATTCTATAATAATTCTCTGCCGCCAATATCGCACTGAAATATTTCAAATAATCGGTTTTTTTGTCAAGATTCCAGATACTTCGGCGTTTTTTGGCAGGCGGCCGGCGGCTGTCAACCATTAAAAGCGTGTTAGATGGGTTCGTTTTGGAAAAACAGTTCTTTGTTCGTAGTTCTTAGACAGTTCATAGT
>CAZICJ010000091.1:0-7441 GCA_964537635.1 uncultured Pirellulales bacterium
CGCACCCCGGGGCGAGGATGTGTGGCTTCAGTCCGGTATCGTAAAGGCCGATATATGGCTTGGCGACGCCGGCGCGGCACAAGCCGCCGAAAGCAAACTGCTTAGCGACTATGCCCAAAGTCCGTGGGCGGCCAACGCGATCAATGAGGTCGCAAAGGAATATCGTGACGTAGGCAATCATGCCAGGGCAAAAAGTTTGTTTGACTATGTGGTCTCCAATTTCTCGGATAACCGGGGCGAGGCGATGCTGGCGCAGAGGGACAGCGTGATTAGCAGTATCCAGTTGGGGGATGAGCAAGGCGCCGCCGAAGGTTTGAACAAGGTTCTTGCTAATTTCAAAGACCGTGACTGCGGTCCGCTGGCCGACAGTGTGTTTGACATTGCGGATGCATACAGCAAGGCAGGCAAACAAGATCAGGCACAGACGCTTTTCAATCGGATTATCAAAGACTGGCCGGCCAGCAGGTCGGCGATGCGGGCACAGATAGGCTATGCGTTCTCCAAGGCTAAACAGGGCGACTATACGGCGGCCAGGGTCACGATGAATGACGCGAGGAATAATTTTACCAATCAGCCCGATTGGCAGGCCGAGCTTGCGGTCGGGGAGATTCGCATAGGGGAAGCGTTGTATGGCTATGCGGATGCAAAACTCAAAGAAGGTATGTTCAGCAAGGCCGAAGCATTGCTTAAACAAATTACGATTGACTTTCCGGCAACCAATCCGGCGCTGTTGTCTCAAATAGGGCTTGCGGTCTCCAGAGCTAAACAGGGCGACTATGCGGCGGCCAAGGCAGCGATGGATGAAGCGAGAAGCAGTTTTGCAAACCAGCCCGACTTGCAGACCGAGCTTGCAATTGGGAGGGATCGCGTCGCGGATGCGTTGTATAGCTATGCCGATGTCAAATCCAGGGCTGGGGCATCCAATGAGGCCAGGGAAGTCTATGCTCAGTACGAGGCATTGTACAGAGGAGACGCCGTTAACGGGCTGGGACAGGGGCAGTCGCTGGATATAGCGTTTAATCTCTTGAAAGCCAGGATTGCCAATGCCGCGGCGCCGGAGGCGGTTATCGAGATGCTTTTGTCGGATTATATCGATAGTGATTATTTGCCGGCGCTGGCCAACAAGCTGGCGGATGAATTTAGGGCGCAAAACAAGTTTACCGAATCGCTGGTTGTTTATCAGTATGTTCTGGATGACTGGTCGGGTTCTGATGCGGCGGTCTGGGCGCTGGGAGGCAAGGCCTCGGCGAATGCGCGGCTTGGCAATAAGCAGGCCGCCGAGGGCGTTCTTGCTGAACTAACGCAAAAGTATCAAGGCCGAAAGGGATATACCGGGGCGCTGATCAATATCGCCGAGAGCTTCATGCACGCCCAATATTACACACAAAGCATCGACCTGTACCGGCAGGTGTATGCTGCGACTGCGGACAAGGCCGAGCAGGTTCAATCGCTTGCCGGCGCCGCCGTCTGCTATTTTCATCTGGGGCAGGATGATAAGGTGATGGCGGAAGTGGATGCGATAGTTGCCGATTCCAACAGCCTGCCGGGGGCGGATGAGGCGCTGTTTTTGATTGGGGAGGGGTATTACGGTAAGGGGTTGCATTCAGGCCAGAATGAGGATTTTTGGAAATCGCTGGAACTGATTACACGGACGATGTCCATCAATTCGGGCAAAGACGCTGCTTTTGTGTCCAATGTGTTATACACGGCTGGCTTGAACTACTGGCGGCTTAAGGAATGGGCAGCCGCGGCAAGGGAGTTTGAGGATTCGATAGCGGCCGATCCAAAACATGTATATGCGGATGCAATGCACTGGCTGGTTTCGGATTGCTATGAGAAGCTCAAGGCCGCCGGTCAGGTGGGCAAAGAGGAAGCGGATTCGATGATTGAATGGGGATATCAGACGCTGTTTGACAACTATCCAAATAGTCCCGTTATAGAGTATGCGGCGATACAGCTTGGTAAAATCAATCTGGAAAAGAACAAGCCCGTAACGGCGGGCGTGTATTTCAACTGGTTTATGGACCATGCCCACGCCCAGGATGGGCGATTTGTGGAAATCAGTAAAATTCTCGAACAATTACAGGGGTGTCAAAACAGGAGCGCCGGCAATGAATAAGATGAAAACCGTTTCAATTGTTTTTGTAATTGAATTATGCTTGTGTTGTAGTGTGATGGTATGGGCGACTTACCCGCCGCCGTGTCCGCCGTGCTACAGTGGCACCCATCCGAACTGTACATGGAATTGCGGTTCGGGACAGGCTTGTTGCAATGGTTCATGCTGTGGATCAGGGGGATGTTGCGATGGCATAGCGTGTTATAATCCAAACGAGAGACAATGTTGTGGGTATGGAAACGGGACAACTTGTAGCAAAGTGACTACCCAGGTGAGTTATGATATTGGTTTAAGTGCTGTAGCCGACGGTATTCAAAATGGAATAGACAGCATACCAGGAGTAACTGCATCAGGCTGGAACGCTTCTGCATCATTTAGTGCAACAAAAGGAGAGGAATGTTGCAATGGAAGCTGTACTGATTACTATGAAGTAAGTGGCAGTGCATCTTTGTCGGGAACAGTAGGAGTTTCTGTTCCCGGATTGGGATGGCATTGGCAAGATGAATGGGATGGGATTGGGGGTATAGAGGCCTCGCTTGGCATAAATATAACTCCTGAAATTTCGGTGAACTCGGCAAGTGTGGCTGCATCAGGAAAAGTGGGCGACTGTGGTTCATGTTATACCTTAAGCGGTACTGGTCAGGGTACAGGGAAGATTACCGTTACGGCAGGTGGGGTGGTTACTCTATACACCAAGACAGACTGGGAATGGTTTAATTATGAATTGGATGTAAATGTGTCGGCAAGTGCTGTGGCTTCAGTTAGTGCGGGCGCTAGTGGTGCATATAAAAGTGGTGTAGCTTGTGACTTCACTGGATTTTGTCTGACGAGATACTGGGCTAGTGATGTAGAAGTAACGGGTACAATTACATTTAAAATGCTTGGCATCTCGTATTCAGTTACATCAGATCCGCTTGCCATAGTGGATGGGTGCGATGTTACTCTACAGTGCAATACATAATAAACTTTTATGGAGGTTAACAAAAACATGTTCTCAAAAATCATGCCTTTTGCGATAAGTTTTCTGGCGGTGTGGTCGATGCCTCTGCTTGCTGCCAGTGTCGAAGAATCACCTGTTGTGGACTGCAAGGTGTCTCGGATTACGGTTCCTTTCGAGAAAAATGGTTCAGAGGTTGTCTTGGCGGCGTCGTTTGTGTATGGCGCTTATGTGAAAAATCCAAAAGACCAGGACGATTTTTTGAATTCCACAACACTCATCAAAGCATTCGAGCGGCTCAATGAAGAAGACCGGTGGAGGTACCCCGAATATGTTGTCATTAAATACTTCCAGGAAATGAAAGCCGGCAATAAGGATGGAATGCTGTCGTGCTATGCGGCGGGCTATGACAGAGAAAAGGAAGAGTCTCTTTACAGAACGCCTTCTAAGCAGGAACAGGAATTGCTCGATAGTTTCAGTACAGTTGTATTTATCGACAAATGCTATTTTGGGCCTTATGTCCGAATTTATTTTGTTATGAGCGGGATGTCCAACGGCAGCACAAAAAAACAGCCCGGCTTTCCCGGATTTTATTACCTCAAGTTGGCAGATAATCGCTATATGCGAACCCATGAGATAGGCAATTTAAATATCATAGACCCTATCGTTGCCAACTATGGCAACAGGGTTCTCATGAAGCGTGAGACGGTATCGCTCGACCCCAATACAAGCGGGATGGATTGGTTTGCGATGGATGTCGATGAGGCGTCGCCGGCAGAGAATAAAGAGTTCCTGAAAGTATATTCGACGGATGAACAACCTCAAATTCCTGACACATTTACGGATAATTACCTGCAAGTGTTTGTCAAGGGGGAACCGCTTCATATTCAGTTCAATGCCGGGCAAGAGAGAAAAGATATCGACCCGCAATTACGATTCTTTGAATCGGCAGTAACGGCTAATCAGATGGGTACCGAGAATGAAATTCTTGCTAAATGGTCTGGACATATTCAAAAGGGGATTGGTCAAGAGATTCAGCGCCTAAAAGATGCACAATTATGGCCAAACCAAAGGCCAACGACTTGCCTTTTGGATGCGGCTCCGACGGTTGTCTGCCGGGTACAATTATCGGATGGGGAGATTCTTTACTACAAGAAAAGAGTGCTCAATTTGCCCCAGGCCAGTTCCATCAAACAGCAGCAAAACCCAATCTATGCGGTAGGTCTTCGCAAAGAAGATGGGGATTACAAGCTGTTTTCACCGCGGTCAGTGGGGCGATTCAATGTCCTTACAAATCAAATGTTTATTGATGCAATTGGGATATTGTATGAGCAGTGAAAAACCGACTTTTGCTGTTTGACAAGTGAATAGCGGATTTGGGGTCGGCAGGAGCCGGCGGTCCGCTCGATGGCAGACGCCCTTCGTGAGGCGCACCGAGACGGCGAGGCTGTCCAGCTTTACCGAACCACCCTTGCAATCCAGTCCGGCGTACCGGAGGTATTCTGGTGTCAGCGGGAACTGGCCGGTTCGCTGATTCGAACGGGCGACCTTGCCGCCGCCCAGGCGGCGATGGACAAACTCCTTTGCGATTACTCGACACATCCCGACATCGCCGGGGCGGTTCGCGACCGGACGGATGACTTTTGCGCCTCACAGGGCGCCGGCAACGCCATTGCGTTTTACCAGGGGGTGCTTGCGACGAATCCCGACGATCGAAAGAAATTCTGTGCTTATACCGGGCTGGCGCAGTGTTTTATCCGACAGGGAGAGGATGCAAAGGCGGTTGGCATGCTCGAAGCGGCGATGGGCTTAAATCCCAGCGATACCGAGAAGCTCGGATTATATGCCGGGTTGGCTTCGTGTCATGTCCGGCTGGGCGAAGATGAGGATGCGATGGCGGAAGTAGATAAAATCATCGCCGACTGCAACAGCCTGCCGGGGGCGGATGAGGCGCTGTTCCTGATTGGGGAGGGGTATTGCGGCAAAGCCAATAAGGCCGCAGAAGCCGGCCAGCCGCAAGCAGCCAAAGACTGTTATAACAAAGCAGTCGATATTTACGGAAAATTCATCTCTGCAAATAATAAGTCCCCTTCATCTGCCTGGTTTTATTATTTTACGGCCGATGTTTTTCGTCGTGTTGAGCGATATAACGAGGCGGTTTTGCATTATGAAAAAGTCGTTAGTGAATGGCCATCTTGTGAGTATGCATGGTGTGCACAGATGATGGCGGGAGAATGCTATCAAAAATTAAAGGTACAAGGTCTTCTTTCGGCGCAGGATGCCGACTCAAAGTCAAAAGAAGCATACCAAAAAATATTAAGAAACTATCCCAATTGTCCGGCAGCAAGGACAGCGGCGAGCCATATTGCTGTTCTTTCACAACAATAATGTCATTGTGCATTGAGTGTTTTATGCTTTAAGGGATATGATAAACAGGAGAGAATGTTATGAAGAAAACCGTAATTTATGTGTTGTTGCTGTGTACTGTTTTTCAGCCTGTAAATCTTTATGCATGCGATGGGGAGACATGCTATGGATCCGGTGTGTCAAGTACGACAGGTCATGGAGACCAACCTTGCGGTGTCTGTTCAGATATAGTAACTAATTATCTTATTGGTTTTTGTGTTATCACTTCAAATCCAGAAGAGACATGCCCGATATACACCTATTATGCAAAGCACACAGAAAAGTATGATTGTAACCAACCTGGTACATTGGGAGTTTTGCTATGTATAAGCACGGCTCTGCTCTGCGGTAAAATTGTTGGAGAGATTTCTTTACTATGTGGGGAGGCGTGTTTAGTAAGTCCCCTCGCTTGCACTGCTTGTGTATTGGCACTAATTGCGGGGGAAGTAGGTTGTACTTGTGCTTTTATGGAATGTTTATGTCCTTGCGACTATATCGGTTCCGAAGACTCAAATCCAATAGAAGGCTGTTGGTGATTGTTGAATGAGCGTAAATAGAAGTAACAGATAATATATTGTTAAATAAAATGTGGGGATTTAGAAAGGAATAATTATGAAAAAGATTTGCGTGATATGGCAGTTGTTTTTTGTTTGTGCAGTAATTGTCAGAGGGGGTGAACTTGGCAATATGGACACAGAAAATATTGTAAGAAGCTTTTTCAAAAATGAGGGTGCATCGAGGATTTCCGGAAAAGGCGTTTATATCCACACATTATATAGAAAGGCAGTCAGCCTTGAGCAAGCCATAAAAGGAATAGAATTTAAAGATGAAAAGCATAAGCAGATTACGATCGCAGCAATTAAAGCAACTTCTGGTTTGGATTTTTCTCTTACGGATGATAAACATGCTTACATGGTTGAAAGGTGTTATTATGATAACGATAGGGTACGAAAAGAAATATCAGAAATTGATGCCGATAAAGTAACCATGCTCAAAAATGGCCACATGGCTATCGATGGGCTAAAGTACAAGATAGTTGCATTTGACGGCAATAAAACAATTTCTATATTTGAAGACCCTGCCGCCAAACCGACTGTTATTAGCAGTACAGCTAAAATGCCTGTTCCTGATTTTCGACGGTTTGGATTGAACGACTCCGGTAAAGACGCAGAGCCTTTTTTGCAGGCGATGGCGACGGGACTGCTCAAATTTGAAAGTTTTTGTGATGATGAATCTATTAACATTACTTTAAAGCTGGCATCTGTGATGAGATTTGAACTCTCTCTTGATCTTTCCAAAAACATGGTGCGGAGTTCTAAATTATATATGGGCAACAAACTTGTGTCGGAAACAATAGCCTCTAATTATGTAAAAAGTGACAGCGGTGAGTGGTACCCGCAACAATATACGACAAATAAGTATGCAACCATTGATGGTCAAAATATGTTGACATATTCTGAGGAGTACACTGCAATTCCTGGAACGGTTGATTTTAATATTCCTATAGAACCAGCATTTTTTTCACCGAACATTCCGGATGGTTTGCTCTTAGACAATACATCGGGGAATCCAATATTGTGGGATGTGCAAGAAGGGATTCAAAGAAAACATAATAGTACGGCGGATAAAAAATGAAGTTAATCTCGCTGTTTTTTTCTGCGGCCGTTCTGATTATTTCACCAAAGGTTTTTGCAGCAAAAGGTCCATCACTGGTATGTCGGAATGTAGTGGGTATCGTTTATTCGGGTTATTCAAAGACTTTTTATTTTGAAGTCAAAAATGATGGAGATGAACCTTTAGATATTCATGAGGTCAGAACATCATGCAACTGCACTGATGCCAGCTTTAAAGAGGTGGTTATTTTGCCGGGCAAAATAGTACTTTTACCGGTGAAATACAAAGCCAACAAGTTGAGAGGTGCCTTTGAGCTGAGCGTGTCCCCAAAAACTGGACAGGTGTTTAAGGTGGAATTGTTTTCGGGT
>CAZICJ010000092.1:0-6838 GCA_964537635.1 uncultured Pirellulales bacterium
AGAAGGCAAGGGCTGCCTGAACGTGCAAGTAGCCGATTCGTGGCCGGTCATTTAGTACTGCGTGCCCGAAGTGCATAGCGGGATGAAGTCGGCACGTCTCCGGCCGCTCGCCGGCGCCTGCCCCCACCTGCTCCACTGCGCGCGCGTGCCCACCCGCCCCGGCGCCGGCTCGCTTGTGCTCCGGTCTTGCGCGCTGTGGTGAATCCATGGTGATGTCCGTCGTCCTACTGGACGCATTGGCAGGTCGTCCCGCACTCCGCTTGAAGGTCCCGGCGCCGGTTCGGAGGGAATTGGAAGCGATAGTGCGTTCGCCTCGGGCACCCGCGGCGCTGGTGATGCGGGCGAAAATCGTCTTGCTGGCGGCTGCTGGCCGGAGCACCGCCGCGATTGCGCGTCGGTTGGATTGCTCAGAGATGACGGTGCGCAAGTGGCGAGAGCGGTTCGGTCAACGCAAGCGGGTCACCTCGCTCCACGACCAGCGCCGGTCAGGACGGCCTGCCCAGATTCCGATGTGGGTTCGGCTGGAGTTGCTCAAGATCGCCTGCGATCAACCCGAGAAACAAAAGGTGCCTTTCCAGAAGCTCTGGACGCTTCGGACCATCCGCACGGCGCTCTTCGATGCCACGGGTTGGCTGATCAGCAAGTCCGAGGTGCGTCGCATCTTGGTGGCCCACGACATTCGCCCCCATCGTGTCCGCATGTGGCTCCACAGCCCGGATCCCGCCTTCCGAGAGAAGGTCAAGGTGATCTGCGCGTTGTACCTCGCCAAGTGCTCGCCCGGTGACACCGTGGTCTGCATCGACGAGAAGACTGGCATGCAGGCCCTCGAGCACAAGCATCCCTTCAAACCCGCCACCGACGGTGAGGCGGCACGCCGAGAATTCGAGTACATCCGGCACGGTACACGGACGCTGTTTGCAGCGTTCAACCCGCACACGGGGGAGGTCTTCGGCCAGTGCTCTGTTCGCCGAAAGGCCGATGACCTGCTCCGATTCATGAACGCGCTCGCCAAGCACTATCCGACGGGCACCGTCACGGTCATCTGGGACAACTTGAACATCCACCACGGCAAGCGCTGGGACGAGTTCAACCGGCGACACGGCGGCCGCTTCCGATTCGTCTACACGCCGCTGCATGCTTCGTGGGTCAACCAGGTGGAGATCTGGTTCGGGCTTCTCCATAGGCGCGTGCTCAAGCACAACAGCTTCCGGACGGCCGCTGATCTCGTCGACGCGGTCCATGCGTACATCGCGTACTGGAACGAGCATGAGGCGCATCCGTTCCGGTGGAAGTTCCGCGGGGAATTCACACGACGCGCGGCCTGATGCTACGCTGGGCTCGTGGCTAAGTTCCTGGCTGAACCCGACGACGCTGATGACGTGCGCGAGTTGCTCGCACGCCACAAGGGACTGTCCCACCTTCGAGTCCGACGCCGCTCGGAGGCCTTGATCCTGGAATCCGGGCCGGCAGACGACCCCGCACGTCACGCTCGCTTCCGGCGCATGACGGCGGGGATCTGGGAGTTGGATGCGGCGACGCATGGCGGCCGGTGGGAATGGACCGGCCATCGCGCGCTGCTCAACAAGCTCGTCGACACGCTCATCAACGAATACCCTTGGCTCGTTTCGGAGGCCGGTTGACCATGGTTATCTCGGAATCCCCTCGGATTCGAGCGAGCCGGCGCCGGGGCGGGTGGGCACGCAAGTCAAGTGGTGGAGGTGCGGGGAGGCGCCGGCGAGCGATCGCCTGATCCCTCTACCGACTTCGGGCGCGCAGTACTAGGTGCCGCAACTGCCTTGGGAGCAGCTTCGGGTGCAGCGGTTGCGCTTCCGTTTGCGGCGGCTCGCAACCGAAAAGCCGGAGATGTTGCCTCGGGTTGGGAAAAAGGGGCCGAGACTGGTGGGTTGGCTGCTGCCGGGGCTGCAATGCGCAGGCGCTCGGCAAGAAGTGCCCGGGTTCGCTCAGGAGAAAAGGACCGCTCTCTGGACCGTGTGATTCACTCGAATCTGTAATACAGATTCGTTTGGATCTTGGGTTTGGATCTGTTTGATCGTTTGGATCCGGGGGTGTCGGCGGGGGCGGTGAAGAGGATGCGCTACGGTTTCCTCAGGGACTCAAGGATGATCTGCCGCACAGTAGCGGGATCCTTGTTCTCGAAGTCCTCCTGCGACACCAGAGCGGGACGGTCGAGGAAGGTGGGACGGGCGGGCAGGGACAGGACCTGGAACCGGGTCCCGTCGAAGGCGATGAGGTCGCGACGGATGAGGGCGTTTCGCGCGTCAACGTAGTCGTCGGGTGCGATCTCGAGCGTTGAGCAGATGCGGTCGTAGGCGTAGTAGCTGACGCCGTTGCGGTCGCCCGCCAGGACGAGGAAGAGATAGAGGGAGCGCTCGGTTTCTGACAGCGATGCGAAGAAGCCGCCGTGCAGGAAGTGGTTGGGGATGAAGGCGAAGCCGCCGTCGATACGGCGGACGCGGCCGGGCACGATGGGGGCGCGAGAGGGCGGCGTGCGCCGCGGATGAGACGTCATCCTGTCGGCTCGCGCAGCGACGGACCATCGATACGCAGGGTGTGGCACTTGTGGCGCAGGCGGCTGAGCAGTGCATCGCAAAGCGCCTTGTTGCCGAGGAAGTTGTGCCATTCGTCGTAGTCGAGGTTCGTCGTGATGATGGTGGCCTTGGT
Organism: uncultured Pirellulales bacterium; assembly: GCA_964537635.1. Classification (GTDB taxonomy): domain Bacteria; phylum Planctomycetota; class Phycisphaerae; order Sedimentisphaerales; family Anaerohalosphaeraceae; genus Anaeroglomus. The sequence goes on from CAZICJ010000092.1 coordinate 2,683, forward strand.
GCGATACCGTTCTTCCATCAGGCGGAAGAAGACGTTGGTTTGCTCGGGGCGAAGGTTCAGGTATCCGAGCTCGTCGATGACGAGTAGGTCGATGCGGCCGAGATGGTTGAGGAGCTTGCGCGTGGAACGATCGGCCAGCGAGGCGTACATCTCGTCAAAGAGCGTCTGCGCCTGAAGGAAGATTCCCCGATACCCATTCTGTAGGGCTTTGAGCAGCAGGCCGGACGCAAGTCCGCTCTTGCCCACGCCCGTTGGCCCCATAAACACGATGTTCTCGCCGCGATCGATGAATTCCAACCCCGCGAAGGTTTGAATCTTGCGGCGCGATACGGCGGGTTGGCGTTTGAAGGGGAAGGTCTCGAGCGTCCACTGCTGCGGCATTGTCGCGCGCTTGATGCGCCAGGCAAGGGCTGATTCCTGCTTCTGGTGCCATTGGGCCCGCATCAGTCGTAGAAGGAATTCCGCGTACGGCAACTGTGCCGCGTCGGCGGCCTCGAGCTGTTCATCGAGGACCTCGAGGATCTTCCTCAGGTGAAGGTTCTGGAGCAACTGCTGGAGCTCGTCGTTGGGCATGGTTACTCCTCGTCGTTGTCGATATCACGGAGAGGAAAGAAGTCGTCGCGAATCTTGCGCAGGACTATCGTCTCCACGCGTTCGAGATCGTACAGACCGTATCGAGAAGCCTCCGCGAGCGCGTCGAGCAGAGGCTGTCGTGGGTAGTCCTCGAGCATGCCGCGCAGCTTGCGAAAGCAAGCAATCGACTGTCCGCGAGAAGCATGCTGGCGCAGCCTCGTGATGTATTCCGGCATCCCGGGCAACTCGGCGCGCAAGGAACGTTCTTCCTCCGCCATCCGTTGCTCGCGGCGAAGCTTGCGGTGTTCACGCTGCGACTCGGGCAATCGCACACGAATCTTTCCATCGTGTCGGCGCGCGTGCGTCGTCACCAACCTCGGCCCATCGAAGAAGTGCAAGTCCTTCTTGGTTTCGCGCACTTCGAGCCGACGGCCGATGTGCTTGCTTGGCACTTCGTAACGAAAGCCATGGACGTTGACGAAGCTCTCGAAGTCCACAATCCGATTCAGGATTCGATACGTCTCCGGACGCCAGGCCGGAAGCGGCTGCAGATGGGGTATCTCCTTGGCGAAGAGCTCGCGCCGTGATGCATGCAGCTTGCGGCTGAATGCGGCATTGATCTTGTCGCACCACAGGACGGCTTGTCGGTTCGCGTCGTCGAAGTCCGCAAACCTTCGACCAGCGAGGAAGTTGTTCTGCACAAAGTCAAAGAAGCCCTCGACGACGGCTGAGCGGTTCGCGTCCCCCTTCTCGTGCGCGCAAAACCCGAATCCTCGGCCTTGCCCGAAGGCTTCCATCTCCGGCAGGGGCACCATGTCCGGACCCGTTCCGCGCAACACAATCACGCTCGTGTTGTCGATCATGCAGGTCTCACAGACGCCGCCCACGTAGTCGAGCGCGTCGTCCAGGAAGATCTTGCATTCGAATCCTGTGAATTGCGCATACACCTGCAAGAATGCCAGGCGAGAATAGGCCAGTGTCAGCCCGGCGAGCTGCACCTTTCGCTCACGGCCTCCGATGTGTGCCCGGTCCGGCGAGGTGTCGTGCTGCATCTCCTTGCCGGGTTCAAATACGTACTGCCCTACGGGCTGCCGGGGTTCTTGTCCGATGCCGTGTCTGCGGCAGTACGCTGTCAATGCCTGATACGAAAGCTCAGCTCCACCAGCCACGAGCTCCTCGTGCACCCGCACCAGGTTGCCTCTGCAGTCACGGTACAGCTCCAGAATCTCGTCGTGGTAGGGCTCGGCCTTCTCGGTACGGTCCAAGGTCGGCACCGCGGCGGAACCGCTCGCAACCACCTTACGCACGACATTGCGCGATACCTTCATCAGTCGCGCGATCGTCCGCCTGCCGTGCCCCGCCTCATGGAGCTTGAGAATTGCCACCCTCTTGTGCTCGTCCAGCATCGTCGATCTCCCGTATCAAGCAGTCGAACAAGTCGTTTGCGTCGGCTCGTGCCGATTGTGCACGACCGCGCAGCCTCTCGTGTTCCGGCGGCAACAGCTCTCGTACCGCGCCGTTGTTGACGTGTCCCCGGGCGCGGCGCGCAAGTCCCGCCAACGCCCCAAGGTCGTGTAGCAATTGTTCGCCCGTGCCCCTGGGCAACGACGATTCGTTGTTCTTGCGCAGGCGAAGGAACAGTGCTGCATTGTCCAATAGGTGCCGGCGTGATTGCGCATTGCCTCGCGCGTACGCGATGCACAGCGCTTCGGTTTGCCGCGAGCTCGGTCGCAACGGCGCGATCGCCGACGCCAACTCGATGGCCCCCTGCGGATTGGCGCGCGCCAAGGGAAGCAGGTACTTCATCGCCGCATGCGGAACGAGTTGCCCCCGCCGCACCAGCTGCTGAATCGGCTCGGGCAGCTCGCCGACCAGACCAAGCCGCCTGCTGACCCAACTCGCGCTTCGATCAAATCGACGCGCCAGCTCTTCGACGCTCAACGCGAATCGATCACGCAGTTCACGCAGAAGCCACCCCTGCTCGAGCGCACTGGCGTCACGCGGACCACCCATCAGTCGCTCCATCAAGAGAGCCTCTTGTTCTGCCAAGGGCCAACACACCGCATTGACCGTATCCCGCCGCAGCTTCGACAACGCTCGAACGCGCTTGTAGCCGTCTACCAACACGTACCGCCCGTCAGCTTCGGTGGCGACGACCACCACTGGCACTTGCTGACCGTGGCTATCCAAGGACGCAAGCAGCTTGGCCTCGCGCTGTCGACTCGAAGTGCGAAGCTTCTCGTAGCGTCGGTCCAGCTGGTGGAACTCGAGCTCGATCATGCCTCTACGATCGCAAAATCCCACCTCCTGGCATATCTGCTCTCGTATCTCGAAAACCCTTCATATCCCAAGCGATCGCAGCGTGCTGAGGTTGGCCTCGAGTTGCTCGATTGCCCTGGCGACACCCCGCAGGGCCTCCTTCGCGCGCTCGAGCAACTCACCCGCAAGAACGCCCGTCTGCAGCGCGCGGCCCGCGCTCGACGACAGCCTCTCGGCCCGCGTCAACCATGCCCGGACACGCCGCATCAGCTTGCCGCCGCCGTTCCTGCTCTCCTCTCGTATCTCGCGCAGCTCACAACCGAGTCGCCAGCGCCGCTGGTAGTCCGGCTGCCTGAGCCGGAACGGCACGATCACGTCCTGATAGTGCGACGCGTCGACGTCCATGTTGTTCCTGTGCCACCGCTTGCACTGCTCGTTATGCCGCGCTTGCTGGCACTCCTCGCGCCCGCAGGTCACCTGGCGGTCACCGACTCTTGGATCGGGAACGAAGGGGAGCGTACAATGCAGGCAGCGGCGTTGAACTGTTGAATTTTTCATCCGAGCATGGTGCTCGGTAAACATCCTTCGCCGCGACTTTTTGGCACTCGCCCCACTCGGCCATCCCCGGCGGGCGGGTCCCTTTTCCCGAGCAGACCCGGGTCAATTCTCGCGAGCGTCTAAGTTGAGCACGGCGGAGGGGTTGGCAACGGACGGGAATGCGCTGTATTGGACTGAGCAAACGGACTTTGTGGGTGTATACAATATCTACATGCGACCTCTGGAGGGAGAGCCGACGAAGCAATTGGCCCACGTTGACACCGGAATGCACTCTTCCAGCCAGAACCGGTGGGCAGTCGTGGACGACACGGCGGTATTCTGGGTTGCCGCTAGGTTCGACAGGGACGATGGAATGCTCTGGCGGACCCCGCTGACCGGTGGGGAGACCAACCAGTTGTCAGCATCGGTCGGATGCGGCATCGCTGCTGATGAGACTCACATCTTCACCCTGGCCAAAAGTGGGGTCGTACGCTGCCCCAAAGCGGGGGGAGACTGCGGCACAGTGATGATGGCGAGGTCTTCCCGATGCTCCATCGCCGTGGACACAACGCATGTATACTGGATCGACGACGACAAAGTGCAATCGGCCCCCAAGGGCGGTGGTCCGACGATGACGATCGCGACGGAGCAAAGTGAGATCGAACAAATCGCCGTCGACACCACGCACTTGTTCTGGCGAACCATCGGCGCTGTATTTCGAGCACCGCGACCCTAGCCCTACTTTCGCAATCGGCGCAACGGCGAGCGGCTTCGGCTGAGCGATTCG
>CAZICJ010000093.1:0-6779 GCA_964537635.1 uncultured Pirellulales bacterium
GTCCACTAAATTCTATCCCTTTTTAACCAATTTTATTGGAGGAGAGCCTTTTTTTCTATTTCTTTCTCTAATATTGAACGAACTTGAGGATTAAACATATAATTTTTTGATTTTGTAAATAAAAATATAGTATCATGCACCCTACCAAATCTATCTGCGTCATTATGACTACTGACTCTTTGCCATATTATCTCACATGTGAAATTGTTTTGCGAAAATATCTCATTCATTAAAGGACGAATCAGATAATTCATGTGATCATCACAATGTAGATATATCGAGCCCTTGTCGCTTAATAGTTCATACATTATTAGTAAACGCTCATACATCATATGTAAATATGAGTCGGTTCCTTTTCCCCAAATATCGCGATATGCAACCATTTCGAGTGTGGATTGGCCCTTTTCCACGTTTTCTCTTCCCTCACCAATAGGGACATCCATCGAGAAATCAGTATCTACATTGAATGGAGGATCTATATAGATGAGGTCGATTTTGCCTTTGAAGTCCTTGAGCAGACTGGCCATGACAAGTTTATTATCGCCCCAGATAAGCATATTGCGAAAATCATCGGCACGTTTTTTGCGAATTTCCTTCTCAAACAAAGCAAGTTTCCCATCCGCAACGGCCTGCCTGCGTGGTTCGTCGATGGTTTCAATCCGCTGCATCGGCATCGCACATGCCGCGACATCAACCGTCCGGCGATTGCCGTATTCATCATACTTGCCTTCCCAGACAAGTTCGGTTTTAAGTACAGAGAGGGGATGCGGGTTTTGCGGGCCGTATTCGGGTTGTTTCGCCATAGTGCAATCCTTACAGAAGAGAATTGGCGTTGGCGATGGAGCAATGCGCAATAAAAAAGGGCACCGCTGCATCGTGCCCAACTGAGGCCCTGCAAGGCCTAAACGCGACACGCGCGCGATGCCCCGTTCAGGGGCACCGGCTTTCGTGCGTTCGCGTTTTTAAAACTTGCAGGTTTCAGTTGGAACGCCAAAAGTTCAGTGAACTTTCAGATTATTTGTCAGTCAATTTTTTTACAGTTTTTCTTGTCCTATTAAGTTTCGTAATTCAGTACGCTCCACATCATACTGCAATGTCCTCTTTCTTGCAATTGTCAAATTCCTCTTCTGCTTTCCGTCTTTTTTCTGGCGTTTTTTGCCCTATCGGCTATACTGGCCGGCGGTTCAGGCAAGGCGGCTTTGAAATTTTTCAAACATAGCAAGGACTGTATTTTTATGAAACTCAACGAAATCATTCAAGCGGCGGAGGCAATTGCCCCGCTCAGGCTGGCGCAGGGTTGGGACAATGTCGGTTTTCTGGTCGGCAATCCAAAACGCGATATCCTAAAAATTATGGTAACCATCGATACCACGCAGGCGGTTGTCGATGAGGCAATCCGCTTCGGGGCGGATTTGATTGTGGCGTATCACCCGATTATCTGGGATGGTCTCAAACGCATCACTGCCGACGGCGCCGCCGCGCCAATCTACAAATTGATACAAAAAAATATCGGCGTCTATTGCATTCATACGGCGCTGGATACCGTTGCCGGCGGAGTCAATGATGCCCTTGCCGGCATTCTCGGTCTGACCGACGCCGCCCCGCTGGGCGATTTTGTCCAGGACCCTGCCGGCGCCCAATACAAGGTCATCACCTTTGTTCCCCCCAGCAGTGTCAACAAAGTCGCTAATGCCCTGTATGCCGCCGGCGCCGGCGCTATCGGCAATTATTCCCATTGCGGATTTATGACAGAGGGAACGGGGACATTTTTGCCCCTCAAAGGCGCCAGTCCGGCCATTGGAAAGATAGGAAAAATAGAGAAAATAGGGGAAATTCGCCTCGAAAGTGTCGTCCCGGCCGGCAAAGTCCAGCAGGTCATCGCCGCCCTTCGCAAAGCCCACCCGTATGAGACCCCGGCTTTTGATGTCTTTGCTCATTTTGACACGGAAAAAAAGCTGGGACTGGGGCGGATTGGCACGCTGGCAAAGCCGATGACGATGGGACAGATTTTGAAAAAAGTCAAAACTGCCACCGGCGCCAAGGCCGCCGGTTTAATTGCCCCACGTAAAGGACTTATAAAGACCGCCGCGGTCTGTGCCGGCTCCTGCGGAAAGCTGATTTTTGATGTTATTAACAGGGATTGTGACCTGTATCTGACTGGCGAACTCAAGCACCATCAGGCATTAGCCGCCCAGGAAGCGGGCTTGAGCTGCATTTGTCTTTCCCATAGCGTTTCTGAACGATTTGCACTCAAAAAATTGGTAAAGCAATTGCAAAGACAGCTAAAAACTGTCACAATACGCCAAAGCAAAGAAGATGCTGACCCGTTTGTATGGAAAATGATATGACCGAAAACAATGATATTGCAGATATAAAAATAGAACTACCGACTGATGAGCCGAAAAAGGAGATGGAAACTCCGGATTCGAGCGGGCAGCCTGAACCTGCGGAGACGGTCGAAATAGAGGTTTTTGCCGAAGACGACAAGCCTTACAGGCCGGCCGAGCGGGTGGATATTACCGAGCCGTCGCTGGATGCGGATCTGCCTGCGGAAAAACCCGCCGCAGAGGCGGAGGCAGCCGATGTCGAAATCGAGGATGATGATGAGCCGGAGGTCATTGATGGGGAGTTCGATACGTCGATGGAGTCCGTCGTGGAGGCGGTGCTGTTTGCCAGCGATGAGCCGCTGTCGGCAGCCAAATTGACGGAGATTACCGATTCCAGCTCGATTAAGACTATTCGTAAGGCGGTCAAGACGCTCAATCGGAAATATCGTCTGGGCAAGTTTTCATTCCGCATTGAGGAAATTGCCGGCGGCTACCAGATGATGACGCTGAGCGTTTTTAATCCGTGGCTGGGCAAGCTGATTAAGGTGCGGTCGGATAACAAGCTGTCGCCGGCGCAATTGGAGACGCTGGCGATTGTGGCCTACAAGCAGCCGATTATTCGGGCGGATGTGGAGGCGATTCGCGGCGTGGCTACCGGCGAAATCCTGCGCAACCTGATGTATAAGGGCATGGTCAAGATTGTCGGCAGGGCTGAAGTCCTCGGCAGACCGATGCAGTACGGCACGACGAAGAAATTTTTGGATGTCTTCGGCTTGGCAAGCCTCAAAGACCTGCCCAAAGTCGAAGAACTCAAAAACCCGGAAAAGGGAACATAAAAGGGAACATCCAAAGCTATTCAAATTTGGGGATGGGGTGGCAGACTGCCCGTTCGGGGTGGCTGTCGAAGTATTTCTGGTGGTAGTCCTCGGCTTTCCAAAAATTGTCTGCCCGAACTAACTGGGTAACGATGGGTTTTCGGAATGTCCTGGATTGTTGAAGCGATGCGGTCACATCGTGGGCAATCTGAAATTGCTCATCGGTGGTATAGAAAATCGACGAGCGGTATTGCGTACCGATGTCGGGTCCCTGACGGTTGGGCGTGGTGGGGTCGTGGATTTTGAAGAAATACTCGACGAGCTTTTTGTAGCTGACCTTGTCGGGGTCAAAAACGACCTGAACCACCTCGGCATGGTTGGTGTCGCCGGCACAGATCCTCTTATAGGATGGATTGTCGATGTCGCCCCCCATAAACCCGACCGCGGTTTGTGTAACGCCGGGAACGTTCTGATACGCATACTCCACACCCCAAAAGCAACCGGCGGCAAAATAGGCAGTTTGGGTTATTTGTGAGTTTGAATTCTGGTTATTGTACATCGGGATAGACTCCCTTTTGAGCATTTTGTCGGCCGCAAGCAGTGTCAGCACGGCTGCGATAAGTCCTGTTCTGACGATCGCATCATTTTTTGACCGAAAATCCATATATAGTCCTCTTATCTGCATTTACGCATTTGGTCAAGAGACAGTTCATTGCTGAATTTGGGTTCGTTTTGCGGAAATAGAGAAACTGCTGGTTTAAGATAGGAGTTGGTTGTCAAATACAATTGCCGGTGATTCGACAATTCTTATATATAAAGATAATACATATCCTTTTTCAACAGAAAAACAGCTCGAAAAAACGCTCCATCTCGGCAGAGATTTGCAGACAATCCAGCCAGACTGACGCTCCGCTTGCCGCAAAATGCCCAAATAATGGACGGTTTGAAGCCTTTTTTATCCCAAACAGGCCATTTAGCCGATATCTGTATTGTTATACAGATTTACAGGAGTGCTGATATCTATGGATAGATTGAATACCATTGCGGGTTGTTTGCTGGTCTGGGCTGTGTCGGCACAGGCGGCAAAACCCCAGCCGCCCAGCCAGGTGCTGGCCGATTATTTCAGCAAACAGCTCAATGTGCTTGAGCCGGCCGACGGTCCGGATCCGCGAGCCTACACGCCGCCCAAACACTATGTATGTTATCGGACATTATTGCCGATAGTCATCGACGGCAAACTCAACGAACCGGATTGGGAAAAAACCCGCTGGAGTGAATCCTTTGCCGAATTGCGCAGCCGCAGCGGCCCCGACCAGCCGCTGTATCCATCGCGGTTCAAACTGCTGTGGAATGCCAACAGTCTCTATATTGCCATCCGCATCGACAGTGACCATATCTGGACACGGGCAATCGAAGGCAGCGGCGCCGGCCCGGACAATAGCTTTGCGATGTATCTGGATCCGGATGCTGATAACCATAATTATTTGGAAATCCTCGCCACCCCGCTTGGCGATGCCATTTCGGCCGTCTATAACAAGCCGCCCAAGAACGGCGGGTTGGCAACGCCGCAGTATCTCAACGGCTGCCAAATCGAAGTCGCCATTGACGGCAGCCTGAATAATCCAGCCGACAAAGACCGAAGCTGGCTGGTGGAAATGGCAATCCCGTTTGCCGCCCTGTCCGATTTTGCGCAAGGCGTCTGCCCGCCCAAAGACAAGACGCTGTGGCGTTTGAATGCCGCCTATACCGAACATAAATGCGTGATTGCCGACAATGCGTATCAGTATGTCTATGCGATGCCGGCCGACAAAAAAAATCCGATGAAAACCGTCTGGGCGTGGTCGCCGCAGGGCGTCCCCAATATCCACCGCCCCGAAACATGGGGCTATATTTTATTCACCACGCAGCCGCCTGCCAAGTTCGTCCTCTTTGAGGGCGACTCAACCGCCTGGGCGAGGTACGACCTTAATCAATTGCTCTATAAGCAAATCGCCTATCGCAAATTCTATGGCCGCTACACCATATCCGTCAAGGCGCTGGGGCTGCTGGAGCGTCCGCCGCTGTACGCCAATGAACCTATCGAAATTACCGCTTCCGACGATGCCTTCAAAGCGGCTGTCAAGCTGTCTCTGCCCGACGGCTCCAAATCCATCCTGACTATTTACGATGATGCCCGTATCGTCTTAACACCGCAATAAGGAGTTCCAATGGCCGCACAACAGCCCGCAGCCGACAAGCCTCAACCCTCGTATTCGGCGATGCCCGTCTGGCTGCGTGCGCTGCTGGGGCTGGCCGCATTTGTCGTCGTCGTCGCCGGAATGAAAGCCGCCGTCGGCATTATTGTTCCGTTTCTGCTGGCGCTGTTTCTGGCTGTCATTTCCGCGCCGGCGCTGTTCTGGCTGCAAAAAAAACGCATCCCGCCGGTCGCCGCCATTGCCATTATCACGCTGCTGCTGCTGGTCGCCGGCTGCGTTGTCGGCTCGGTGCTGGCGCAATCCATTCCATCGTTGGTCAAATCCCTGCCGGAGTATGGAACCCGGTTTCAGCAGAGTATCGCCGATGTGATTGTCTGGCTGCAAGCCAAAGGCGTCAAAGTCGATTCGGCTCAGGTTCAGAATATCTTCAAGCCCGATACCGCCGCCAGGATGCTCGGTTCGCTGTTTAGCCAAATCGGGGCGCTGACCGCCGAAGGCATTTTTATTTTTGCAATGCTGGTGCTGATTCTGCTGGAAGCGGCAACATTTGAAGCCAAATTCCGCACCGCCTTCCACAAGTCCCCCGAATCCATGCAGCGGCTGTATCATATCACCGACGATGTCAAACGGTACCTGGCCGTCAAAACCACCATCAGCCTGATTACCACGGTTTTAGTTACGATCTGGCTGATGATTCTCAAGGTCGATTACGCAGTTATCTGGGGATTGCTGACATTTCTGCTGACCTATGTTCCCAATATCGGAGCGGTGTTGTCCGCCGCACCGCCGACGATTGTGGCGCTGATTCAGTTGGGCTGGCCGAAGGCGGCAATGACAGCCAGCGGCTATATCGTCGTCTGCGGCATTTTGGGCAACTTTCTCGAACTGCTCTGGATGGGGCAAAAACTGGGGCTTTCGACGCTGGTAGTCTTTCTGTCGCTGACCGTCTGGGGATGGGTGCTGGGACCGGTGGGGATGCTGCTGTCGGTGCCGCTGACCATGACGGCCAAAATTATCCTGCAAAGCAGCGACGATACACGCTGGATTGCCATCCTGCTGGGCTCCGCCCCCGACCAGCCAAAACCGAAAAAAAAGAAATAACTACTCTCCTTTGCCCGACCTGAGACATTCCAATACTGTCATAGCTGCGACTAATATTGCACTCTATTACCGCAATCGGAAAAATCTCTTTTAGACAGGATTAACAGGATTTACAGAAGAATGTATTTTTCAATTTGCTCTGCTGTGCCTATTTGAGGATATCAGTTTCCCTGCACCATGTTTTTTATGGCTAACTCATATACTGCTTCGTGGCTGATAATCTATTTAATACTGCCGGGTTTATTTGTATCCTCACTCTTTTTTGTGGTTTTTATTATTTCAAAGGAGGTTCAACTCCCAAAAAGTTGGTTAAATTATCAGGCGACGAAGGCCTGTTTGAC
>CAZICJ010000094.1:0-6734 GCA_964537635.1 uncultured Pirellulales bacterium
GCTGGGCCTGAAGCCCAACAGTGCTGATCAAAAGTATTAGAAAAATGCGGATAGTATTCATGGTGTTTTATCTAATGATTTAACTTTTTGGTTAAATTAGATTCAAAATTTTTTATGCTCTGATGGCATCCGTTACAAAGCGGACGACTTCGTTTTTGCGCTGCTGCAAAAACAACTGGTATTGCAATTCATCCATATTCGCCATCATTTGAAACATTGGCTTGCCAAGAAATGAAAATATGCACATCGACATGATATTCATCAATAAGTGCAGCGGAGCCACCGGCTTTACCCGCCCCTGCTCGATTTCCTCGTTCAAATGCTGAACAAACAGCATCATGGTTGGGCGAACCACTTCCAAAAAGCCTAATTTTTCTGTAAATACACGAGGGTCTTTATGCACTTCATTAACAATAAAAAGTGGTAAAAAAGGATTCTCATTAAGCAAATCAAAATAATTGTAAACAAAGTGCTCAATTTTTTCAAAAAATGGCATATCCGATTCAAATATTTCTTTCACGCGCGGCAGCATTTTATCCTTCGCTTCCTGGAAAATAATATCGAACAACTTGCGCTTACTGCGAAAATAATAATGCAGCAATGCCTTATTGACGTCTGCCTCGTCGGCGATGTCGTCCATGCGCGCGCCCTGAAAGCCATCCCGCATAAAAATTTTTTTGGCGGCTGCTAAAATCTTCTCCTCCGTTGACAATTCTCTCACTATTCCTGGTTTTTCAATTTAACTTTTTAGTTAAACTTTTTGCAAAAGTAATCTCCTCGAGCAAATTTGTCAAGGGATGGAATAAAATTTTCATTCTTTTTATCTAAAAAAGCAGAAGTGACGCGTTTCAGGAAGATACCACTTCCGAGAATCGCCCGTTTTTCAGCCCTGCGTTCTCCAGCATCACCATTTCGGTAATATTTTCCATGTTCAGTACGCCGATGAGGCGATGGTCTTCGATCACCGGACAAATGCTGGCGCTCATACGGAGCATATTTTCGTAGGCTTCCTGTAAGGGCATCTCCGGGAAAAGGGTCAGAAAAGTTTTATTGGCGACGCGACCAATGGCAGCTTCCTGTCCAAACGTGCGCAAACCCTGGATGATTTCATCGCGGGTGATAATGCCAATGATTTCGTTGTCTTGTTCAACCAGGAATTCTTTCTCTTGCCCATTGAGTAGTGTGGCAACGGCTTTGTCAATCGGCTCAAACGCATGCAGAACCGTAAATTGATGCATCAGGGCGTCGCGCACTTTGTATTTGGATAAGGCCGAGCGGGTTGTCTCAAAATTGGCTTCGGCGCCAGCGCCCAGGAAGATGAACAAGCCAATAAAAATCCACCAAAAATTGTAGAAAAAGCCCAGAAAAACAAAGATAATCGCCAGCAATTGACCTATTTTGGCAGCGATGTTGGTCGCCTGCCCTCGGCTATAACGCATGGCAAGCAATGCGCGCAGCACGCGCCCGCCATCCATCGGAAAGGCAGGAATAAGATTGAACAGCGCCAGAATGATATTCACTACAAAAATATTGAACAGGAAATTTTTACCGGTGATCTCCCCGGTGAATTCTTCGACCGTGGGAAAGCTGCCCACAAATTGAAAGTAAAGGAGCAATCCTGCCGCAATGACCACATTGACCGCCGGTCCTGCCAGCGCGACCCAGAGTTCCTGAATAGGTTTTTCGGGCATTTTTTCCATATTGGCAACACCACCGATGGGCAGCAGGGTAATGTTTTTGGTGACAATGCCGAAGCGTCGGGCGGTGAGTGCATGCCCGTATTCGTGCAGTACCACGCAACCAAATAATGCCAGGATGAAAGCAACCCCCATCAGGCTTTGCGCAAAGGTCTGCCCTTGATTGATATTACTGACGAGAATCCAGCTGAGCAGCAACAGAAACGTCCAGTGCATGTACACGTCAATGCCCCAAAGGCGTGCAATTTTAAAAGACCAGTTCATCAATATTTAATTTACAAAGTGTGATGCAAATATTTACTTTTAACAAATTAATCACTTTATTGGATTTTACATACAGATTTTAATCGAAACGCGTAGAAAAATTTGTCATCGCCGGCTTCGGCAAGAACACTTGTGCCGCAATCATGCCCAAACCCGGTGCAAATCGCCCGATTTTTTCTTTTTCCGAAAGATTTTTTTGAATTTTTCGGCAAATATTTACTTTTGTATGGGACTATATTCCAATGCTATTTTTCTACTCACTTAAACTGACTAAGTCGTGGATAACGAGAGAAACCAAAGAAGATTTGAGAGTGTGTATTCCAAAAAGGTTCGTGCGGGTAAAAGGAGGACTTACTTCTTTGATGTTCGCAAAACGAAAGGCGAGGACTTTTATCTGACACTGACGGAGAGTACTAAGAAATTCAATGGAGAAGGGTATGAGCGTCACAAGATTTTCCTGTACAAGGAGGATTTCAACCGCTTCCTGGAGGGTTTGGAAGAAGCCATCAATTACATCAAGACGGAACTTATGCCCAACTATGACTACGATGAGTATGCGCGCCGTCATGACGAGTATGAGTCGGACGAAGACAATGACGATGTAGAAGCTGCTACCGAACTGGAAGAAAAGTCTGGCGTAGAATCGGAGGATGACATTTCCTGGTAAATGAAGCTCTATACCATTTGGTGATAAAACGGAAAGCGAAATTCTGCCGCGTCAGGGTTTCGCTTTTCTCTTAAAATTTAATCCTAATTTCCGACAACTTTATGGAGATACAATCTCGCCCCGAACGTATTACCATGAAAACCATCTGGCATGACTTGATGGGTATTTTTAACCTCGAACGCGGCTTGCTCTATACCCTCGTGGTACTCACCATTAAGCCCGGCGCGGCACTCCGCGAATATCTGTACGACAACCGCCAGCGCCTGGTGCCGCCATTCCGGTTTCTCATCTTTACGGTCGCAATCGGCACCTTTATCACCGTACAATATTTTAAAAACAGCAATATACTGAAGGAATTTGAACGCGGCGTGCGTGAAGGCTATCAAAGCCGGGGAGGAACGAGCGAACAACCGCAATTTCTGGAAACCTATCTGACTACTATTTCCGATTTGTACAATAATTATTTCAATCTGTTTATCCTCGCCGGGGTACCTATTGTTGCCCTGACGACGTTTTGGTTTTTCCGCAAGAATATGAACTATGCCGAGCATTTGGTCATCAACAGCTACCTGACCGCTTACGCAACGGTCATTTATATTGTATTGACGCCTATGCTTTGGATAACAGACTATTCGGTGCTGAGCGTCATTCATTTCGCATTGACCCTGGTTTACAGCGCTTATCTTTATATCCAGGTATTTGAGCAAAAAATTGGACCCGGTATCGCAAAAACATTATTAATCAATTCAATATACATAGCAATTTATTATACCATATTTTTCTTTGTTTTAATTGGAATTGCTATCTTTTTGACAACAAAATAGCAGATGAAATCCATACTGGTTTTTTGCGGCTCCAACAAAGGAAACAATCCTATCTATGAAACAACAGCGCTCGAATTGGGTAAAACCCTTGCCCAGCGCGGCATTCGGCTCATCTACGGGGCAGGCAACGTGGGCTTGATGGGAGTCCTGGCAGATGCAGTACTGGAGCACGGCGGCGAAGTCACAGGTATTATTCCTTATTTCCTGCGGGATAGAGAAGTGTGCCATTTAGGCTTGACCGAACTGATTGTGGTGCAAAGCATGGCGGAACGCAAGCTGGTCATGGCGAAGCACGCCGATGCCGTGATTACCCTGCCAGGAGGCTATGGCACCCTGGACGAATTATTTGAAATGCTGACGCTAGTGCAACTAAGCCAGGCAACGCATCCTATTGGCATTTTAAATATAAATGGATTTTTTGATCCGCTAGTGGCGCAGTTAGATCGTATGCATGAGGAAAAATTTCTGAAAGACATCCACCGAAGGATGTTGCTTGTATCAAATCACCTTGAAGATTTGCTGACGCAAATAGATAAGTTCCAACCAACAGACAATACTGGAAAATGGATGACGCCATAAACCGCGTGAATACTCATGAGAAGAAATCCTTAAAATTTTCAAAATCGGAGATTTTATGTTTTTGGGTACGTGGAAATTGAGAATTTGTCGCTATATTTGAAAGGGCGTTATTTGTTATTGATTCTTTGAGGAAAGACGCTTATCGTCCTAAAAATCAAATCACAAATAGCGATCGGAAACTATCAGAATCCAACCAAATATGAACCGAATTGTAACGCTTGACGAATTTATCATCCACCGTCAGAAAGATTTTCCTTTTGCTTCGGGCGAATTGACAGGGCTTCTGCGCGACATTGGCGTGGCGGCAAAAATCGTAAACCGCGAAGTCAACAAAGCAGGCTTGGTCAGTATTCTCGGCTCGGCGGGCGGCGACAATGCCACCGGCGACGAAGTACAAAAACTCGACCTGTACGCCAACGACAAACTCATCGAATGCCTCCGAAACAGCGGCGAATGCTGCGGTGTGGCATCTGAAGAGTTTGAAGATTTTATCCCAATTCCGCCGGTAGCGACCAAATCTTCCAAATATGTAGTAGTATTCGACCCGCTCGACGGCTCCTCCAACATTGACGTGAATGTGTCGGTCGGTACCATTTTCGGTATCTACCGCCGCAAAAGCGACACCAACGGTCCGTGCCAACTCGAAGATTTTTTGCAAAAAGGCTCCGAACTGGTGGCTGCGGGTTATGTGTTGTACGGAACCTCTACCTTACTGGTGTACAGCACCGGGCGCGGCGTGAATGGCTTTACGCTTGATCCTTCCATCGGTGAGTTCTGCCTCTCGCACCGGGATATTCAGATTCCCAAACGCGGCAATTACTATTCGGTCAATCAGGGTTATTACCTGAAATTTGATGTGGAAATGCGCCGCTACATTGACCATTGCTCCGACATGAACCTTCGGCTACGCTACATCGGCTCAATGGTAAGCGATATTCACCGCATTTTGTTCCAGGGAGGAATTTTCCTGTATCCGCAAACGCGCAAATACCCGCAGGGCAAGCTGCGCCTGGTGTATGAATGCAATCCGCTGGCTTTCATTGTAGAGCAAGCCGGAGGCAAAGCGATTACCTGTCAGTTGCAACGCATCCTCGATCTTGAGGTCAAGCATCTACACCAACGGGCAACGATTGCTATCGGTTCGCCGGAGATGGTGGATGAAATGAAAGAATTTGTAGAAAAATACAGCGCTGCGCCCACGTTTAATTAAGAGCCCGCTCTTTTGTAATTTTGCGCTTTTATCGTACCAGTTGGTATTTTCCCACGACATCGTCGCCGCCTTTGATAACGATGTAGTAGTTGCCATTTTTTAACTTGCTGAAATCAAGCTCTTTCAGGTGTGTTTTGGCAGCCTGGGCGTTAAAAGTCATGCGATCAAGCACCGTAAAAGATTCACTGAGAATCAGAACGGTCACATTGCAAGTATTTTTCAGCGTATAGCGCACGGTCACTTTTCCGGCGCCGTTGCACTGCAAGCGGGGCTGGGTTGACCAGTCTTCGTTTTCCGAAGCGGGTGAAGCGTTTTTGGACGATGCAGGAAGTGCTTTGCTCGCCGCAGGAGGAGTGGTTTCTGTAGCAGGGCGTGCCGCGGCAATTACCGGTTTTTCGCGATAGATGGTGACTACGCCCCCGGTAGGCGGATTCCAAAGCGAAAGCCCGATCGGTGGCTCAAAAATATTGCGGTCTTTCACTTCGCCTACATTTTCTGACACATCAGTCATCACGGTGCGAATTTCTACCTTGTCTTTATCTACAAAAATCCAGTTGAACTGATTAAAACTGCCGCTGGCGCGCGTCCAGTCTTTATCGTCGTCATTAGCACGAAGCGGAGCGCCCCAACAACCTTCGCCAATATAAACGGTGCCATTTTCGTCATCCCGAATGAAGCCCTCATCGCTGCCCGGTTCTTTCGATGGTCGGAGCGGGTAGGTCCATTTGACGACATGCGAATCCGATTCAATTGCCAATTGAACTTTGTATTTGTAAAAAAGCGTCGCCCAATTGATAATTAATTCATCTTTTTCTGGTTTGGCGCTCGTATGTGGGCGCATTGCGTGATGATACTGAGCGAAGCGCCAGATGGTCGTTCCGTTTTTTTGCAAATCATTTTCCAGCCAATCACTTTGCTCACCTCCGGTTGCAATCAGAGAATTTAAAGTATAAATACGTAGTAAATTACCGCCAAAGCTCAATACATACACTAAACCAGGATTGTTCACGTCAAAAAGTTCCACCAAAGAAGCATTAGAAACCTCGTGATTGCCGCGAGCTACCACCACCGGAAAAATCCGCCCGTCACTACTAATTGTCTCCTGCCAGTCGTCGAGCCATTTTTTCCATTCGCCGGCACTGTCGTCGGCGGTCATATCGCCATTAAAGAGCACCAGATGGGGGCGCAGTTTGCTCACCAGTTTGTTGGCACTGCGGCGCGCTTCGCGGTAGTTGCGGGAATCGCCGCCAGAGATGATCGAAAGACGCTCAGATGGGCTATCGGGGGCAGTTTTGAAAGACATTCGGCGGCTTACCCCTTCGCTATCCTTAATGACAAAAAAATAAACCGTGTTAGGTTTTAATCCGCTCAGCCGGACGAAGTGATTGTTCATTCCACGCGCATTCAGCACCCGGTCGGGTTTGCGCGACATTTTGTACAAATCCGATTTTTGACCATGATCGGTTACATCATAATAGAGGATAGGACTATTG
>CAZICJ010000095.1:0-6628 GCA_964537635.1 uncultured Pirellulales bacterium
CAATGTAGTCTATCAATTATAATAGAAAAATCAAGCTAATTACGACACAGCCTCTTACGCCGCCCGGCTATTGTATTTTCGTCCCTGCGGGACTGTGGAATAGCAGGGATGGGGGAGAAATTGAGAAAAGGGGGGCAGATAGTTTTGAGCTTTAAGTTTTGAGGGTTGAGTTTGGAGAGAAGTCTGAATTCAGAAGGCAGAAGACAGGATACGGAAGTGGAATTTTGCTGAGTTAAACAGACCCCTCACATTCGTTCGGGGTGACGGGCGTGGGTGGAGGATGAGCGGTTCGGACGAACACGGACCTGCACGGACGGGCAGGGGAAAGCTCAGATTTGAAATTTCAGAGCTCAGATTTCAGATTTCAGAAAAAGAAAAGCGGGGAGACGCATCTACCTGTATCTTTGTAGGATAATGATAATAATTCCGGCGGACAGCATCATTTAGTCCCGAATGCGGTCGGTTTTCCTTTGACACCGCCGGCGGACACAGATACACTGTTCTGTCCGGCGGACATGGTGTCCGGCCGGACACGAACTTTATCCGCATTGCCGCGGCAGGAACGGCGAACAAAGGCAAATAATGGCGGTTTTGGATACAGCACAGCTTTTGGAACGAATATTGGAGAAGGCCCGGGCGGCAGACCCGGCCAATACGCGAAAATGGTTTGACGACCTGGCGCTGGAAGATTTTTCGGGCGGCGTCCTGCGCATCGGCTGTCCGGATGTCATTACGGCACAGTATCTGCACGACCATTGCCTGACCGCCTTTACCCAGGCCGCACAGGCCGTTACGGGTCATTTGGTCTGTGTCCAGTTTTATCCGACATCGGATATGGAACGCAGCCTGCCCAAGACCGCATTCAAACTGCATCCGGATTATTCATTTGAAAACTTTGTCGTCGGTCCCTGCAACCGGCTGGCGCACGCAAGCTGCATCGCCGTCAGCCAGAATCCGGGGGCGATTTATAATCCCCTGTTTCTCTACGGCAATGTCGGACTGGGCAAGACGCACCTGCTGCATGCCGTCTGCCACGGCAGCCTGCGCGATAAAGCCAGCCTTTCCATCCAGTTTTTAAGCTGCGAGGCGTTTGTCAACGGCTATATCAGCGCCATCGAAAAAGGCACGCTGTCCGATTTCCAAAACCTGTACCGCAGCGTCGATATGCTCATCATCGACGATGTGCAGTTCCTGCGGGAACGCGAACAAAGCCAGGAAGAATTTTTCCACACCTTCAACGCCCTGTATAACAACCGCCGGCAGATTATCCTGACTGCCGACAGCGCGCCGGCGGATTTGCAAAAACTCGAAGAACGGCTCATCAGCCGATTCAAGTGGGGCTTGGTTGCCCGGCTGGATTCGCCCAGCTATGAAACGCGCATCGCGATTATCAAAAAGAAGGCTGGCCTGCGGGGGCTCGAACTGCCCGAAGGCGCGGCCGAACTGATTGCCGAACACGTCAAAAGCAACATCCGCGAACTGGAAGGCGCCTTGACGATGATCTACGCCACCGCCAAATCCATTGCCAGCCCGATTACGCTGGAACTGGTGCGAGAGGCGCTGGGCGTACAGGAGACATCCGCATCCAAAGCCATTGTGCTGGGCGACATCATTGCCGCCGTCAGCCAGGCTTTCGATACGCGCATCACCGACCTGCAGAGCAAAAAACGCAGCCAAAGCATCGCCCTGCCGCGGCAGGTCTGTATGTATCTTGCCCGCAATCACACCCGACACAGCCTCGAAGAAATCGGCGGCCATCTGGGCGGACGCGACCATACGACCGTCATGCACGCCTGCGGCAAAATCGAGCAGCTCTACAAAACCGACGCCTCGCTGCGCAGCCGCATCGACGCCTTAGCCGCGGCAATCTCAAAAGGTCTGTAATCCACTAAAAAAATCCCGCCTGCGGCTGCGCCGCAAGCGGGATGAAAAATTACTTATGTCTGCGGTGTGCTTATTTCAGTTTGAGCACCACATATTGCGAAAAGCGTCCGGTCTTGACCAGCAGCACAGCACGTCCGGACTCTTCGGTTTCCTTGAGCGCCTCATTGAACTCGGCTACTGAATTGACATAGACGCGATTGACGCTCAATATCACCATGCCCGCCTCAATGCCCGCATTGGCCGCCGGCGTATTGGGCTTGACTTCGGTAACGACCACGCCGGATTTATCGCGGAGATTGAACTGACGGGTGGCCGCATCGTCGATGTTCTGCACACCAAGCCCCAGTTTGACCCCGATATCGGATATTTTGGATGTCCACTGACTGTCCTGGCGGGAAGCAACAACTACCTTTTTGTCCACGTTTTTGCCGTCCCGGAACAGTTGGAGTTTGATCTCCGTGCCGGGAGCCAGCAGCGCAATAGCGTTGCGGAACGATTCGTTGTTGGTAATCGGATTGCCGTTGTATTCGAGAATAATATCGCCCTGCTTGATGCCGGCCTTGTCGGCGGGCGAGTCTTTTTCGACATCGGTTATCAGAATGCCGGCCTTGTCCTTGAGACCAAACGACTCGGCAAGCTCCGGCGTAATCCCATCCGGATTCATCATAATGCCGATATAGCTGCGGGTCACTTTGCCGGAAGCCATCAGTTGATCTTTGACCGCCTTGGCCATGTTAATCGGGACTGCAAGACCGATGCCCATGTAGCCGCCGGATTGACTAATAATCGCGGTGTTGATGCCGATGGCTCTGCCGTCGATATCCAGCAGCGGCCCTCCGCTGTTGCCTGGATTGATAGCCGCATCGGTCTGGATGAAATCCTCATAGCCGCCTTCAGTCAGGCCAATCTGGCGGCCCTTGGCGCTGACAACACCGACGGTTACCGTCTCGGCAAGACCAAAGGGGTTGCCGACGGCAATCACCCATTCGCCGATTTCCAGGCTGTCCGAATCACCCAACTCAATGGTCGGCAGGTCTTTGCCTTCCACCTTGATAACTGCCACTTCGGATTCAGGGTCGGTGCCGATGACTTTGGCGTCCATCTTGCGACCGTCTTTGAGGACGACAGTAATTTTGTCAGCGCTGTCAACCACATGATTATTGGTCAAGATATATCCATCTGAGGAAATAATAAAGCCGGAACCCTGCCCAACCCGCTTTTCAGGCTGACGCCGAGGCTGCTGAAAGTTTGGGCCAAAAAATCGACGGAAAAACTCATCATCAAACGGTGAATTAAATTCCTGCTGAACGCCGCTGGATGTCTGTTCGACCTGCACCGCGACAACTGCCGGCGTTACTTTTTTGGCAACGTCTGCGAACGCCCTGGATGAGCGGCGAAGCACTTCAATGCCGTTGTCATCTGCCGCTACGGCTAACCCGGATACAATAATAAGTAAAAAAACCGCCCACCTCGTTGCCTGTTTAACCATTGTGTTCCCTTTCTTGACTCGTTTTATTCAATAAACCAGACAGGCCGACAACACCGCCGGCCTGTCCTCTTTTACATTACATCCTATTGTCCCTGAATTTCAATCTTTTTGCCTTGGGGCTTTTGCGGCTCGACCTTAGGCAGACGAATCTTCAGGATGCCTTTCTTGAATTCCGCCGATACCTGGTCTTTATTGACCTCCGACGGTAACTCAATAGCACGCTCGAAAGAACCGAAACTGCGTTCTATACGATAACTGCGAGCATCCTTGTGTTCCTGCTCCTGCTTTTTCTGGCCGGTTATCGTCAGCACATTGTCAGTCAAGTTGATTTCTACATCTTTCTGATCCAATCCCGGCAGTTCAGCGGTAACCGTAATTTCCTTATCGGTTTCCGCTACATCCATCGTCGGTACAAACGGCCTGTCTTTAGGCCGAGCACCCGGCCATTCGAGGGCAAAATCTCCAAAGAAATCCTCAAACAGACGGTTCATCTGATTCTGAAGACCCCACAGCGGGACTTCCTCAAACCGATACCGCATCGGTTGACCGCTTTTTTTAAATGGAACCAAATTCTGCAACATAAAACACCTCCAATTCTTAAACAATTTTACGTTTATTTAGTTTTTCAGTTCGTCTATTACGCATCTATTACGAGAAATTTACAAATTCCGTGCCAGACTTACAAGAAAAGCCATATCTCATTTATTTTCATATAGATACAGATTGATTAAGGCCGTTTTATGGAAATAGAAGTCCTGCCAATTTGACACACAAAGACAGAACATAGGCAAAAAAAGACCCCGCCTTTGAATTGCATTATTATTACCCGTTACAGACCAATTCCGGTTCCAGACTGTACCGCATCCTTTGGCCGGCGGACACGGCAAAGTCAATCAAATCGCCCTGCCGGTTTTTATTCTGCGGCGGGATGGCATCGTACTGTTTATCGTTATTGCTGCTGGCCTCAATTAAATATGGGTTCAGACCGCTCACTGAGCCAGTATGAAGCAAATTCCGCCAAATCCTCGAGATTGACAATACCGTTGTTATCGAAATCTGCCGGACACCACTTGTCAGTGGGGGGTCCGTCAAAGACCGGAATAACATAACTGTTGCTGTAACTGAGATCCTGATAATACTGAGCGGGACCAAATTGTGTGCTGTAAGTAAAAGTATAGGCGACAGCCGGATTATCGTCGCGCGGGAACGAAGGCGATGTCCAATAATCGCCATCCGACATATTGGCGAATGGCGCTGGATGGTCGGCGTCAACGCCGTACATTGAGGTAAGCGTTCCCAGTTCGCCAACAACCGCTCCCTGCTGGTCGATGGTAACCGGCAGACGCCATTTTGAATAGGTTACGCCGTTTGAAACATAGGTAAAATTCGTCGCCCAGGCGTCGGCGTCATTCCAGTTCATCGGGCCGCCGGCCGCACTCCAGTCTTTCAAAAAGGTGATATTCTGGTAAGGGTCATACACAAGCCCGGGGGCGAACACAAACTCTACAAGGCTTGGCTTGGGCCCGAAATGCGTCAAAATCACCGAATCCGGATTGTAAATCACATCAAAGCTGCCGCCCTCAAAAAAGTATCGCGAAACCGCATTGCTGAATGTCCCAATGATGTTTCGTGCTGCGATAATTTCAAATTGGTCTTCATAATCCGGCACAAAACCATCAACCAAATCCACATCCAGAAACCCATTGAGGCTGACTTGTCCAAAATTTTCCTGAGTTACTCGAAGATGCGCGTATTGACTGACTGGGTCTCGCCCCGCAATTGCGATTTTCAACACACCTGCCGCATCCTGCGAGTAGTTGTAGCCGATTTCCATTTCCTTGTTGTTCTCTTCATCCCATGGCGCAACAACCCCGCCATTGTTTTCAACATAAGCCCAGACCATTCCATTGCCTTCCAGTGTGCCGCCCTCCAGAATAATCGGGTTGGCTTGCCAGGAACCATACTCGGCAACAAACTCGCCGCCATCCATGGAGATGGTTCCCTGCGGCCAGACTTTGATGTATTGTCCTTCAAGTTCTGTCGCTTCGAATCGGACCCCTGTTTGATTTTCCCGGTCATCATCAATAATGCGGATAACCCCAACGCCGCCGGCATTTTCAAAATTTCCGCCCACTGCAATCGAATTCAGACAATCCGCCAGCGAATGTTCATGGAGCTCGAGCAGCCCATTACCGCTTGAATTTTCTCCAAGAATCATCGTCCCCTGATTGAGCAGCTTTGAGGCATACAGACGAACGGCAGCCTGCCCGCTCTGAGCAATGGTTAAACTGGTTTCGCTGATGGAACGCAATTGCAGTTCGGATTCCTGCGGGTTGACGCTGTTGATGTTTATTTCAGCCGACGAGTCTTCATAAAGCCCCATCGTCAATTTGCCGATATCGACCAGTCCGCCATCTATGATATCAACGACTGTACTGCCTAAGATTGACATATCGAACTGCCCATCGACATACCAGTGCGAATCCTGTCCATTGACTTCAATGACCGCATCGCTATCCGGGGCGAATGCGCTAAGCCCATGCCCGTGATTGAAAAAAGCATTATCCAGCACTGCCAGTGTCGCATCGCCGTCTTCCCCAATCCACACCCCGTGCCAATCGCCGTCAAACATCGTTCCCCATTCGGTGCCGGAACCAGACAACGCCAGACTTCCAATCGCATAGGAGAATTGCCCGATAGAGATTTCGCGGCTATGGACAATGCCGTTTTTGATAGACAGACTGCTTGTCGTGCTTTGGCCAATGACCGCCGACTTGCTGCCTTCGGGCGAATACTGTAAGGAATAGGTGAAGCCGTCCAGGTCGAGTGTGACATCGGACCCATCGGCATACAGCGTGTTGTTGGCGTAATCAGTATCCAATGTTACGGTGTAAGCGTCCGGCAAGTTGAACCACACCGTATCGCCCCCGTCGAAACCCGGCACGCCGAATGGATTCCAGTTATTCGGGTCGCCGTAAAAACCGCCCGCAGAGCTGGTCCAATAAAACTCATCTGCAAAAACAACCGCCCCGCATGCCAAAAATACACATACTGCAAATACCAGAGTTTTCATCGTAATCCCTCCAAAAAAGTTTTCTCGCCTTAATTTTCTCCCGCCGCAGCACACGACACCCCCCCCCGCCGCGGAGGCACAAACACCTTAACAACTAAGGGACATTATACGAGACAACCTCTTTTTTGGGCTCATCCGATTAATGCGTTGGTGGAACGGTGCAGATGCAGGATTCTCAGGTC
>CAZICJ010000096.1:0-6620 GCA_964537635.1 uncultured Pirellulales bacterium
CTTCTTCAAGACAAAAGAGTAGATCCATCTGCAGAAGATAATTATGCAATCAGATGGGCTGCACGTCATAGATACACTGAAATAGTTAAGCTTCTTTTACAAGACGCAAGAGTAGATCCATCTGCAGATGATAATTATGCAATCAGTCTGGCTGCATCAAAAGGACACACTGAAATAGTTAAACTTCTTCTTCAAGACACAAGAGTAGATCCATCTGCAGATGATAATTATGCAATCAGATGGGCTGTACATTTTGGATATACTGAAATAGTTAATTTTCTCAAGCAACATCCAAAAGTTCAAGCGAAGATGAAAAAGACAGGAAAGTATTACTGATTTCTGTGTTTAACAACTCCTTTGATAGAGAGTAGCGATACATTGATTTTATAATTATCTGTATATATCGCTTTTTATATTCAGTTGAAATTGTCTTGCCAGTTTCTGAATTGCTTTTTGTTGTTTAAATGGTAAATTTCCATAATCATCACGAACATACAAATCGTTGCGTTGTGCGATGAGATCAACAAAACCTCTCGCTTTCATTTTGTCCTGCAACCACGTTTCAAAATCGTTCCAGTCAACAACACTTTCGTCATCTTCATCAGCGCCATATTGATCGAGATATTCTTTCACAAATTCTTGTTTAAGATCCTCAACTTCCATGTCTCCAAAAAAATCCATTATTGCATCGGCATGTGTTAAGCGCACGGGCATAATTTCACCCTCTGGAGTGATCCACCACCGATCAATGTTGAGGATTCGCGCTTCATCTACCCGTTCCGGTAGTCTGCCCCTCGTTTTGCGAGCAAATTCGCCATGCAAGCGTTTCCATTTTTTTCTTGATGCGCCTTTGCACGATTGCAAGTCTGCACCATGAGCACATGCAGCAAATAGACGTTTCTGAGCCTTTGATTTAAAGGCTTCGGAAATCAGATCTGACAGAAGCATGCTTCTATCTTATTTTATTTCTGTTTAAAATCTCAGTAATAGTTGTATTTTTATCTGCAATCATGCGATCAATTATATCAATGCACAATCCACAATTCCCGGCTGCGCCGGTAATTTTGATTACATCTTCTGTGGTTGTCGCACCGGATTTAATCGCTTCTCTTATTAATTGTTCGTTAATTCTGTAGCAGATGCAGACATACATGCTTTTTCGCCATCACGCACCAGATCAAGCAAAGCATCTTCATCGCTTTTTGATTTAAAAATTAAATTAGATATGATTATGGCAATTATACAGATCAAGGCAATAACGCCAAGAAAAATGTCTGAAAAATGATACGCCACAACTCCAAGAAGCATGCTTGGAAAAAAAGCAATCACATAAAGAAAATCTATATGTCTGTTGCGATTAATCAGAACCCTGTAAATGTGTCGGGTAATCTTTTCATTGCGCTTTGCGCCGTCTGCAATGTGTTTTACACTATCAAGAGTTTGTTTAACCTGCTGATAGACATGAATATAATCTGCAAAAAGAGCCTCATTCGTTTGTTCATCTGTAATAGCGTCAGCATTTTTGCCGCTTCCAATAATATTTTTAAACATTTCAATATAATCCATTTTTTTCTTCCAGATAATAATGGTATTTTATGTCTGCAAATATGTCAACCAATAATTCCGAAATATTTGGGGAGTGGCATCAAAAAATTTTCCTTGGAAGAGTAGGCGAAATAACGGTGTGGTTTAATTCCCTTCCGGTCATAATTCGCCTGTTCAAAAGCGGCAATACAGAAATTGATTGTGATGGTTTTAAAATTACAATGCCCTGGAGCGACTTTGTCCGCATCGGTGATTATGGCTCATTAATCGTTGGAGAGGTTCTATCGCGCATGATCGGCAATTCTCTTGAAGAAAACGATAAGGAATGGATACGTCGCAATATTACCAGGCGAAAAATACGCCAGATGATTGGTTTTGTGAGGCGCATAAAAAATTTTTCAAACTGACTTGACATTTGATCCGGCATTCCAGAAAATGAAGAATGTCCATAAAAAAATCAACATCCCGACAGAATCAAAAAACAACCGCGAGTGACAGACTTCGCGAACTCATGGAATCACATAACGTGACCATGATTTCACTTGCTGAACGCCTTGGAGTAGGACCGGGAACGGTATATAACTGGCTTAATTCCAAAAGCAAAATCAGCCTGCGCACTGCAGCAAGCCTCCAGCAAGAATTTGGCTGGAATAAAGACTACATCATCGCCGGTCATGGATCTACGGTTCTTTCGGAATCTCAAACAACTCTCGATGCCTCAGAACGTCACATCATAGAAGCATATCGCAACGCAAAGTTGAAAATTAATGAGTCTAAAAAATTTATCGATATGTTTAATGTGATGGTCAGAGGTTTTACAAACAAAGAGGAGGCTTATGAGGATAAAAACAAATGACAGAGTTTCAAAAAAAAATGCTGCAGCTTTATGACGAAGCATGCAGTCGTTTAATTGTACAAAACGCAAAAGCAACTGATAAATCAGAAATGGTTTGCGTTTTACACGCTAAAAATGGCAACAAGTGTGGAGTAGGACATCTCATCAGTGAAAATTTCTACAGAAAAGAGTTAGATGGCGACGCTTATATGTGGGATGAAATCAAAAGAGCTGTGTGCCAGACTAACAGATTGAAAGTTGATACTGATGAAAAGAAAGACGATCTCGACTTCATGTTATCACAATTACAATACTTGCATGATGCGTATTCTCCAGAACACTGGAGGAACGAATCTGATAAGCTCAGAGAAGTGATAAAAGGAAGATATGATTGTGGCGATTCTGACCAAAGCGACAAAAAGAAGGTAAAAAAATGATTGAAATTAACGAAGAAGATTATATGGATATAAACAATCTCACGATAGGTGAGAACGATAAGACGCCGGAAGACGACTACCTTAAAGATGATAGCGTTATTCAGGCTTACAACATGGGTCGTGAATACGAATTTATATCTACGATCATGATTGAAAATGGCGTAGATTTCTGCGTCACGATTCGAAAACAAAACAGACAATTGCTTTCAAAACTCGGCAAGCGCCTTGGCTACTCTTCCAGATATGAAGATACCGGGGACAGCGAAACATGTAAGGCGTATTTTACTTTAGAACCAATGGATGATAGAGAGGATATTTAGAAAACATCGTTTATCACAAAAAGATAAATAAGTTCGCACTTGCTCTTAAAAAGAGCAGAGGTGATAAACGCATAAGAAGGATGAGAAAAGAACTTCTTCTGCAAGGCAGGACACTATGGAAAGATCAACTGACATAATGTTCGGCGTAGATTTGCGGAAGCTTGCCGGAGGAGATGAAGAGTTCTTGAGATGGCTTCGCATGGTCTTCGTCGGACTCAAGCATCTGCTGGAAGTAAAACATCTGGATCTGTCTGAATTCCCATTCAGACAGTATTATGATGCGGATAAAACCAAAATAAGTCCTGTTGTTTCAGCAGTGCTGGAATACGGACGCGAACATTAAGCGAGAATGTTTAAAAAGTGAATGCCGGCGGGCGGGGCTTCATCTCCGCTCGCTGGAGGAGTTTTTATAATATTTAAATCATCTGCAAAGATAAAATAGTGTATGCCAGAATTGACGACTGGGAAAATCAGTATCTGATTAACCTTCCTTATTCTCACCTTGTGGCGTGGGATGATAAAACAGCATACGAAAAAAATTCAAAATTAAGATGGATATATGATAAATATATGCTTCTTCACAAGCTTACCGATCAAAAACCGGTAATCCTTCCATCAAAAGAAATATCATATCCTTGTTTCATCAAACCACGAATCAATCTTCTTGGAATGGGAATAGGCGCAAGAATGATCAATCGTCCTGAGAAGATGCCGGAGAAAACAGGCGGATTGATAGCCTGCAGATTCCATACTGGCGAACATGTAAGCACCGATTATGTGATAAAGAATTCGAAAATAATCGATGAATTATCATATATCGCGCATAAAACAAACTCAGGATCTTTCTTACTTTTTGAAACTGTATCGCGTTCTTTTCCGGAAATAAACGAAACTGTTGAAAGAGCCGGAATAGATTTTGGAATTGTTAATGTCGAACACATTGGCGGAAATATAATAGAGATGCACCTCAGACATGGATTGCAGTTTTTTGATATAAGTTGTAATATGCAACCACAACTTCCAGAATTCTATCGCAATCAAACTTACAGACAGATTGATTTTCAAAAGGGTTATTCGCGAGTATACAGAAGGTCTTGTGACGCTTTTGTTTCTTTGAAAAAGATTCCAGAAGATCCGCCGCGAGGAGTAAGTTCAATTCAACTTGCCTGGATTAACGGATATCCTCTCTCGGCGCTGGCTCAAGACGAGTTTTCTTTTAAATACCTGGTAATAAACGGACATGATCTTGAGGAAATTGAACAGTATGGAGAATACATGCACGACATACTGACTTTCGAATAAAATGTGCGAGCGGTGAGAGTCGAACTCACAAACATCAGTTTTTGAAACTGATTGCGTTGCCAGTTAGCATACGCTCGCATTATGTACCGCCGACAGGATTCGAACCTGCACTGTTCTGCTCCTAAGGCAGTTGACTCCTTCCGTTGGTCTACGGCGGCATATTGTGCTGCTGGCGAGATTCGAACTCGCACTACCGCGATTTTAAGTCGCTTGACTCTACCGTTGGTCTACAGCAGCATGCGGAGAGTGAAGGAGTCGAACCCTGCATCATTTCTGAATGCGCTCGATTTTCAAGACCGATTGCCCACCACTGAGCGCCACTCTCCATTTTTTTTCCTTGAATTCAAGGATTCGGAAACTACAGGGATCGAACCTGTGCAGATTTTACTCTGGCTGCGGTTTAGCAAACCGACCCGTTACCACTCCGGCAAGTTTCCAATTACTTTAAAATCATCATCGCCACTTTCTTTAATCCACCTGTAGTTTTCGATATCATCGGGATCTCCAAAACACAGAAGAATCATCGGGTCGTGTTCGATGCGAACTCCACTTAAAATCAAATCGTCTTTTTTTCTGCAAACAACCTCCCACTCATCTATTTTAAGCGATTTCAATATACTCTTGCCTTTGCCAGAAACAAACGTAACTCTTACTTTTTTTCTGTCAAACAAATCGTAATTGT
Source organism: uncultured Pirellulales bacterium (assembly GCA_964537635.1). Lineage (GTDB taxonomy): Bacteria > Planctomycetota > Phycisphaerae > Sedimentisphaerales > Anaerohalosphaeraceae > Anaeroglomus. The sequence goes on from CAZICJ010000096.1 coordinate 5,122, forward strand.
TCGCCATGCAAATTTTTTCCCAATTCATAAAAACCTGTGTATCCGGTTGGAATCGAACCAACATCGGCGGTTTTACAGACCGCTGCCTGACCACTCGGCCACGGATACATATACACCCCATAAAACAAAAAACCCCTCACGGATAAATACCGGGAGGGGTTTTGCTCTGCCGCATTTTTTTTAAATCAAATGGGCATGACGCCATCGCTCCCGGTTTTACCGGAACTTAAATATGAATAGAGCGATGACAGCAATAGTTGTTTCATGGCGTCTGACTTATCTTAAGATGACGTCGATTTGTGTCAACAAAAAAAACAATTATTGCTGACAATTTTCCTTGACATTTTCACAAAAATACGATTTTTGTTTGAGCAATTTTATGTCTGTTTTATTTAACAAATGACTTGATAGAAAAATGTACAAAAACGAAAGAGAAGAATCGCTATGAGAGATTTAATTATTACAGCAGGCGCACCGGGATCTGGAAAATCCACATGGGTTGAAAATCAAAATCTAAGTCAATATACAATCAGCGCAGATAATCTGCGTTTACTTTATTCTTCTCCGCGTATTGCAGAAGATGGATCGTTTGAAATCTCTCAACATGAGAATAAAATAGCCTGGGAAAACTTATATGAAATTCTTGAAAAAAGAATGAAGAATGGAGATTTTACAGTTCTTGATTCTACAAATCTGGGCGGTGCAAAAAGCGAATCAAGATTGAAACAATTGGTTTCAGAATAAAGAAGAGTATTGCAGGAGTTTAAATCAAACGACGAGGTTGATCTTGCAAGAGAATTGACATACAACGGAGAAGTCAGTTTAATTTTTGAAGTAATTGAACCGTTCTATGATCCTCATATAATCGAATATAAAACGTCTCCGCAACTGATTCTTCTTGATGTTGTTTATAATAAGTGGCAATTTGAAATCGCTGACGATTCATATCTGCCAGGCATGGCTTTGATTTATCATGACAGGATTGTAAATGACGAAAGTGAGATTTATCATGTCGAATATGGAAAAATGACAGAAGGCGTTGCCATAAAACAAAATCGTATTCCATTTTTAAAAATAAAAACGCCATATTATTCTTTCTGGAAATCAATGCACAGTGAAGCTTCACGTATTTTATCTGGAAAAAATTCGAATGTTAAAAACGAATTCACTGAGTGGCTGAATGAAATTTATGAATTCAGACGAGATGACTTCAACAACTCTTTATCAATAATAGATTTACGCAGATCTTTTCTTATTTACAAAGGATATTCACAAGAATGGTTGCCCCGTCATGAATTTTAACAAATAATTAGCCAGAGAAAGTGTTAAAGGAAAAATAAGCGCTTCTAGAGAAGAAATTATACACGTTAGAGACTGGTTTAATTCCAGAATGAATGGGAATATCAATCGTCTTAAAAACTACGACTTTCCAAGAGCAAATCAAAAAGCAAAAGAATGGAGTGATCAATTACAACAGAAATCAAGAGAGCTTTTAAATC
>CAZICJ010000097.1:0-6366 GCA_964537635.1 uncultured Pirellulales bacterium
ACTCATATATCGGCTCTTACTCACCTAATAATTGAGGTTTTGGGATAGGTTCTATGTTTTCCAATATTGATTTTACACGAAGGAATTTCCTGAAAACTACTGCCGCCATGTCTGCGGCGGCTGTCTTGACTCAGGCTTCTGGTCTCTATGCTGCGGGCAGTCAAACCATTCGTGTTGCGCTGGTCGGCTGCGGCGGACGCGGTAAAGGCGCGCTGAATGATTTTCTCCAGGCAGCCAAAACCCTGAATTTGGAAGTCAAGATTGCAGGCTTTGCGGATGCGTTCAAGGCTGTCGCCGTCGATACCGCCAAACAGCACCAGATGCCCGAAGATATCTGCTATGGCGGCTACGATTCGTACAAGAAAATAATGGCATCCGACGCCGATGTGGTTATTTTGGCGACGCCGCCTGCGTTTCGACCGGTGCATTACCAGGCCGCTGTCGAAGCCGGCAAGCACGCCTTTATCGAAAAGCCCGTCGCCGTCGATGCGCCGGGAGCCCGGAAAATCATCGAAGCCGGCCAATTGGCTGCCCAGAAAGGCCTATCTGTCGTCGCAGGCACACAGCGCCGGCATCAAGCCGACTATCTGCGAACTCAGTACGTTGTCAGCAAAGGCGCCATTGGCAAAATCACCAGCGGCACCGTTTGGTGGTGTCAGGGGGCGCTTTGGATTAAGCCTCGCAATCCCGGTGAATCGGATGCCGATTATATGGCGCGCAACTGGGTCAATTTTACGGAAATGTCCGGCGACCATATCGTCGAGCAGCATGTCCACAACCTTGATATAGCCAACTGGTTTATCGGCTCGCCCCCCAAAAGCGCCGTCGGCTTCGGTTCTCGCGCGCGTCGCAAAACAGGCAACCAGTACGACTTCTTCAGTGTGGATTATGAATACGACAATGACTGCATCATCCACAGCATGTGCCGGCAGGTCAACGGCTGTTATGACCGTGTCAATGAGTATTTCATCGGCACAGAGGCAACGACATTCGGCTCCGGCCCAGTCAAATCCAGCAAGCCCGTCAATTTTGAAATTCCCGAATTTAAAACCGCCGACAGCCCCTATGTCCAGGAGCATATCGACCTGCTCAAAAGCATTCTCGACGGCAAACCGCTCAATGAGAGCAAATCCGTTGCCGAATCGACCCTGACGGGCATCATGGGACGCATCAGCGCCTATACCGGACAGATGATAAGATGGACCGATTTGACAGACCCCAAGACGCAATCGCCATGGTATAGTTATCTGTGCAGCCCCTCGGCGGCGGACTTTGAAAACGGCGTCGTCAAGGCTCCACAGGATGATGTCGCTCCTGTTGCGGGGCAGGAAGAAAAACCGCAAATGCCCGACAAGCCAGCTGCGGTATAGTACGATGGATACCCGACTCAGCCAGTTGGTTGCGGTGTCGCGCAGATTAGGCAAAGACCCCCTGCTGGTCTGGAAAGGCGCCGGCAATATCTCCATCAAAACCGCCGACGGTCGTGCAATGTTCATCAAAGCAAGCGGGACCCAGTTAGGCAAAATGACTGTCCATACAGGCTGGCGCCAGGTGGATGTCGCAAAGACCCGCCGACTGCTTAAGCGGTTATTGCAAACGGCGATGCAGCTGGCTCAAAAATGGCAGGTGGTTACAGCGGGGCTCGCTCGCGTCTGCTGTGACGGTCTGGTTGGCAGAGGGATGCCGTCGATAGAGACGTTTTTTCATTCGCTCCTGGGACCCTGCGTCATTCATCTTCATCCGGTTATTCTAATTCCGTTTTTGTGTTCACGCGACGGCAGGAAAATACTGCAGGCGCAACTGGCTCGTATGATACCTTTTGCGTTTTTACCGTTTCGCGGGCTTGGTGCGATAACGGCTGGTCAGATTCTCAATCTCCAAAACAAGCACCCATTCTCGAAATCCAGTCCGTGCATCTATATGCTCGGCAATCACGGCGTGATTGTCAGCGGCCGGACGATGGATGAGGCGCAAGCGGTGATGCAGACCATTTTGGAGACTTGCCGCAGACTGCTGGATGAGGTCAAGCCCATCCATCTCAAAGCGGCACACGATAACGATGCTGCCGCTGCGATTGAGCAGGCGCTTGCTGATATAGGACATCCAGCAGAGGTAATCAGGATACCGGATTCAGACCTTTTGACGGTCGGCGGGCAGTACCCATCGCCGGATTGGTTCGAGGGTGTAATGACGCCCGAAGAGCTGGTGTATCTGGGCGGTCCGCCGGTTTGGATAAATCGCCCCTGCAGACAGCAGATAGCGGACGCTGTCCGTGCCGCAATGCATACGCGGTTTGTCCTGCCTCGCGGTTTCTGGGTTGCCGGCAAGGGGCTTTACACAACTGCCCCGCAAAATGAGGCCGCTCTGTATTGCAAGGTGCAGAGTTGGTATGTGTGGGCTCGAAGCCAGGGGCGAGCAATGGGCGGCATCATGCCGCTGCCGAAGAAGTACTTACGCAATTTGGGTGTGTAGCAGGTTTAGTCTTGATTCTCGTAGTCTATGGACATCTGGCCGGGGGCGGACAAGCCGGGATTCAAGCAGGCGACTAAGAAGCCCGCCGCGGCGCGGCCGCTGCTGACCAATTCTTCAAATTCATTTTCCAACGGCGATTGCAGAATCGCAGTATCCCAATGGCTGTTCATCCATTGTCCCTGCACGGCTTCGGCAAGGGCATTGACGCCGACGGGATACTGGCTCAATACGGGCCCGGCCGGCTGGATATGATTATAGAAAAGACTGATGGTTATTAAAATCATTGCAGCCGCCGCAGCCCCCAGCCATAGAGTCCTGTTGCGGGAAACGGTTTTGGGGACGGCGTCCAGTGAAGCCATGACTCTGTGTTCAATGCCCTCTATTGCCGCTGCGGACGGCTGATAGGCGGTGTTGAAAAACTGGCTGAGCATCCGGGCAGTCTGATAAAATGCCCGGCAGTCCGTGCATTGCCGCACATGCTGCTCAACGGCTTGCGGCAACTCGATTCGGCTATCTATTGCGTCGGATATGGTTCGCTGAATTTTTCGGCACGACATAGTACACCTCATACAACAAAAGTTTTCAATCCATCGTTTTTTTGCACTTCAGCCGCCTGCTGAAACTGCGGGCTTTCACTGAGCCGCTGATGCAGCTTGAGCCGTCCGCGGTGCAGCAGGACTTTGATATTGGCTTGTGATTTGCGCATCGCCCGGGCGATTTCCTCGGTGGATAAACTGCTTCGATAATGCAGCAGAATCGCCGTATATTGGTCCTGCGACAGATTTTGCCGCACAGTATCCCAGAAATGAGCGGCGCTGTCGTCAGAATCCGTCTGCTGGTGCGGGTCGGCATGGCCGCTGGCGAGAAAATCACTCAAGGGCTGATAGGAACGCCTTCGCCGCAGCCGCGTGCGCAATTGATTAATCGCAATGGTAAAGAGCCAGCCGGCAAATGTGCCGCGTTGCTGATATTGACGAATATTTTTCCACGCCAGCAAAAATGTTTCCTGTGTCAAGTCCTCCGCTTCGCTCATATTGTGAATCCGGGCGTAAAAAAAGCCCAGCACCTTGCCGCTCAAAAGATGCACAATCTGCGAAAACGACTCGCGGCATCCACCGGCGGCTTCGGCAACCAGCCGATCAAGCACATCGCTTCCGTCAGCCGCAGTCCCCTGCGGCGGCGCCCCCAAAGAACCGGATTTGGCAGTATCGGAAAGCGACATAAGGCGTCAGGAATTCTTTTTGTCCGCAGGACTGCTGTTTGCGGGCTGCTTGCCGGCGGGCTTGGTATCCTGGGTGTCCAGCTCGATTTTGAGATTCTCATCGGCAGCCTGATTGAGCAGCTCCAGCAGTTGATTGCTGTTGTAGGAAAAACTCATCGACAGAAAGCCCTGATTCTTTTCGATTTTCATCGCACCGAGAATCGGTACCAATTGCGGCTTATTCTGCTGTGCCGAAAGCATTCCAACAGCCAGAAGCCCGCGTACCACCTGCTCGATTTCCGTCAGTTTGTCGGCGGCGGGAATCATCAGGTCCATCTGCATATTAAAAATGCCGTTGTTCTCGGCCAGCGTAATCAGGGCATGACTGGTCTGGCTGAGAATCATCGCCTGCGGTTCTTTTTGCGAAATCTGGCCTACCTTGTCGGCCTGGATATGCAGAAACTGTCCCGGCTGCAAAGCAATATCCGAAAACAGAGAGTCTTGGGAGGCATTAGGACTTTTACCATCCAGAACATCGAGAGCCCTTTGTGTCGCGGGCATCGAGCCAGCCAGGACAATCAGCCTGGAGTTCCATAGCGCCCCATATTCCTGCTTGCCGGCCGTTTTGGGGTTTTTACTCGTCCAGTTGTAAATAGTGTGCGGGCCGTGCGGCGTCTGCGTCGAATCCTTGACCAAGCCAATCAGTGTCGGCGGGTCGAATTTGGCGTTGATGATGATAACCGTGTTTTCCGGTGTGGCATCAGATCCGTACAACAGGACACTGTACACCTCATCCATCGGATGAAAGGAGTACTGCTGCTTGAACCGTGCCATATCCGGCTCCATCTGCCGCTGGGCAATTTTTTGGCGGACAGCCGCGGCAAGGCTGGTTTTGTTAAACACATCATAATCGGCATGGATAACCCAGCGGGCGTCCTTGCTGATACGGGCGGTCTGGATGGACTCGGCAAACAAAACGCGGGCCGGCAAAACCAAAAACAGAACATAAAAGATATATTTATACTTCATTTTTTCCTCGTCGTTATGGTTAAAACCATCATGTTATTACCTGTATTATGATGTCAAACGATACCGAAAAGTTACATAAAATGCGACATTAAGTTGGAAACGATTTGCAAAAAGCAGGCATGTATATACGTAAGTATATAGGCATATAGGTATTTATAGGCCTACACACCCATTATCCCATCGTGTTATTCCCGCCATGTAGGGGCAACACCCCGTGGTTACCCCGAAACCTCTCCGTTTTGGAATTTCCCCATTTCTGATTTTGAATTTTGTCAAGTCCTGATTATAAGTTGTCACATTATTTACCTGTCTCCGCTGTTGATTGCCTAACCCGGCACGACGAGCGAAGCGAGGAGGGACGGGTTAGGCCGCCGAATGTACCTCACTGGGATAGCGATATCCAAGTGCCTCATGAGGACGACGCCCATTGTACAACGACACCGCCTCGTGGACCGACCGGATCGCATCCTCTTTACGCAAAAACACATGGGTCCAGACCATACTCCTGCTTCAATATCCCGTCCAGTCGCTCCGCACGGCCATTCTCATAACAATGGTTCTACTCGGTCATACTGATTTGAATACCGCGACGCTTCAAACGCTGCACATAACGACGGCTGCAATACTGACTGCCGCGGTCTGAATGATGAATCACCGACGCAGACGCCGGAAGCTGACCCATCGCCATTGATAACGACCGCAACGCCCCCTCGCTTTCCAGGCGGTCATGGCAGTCATACCCAATAACCTTGCGGCTATAGGCATCCATAACCAGCAACAAGTACATAAACCCCTCATGCGTCCGAAGGTAGGTAATGTCGCTGCCCCAAGCCTGATGAGGACCGGTCAATATCGCATCCTTCAGGCGATTCGGATAGACCCCAAGACCATGACGACTGTCAGTCGTCCGGACTGACCGGCGACGCCGTAAAATCAGCAACCCATGACGACGTAACAACTTAAATAAACGGTCCCGACCCATCAAAACCCCAGCCCGGCAAAATTCCCAAGACAGGACCGACCGTAGCTTGCGAACCCCAAGACGCGGCTGCACATGACGTTCTTGACACACCAGACTCACGATCAGGCCTTCATCCACACCACCCCTTATATGCGGATTATACACGGACAAAAAAACATCCGCCCATACAGCCCCACGGCCGAATGAGCGGATGCTCTTTCCTTGACTCCAGTCGTATATCCTATCTATCAGCACATCGCCATTTCTTCGATATCCACTTCCATCAGGTGTTCCAGATACAAATCCAGGTCTTCGGTCTCGAATTGCGCCAAAAACTCGGGGCGTGCCGTTCGGTTCAGTTCCATAATACAATCTATCAGTTCCCGCTTGCTCATACCAGTACTCCTATAGGCTAAGTCCTTTTGTCGTCCTTGTTCACTCTGTTGTTATCGGTAGTGATTCCTTTTTTTCTTGAATCCAGATTATTGTATTTTTGGAACAGTCTGAGCATCCCCTACCACCAAATATAGCCTGCGGCGGGCGGCAAACACTACCGTTAGTTTAACGTTATAGATTCAACGGCTTACGTCCAATAAAATGCGGATAAATCAAAAACGGTGTTAGAAAAATTTAAAAGATTTTTTTCTTTTTTTTGGTTCAACTCCCAAAAAGTTGGTTAAATTATCAGGCGACGAAGGCCTGT
>CAZICJ010000098.1:0-6323 GCA_964537635.1 uncultured Pirellulales bacterium
TTTAACGGATGAACCATTTAAACTATCGACTGTTTCATTGTTTTCGGATGTAAGTTTCAATCGGGTCAATGAGCGGATGCGTCCCGTATTGCTGGCCTGCGGCGGGAGCGGCCAAATCACTGTGATATTCCCACCAGAAAACACCGCGGTAGCGGCTTGCGGTTATCTTGCGTATCTTGATGTCGAGACTGCGGGCATTGTCGATGGTCACAAAATCCCGTTTGTCCGGGCCAAAATAATACGGGACGGAATTTGCCGAATCCCACGATTCTTTCCAGCCGGCCGCCAGCAGCGGCGCCAATTCATAGTGATAAAAATACCTGCCAATCGACAACAGCGGCTGCGGGCTTTTTTGCCCCGGCGTGATGCCGCGATAGAGATACCCGTAGCTGGCAAGCCCGACGCACAGTTTATTGGCCGGAAAGACCGACCAGTCAGCCAGTTCTTTTTGAATTCGCGGCAGGGGTGTATTGTGGGTCGCGATATTGCCCCATAACCCCCCGCCGATGTCGTAGGTCATAATGTTAATCCAATCCGCTGCGCCGGCCAGGCGGTTTGCCAGACCGGGCGCATACTGCTTGGCGGCCATCAGCGCCGTTGTCAGATAATAATGCCGGCCTGTGGACTGTTCCTGTTCGTACAAGGCCTCCCGCAGGTTAATCATCAGCGAGGCGTGAAGCGGTAAATCCACATCCTCTTCCCAGTCCAAGTCGATGCCATCATAGCCATATTTTTTCATCATGGCGGCCATGGTTTTGGCGAAGCAGGCACGCCGGTTGGGGTCTTTGGCGACCGATAGAAAATCCCCATCCTGCAGCGACATCAGGACGATGGTTTTGTGCTGATGGGCGCGGGCGATAAAATCCGGCGTCAGCACCGAGCCGCTGGTCAGTTTGAGAAAATCGCGGCCATCCACCAATTTGGCAATCGCCGCAGAGGATGGCACATCAAAATCCTGCGGCGTCCATTTGTGTGCGGCAACCAGATAAAATACATTGAACTGGTCATACCGAATCTGGTCAAGATGCTCAATACTCTTGAGCCGATACGCCTGCACATAACAGCCGTGAACGAATGACATCGACGGCGGATTGGGCTTGCGTGTCAATTTGGGGGGCGGGGCAGGCGCCGTTGCAGGCGGCACAGTCGGAGACGGCTTGCCGGCAGGCGGCGGGGCTGTCTCCGGTTTGGGTGGAGCGGCGCACGACCACAGCAGCACGGCTATGCATAGTGATGTACCCAATGTTTGTAATTGTTTATGTGATTGTAAAAAAGTAATCATTTTGGGTATTATATGGAAAGTTTGCTTCTTGGCAACTGTTTGTGAGAATGGCAGATTGTTTATTTCTTAACTACTTGTTAAAGATGGAGTTATGCGTTTTTTGAAGTTGCAAACAGATATAAGGCATACCCTGTCCGTTTTAAGTAAATTTTCAAAGCAGACTAACTGGCTGGAAATTTTTTATATATTTGATACATACAACTTTTATGCTCTTGGTGTATTCTTAACAAAAAGACTCAATCTGATTGACTTATTTGGGAGCATTTTATTAATTATGCGGACATGTATTGTATGGTGTATAGTGCTGGCTGCGGCAGCGATTGCCGATGTTGCGGTCTATCCTGCGATAGAACCATATCGGTCTTCCCAGTACGCCACTACCATCATCCAGGACGAGACGAAATACGCCGCATTTGTTTATGAAGACCAGAACCAGTTCACCGAGAAACTGGCCGAAATGACCAACTGGAACCATTTTTCCATTTTTTCCTTTTCCAAAACAGTTACGGTAGAAGTATCCGTGCTGGACGGCGATGTCAAGGCCTGCACCATTTATCCGCTAAACAAAAAAATTACCCCCCAAATCTGCGGCAATAAAATCTCTTTTATGCTGAATGGGCCGGCCAAATTGTGGCTGGCGGTTCAGGGCAAAGAAGAACACCCCCTGTTTCTGTTTGCAGACCGGCTGGAAGAAAATATCCCTTCGGCCGCCGACCCGAACAATATCATCATTGCCGCCGGGGCGACCCGCGAAGAGGCAATCGCCAAACTCTCCTCAAACCCATCAAAACCCCTGGTCTATTTTGAGCCGGGTATTCACCGTCTGGGACTGCAATTTCCGGTCAAGGCCGATACGACCTACTATGTCCCCGGCGGCGCCGTCGTCGAAGCCACCTTCTTCGGAGACCAGATTTCCAATACCATTTTTCGGGGGCGGGGCATTCTTACCGGCAGAGGCTTTGGGTCTCTGGGGGGCAGCAAAAACCAAACCAATACCACCCTCTTTTTTGGCCGCGACAACTCTTGCCGGCAGCGCATCGAAGGCATCACTATCATCGATCCGCCCTATTTCTGCATTATAGCCGGCAGCGAATCCATCATCCGCAATGTCAAAATGTTCGGTTGGTGGTACAGTACAGACGGCATCACCGCTGGCGACAATTCGGTGATCGAAGACTGTTTTTTCAAAGTCAACGACGATGCGGTCAAGCTGTACAGTCAGCGGATGCAGGTGCGCGATTGCGTCATCTGGCAGGAAATAAACGGGGCGCCCTTTCAATTCGGAGGCAGCGACCAGAAAAGCTCCGGAGGCAGAATAAACAACATCGACCTGATTTGCTCTCAGGTTGTCCACAGCCCAACCTGGAAAAGCAACCGTGCCTTCATTAATCTCCGCAACGGGGGCAAAGACAGCGAAATCCAGGATTTTGTTTTTGAAAATATCTGCGCAGATAACGACATCGCTTCCATTGTCGGAGCCGGCACCGTTGGAACGTTCAAAAATATCACCATCAAGAATATGACCATCCGCGGCCGCCAGAGATTTGACAGTTATCTCAAAGGCGGCCATATCTGCGGCATCCGATTTGAAAACCTGACAATTGACGGCAAGTGTGTCCAGGACAGCAAACAGATCGGCCTGCAGACAGAAAACGCTGCCCCTGTCGAATGGCGATGCGGCGACCAGAAACGCTGAATTGGCGCAATCTACGCACCGGATACATTTCAGACCCAGGATGGCATCAGCGTTTTGTAATGATGCCGTAAGAACGGGGATAGGAGCTGGGCGTCGGCTTAACCTTGTCGATTTCAATCAGGACAAATCCTCCATCCGTTTGCGGCAGGGAGTATTGGCCAACCCGATGGACCTGCCCGCCCAGCATCGCAATCATTTTCTGAGCGTTGGTCAATTCCGCCGGCCAGTCCGGTCCCTTCCAGACAATCATCCTGCCGCCCGGGCGAACCAAACCAAGCCCCAATTCAACCAGCACATCGAGAGGCGCCACCGCCCGTGCCAGACAAAATGAATACGATTCCCGATGGTTCTTATGATGCGACAGGTCTTCGGCGCGTCCCGCTATTGCGTTGAAATTAGCGAGGGTCAGATGCGTGGCGGCATGGCGTTGAAAATGCACTTTTTTACCAGTCGCTTCGATGGATGTGAATTTCCAATCCGGCAGGACAATCGCCAGTGGTAACGAGGGAAAGCCCGCCCCCGAACCGATATCGACAACCGCCGTCGGCTCACAGGCGTCCAGCACAGCCAATGCCGCCAGCGAATCCAGATAATGCCGGCTGCGGATTTGCGCAGGCTCAACAATCCGCGTCAGGTTCATCCGTTGATTTGCTTCAAGCAGCGTCTGTGTCAGTGCATCAAACGCCCGCTGATGCTGTGTCAGCGATTGTTCGGCGACGGCCATATCAATTGGGTATCCGTTTGGAGTCATCGTTTTCGTGCCGCCAATGTATAGGTTGTTCGGCCTTGCCGGATATACTTGCGCTCATAGTTCGTACCGACCTGTTCGAATGGGCCGGCGCCGGCCGGCCGAATAAATGCCGCCGGTTCCATCGTACCCTGTTCGACGGCAGTTTGCACGACTTTAACCATCTGCTGATAGTAATCCAGGTGGTCTGTGGCAAGATTGACACTCCCGCCGGATTTTAAACATCGCAGCATCTGCCCAAGATTATCCAAATTCACAAACCGCCGTTTGTTGTGCCGTTTTTTCGGCCACGGGTCAGGAAAATAGATATGAAAGCAACTCACACAGCCGTCCGGGATACGGTCGCGGACAAATTGGGCAGCTTCCGCCCGCACAACCCGCACATTAGTCAATGCCCGCCGGCCAGCCCGATCGATGATATGCCGGCAAAATGGCTTGCCCCACTCAACAGCCACAAAATCCGTATCCGGATACGCTTGTGCCTCGCAGATCACAAACGCACCACGACCCGAACCGATTTCTATATGCAGAGGCGCACAACGTCCGAAAATAGACTCAAAATCAAGCCTGCCGACGAGGGTTTCAGCTATCAGTTCTACGGATGGATAATGTACCGGTTTTCGTTTTGCCATAAAATAAGTAGTTGATACAATTCCAATAAAAGGGTATATATTTTTGTAAGCAGTTTTGCCGAAGATTGCTTTAAAGTCAAGGACTGGCTATTCCGATATCCAATTTTGATAAGAACTATAATCTTACGCCGTCCGTATTAATAGTGGATAGACAATAACAAGATTAGCGGAAACAGGTTATGATTAGACCTGCCTTGACATTACGCAAAAAGAGATTGCTGATAGATGTGGATACCCAGCAGGATTTGTTTATGGCTAACGGCAAAGCCTGTATCCGCAACCATCGCCGGGTGCTGGCAAATATCCGCCGCGTCGTCGCATGGGCAAGGCTCGAACGAATCCATCAGATTTCCCCCGCCCTGATTCATCCCGGCAATAGCGGCAATGAGCATATCTGCGAGGCGGATTCCGAAGGCGTCAAGAAATTGACCTATACCGTCCGAACCCGGCATTTTGATTTTCGCGACGATGCCAACACCGATTTGCCGCGTCAGCTTCTTTCGGATTACGATCAGGTCATTCTGTATCACCACACCCAGGACCCGCTGGAACAGCCCCGTATTGACCGGATCATTACCGAAGCCAAAGCCACCGAATTTATCATTATCGGCGGGCTGATGGAGACCGCCGTGCGGCACGTTGCCCTGGGATTGCTGGTGCGCCGAAAAATGGTAACCTTGATAACCGACGCTATCGGCTATCACGACAGAAAGGCTGCCGAAAACGCACTGCGTCAAATACACGCCAAGGGTGCCAAGCTTGTGGAAAGCACGCACTTTCTGGGCAGCTCACGCCTGCAATTGGTCTATGCCTGCACCTGCGACCGCTGCCGCGGGAAAATTCACGCCAAAGCCGACGCCGAAGAGTCCTGCCTGTAATCATCACTGACCGGCCGGCGGAACACCGCTCCCAACACCTCCAAGCCCCAACGGAACGACACAATCCCAATCCAGCAGGGATCAAACCCGAATAGCTCCGGCGGAAAAACGGGGACTAGTACGTTCCGGCGCCAGCCGGGTTGTACCTGTCCCCGCTTCCTACGCCAGCCGATGTGCGATATGCTCATCCAAAATCTCTTTGACCGTCAGGGCGACGATAATCTTGCCCGTCTTTTTGAAAAACGCCCCGATTTCGGTCATCGCATCCGATGAAAAATCAAACGCCACAAAGAACCCCTTGAGCCGGTCCTCGCGCATCATCACCGCCTCAAAAGCGTCAATGTCCGGCCGGCCAACCTTATCCTTTTGCTTGACCTGAATCGGATACCACGCATCCATAAAGTCCAATTCGCCCGCCTTCTTCGTCGGCGCCGCCGACACCGGATACACCCGCCCATCAATCCCCATATCCCCTACCTGCGCCTTATTCGGCACACCGCCCAACGCAATCACCGCCCAGTTCTCAAACTCAAACGGCGGCAACTGTCGCAGTTTCTCCATCGACCACGGCAAATCACGCACCACAAACCCGCGGCCCGCCCGCCACAGAGCCTCATCCTCTTTCATCTTGCACACATCCCGCATCCGCTTGGCCATCACACGGCACGCCGTCGGCGACACATCAACCCCAATCCACTGCCGCCCCAGATTCTCCGCCGCAACCAGCGCCGTCCCGCACCCGCAAAACGCATCCAATACAATATCATTCGGATTGCTCGACGCCTTGATAATCCTGTCCAACAACGCCAGCGGCTTCTGTGTCGGATAACCGAGACGCTCTTCGGATTGCGCTTGAACGGGTGGAATATCTGCCCAAATGCTATCAACTGGATTTCCCTCTTGTTCATCCAAGTAACGCTTCAATGCAGGAACAGCACCGGGTTTGGTCTGGATAACAAGTCCTTTTTCATATGCCTCTTGCATTCGCTCTTTTGTCCACCGCCAGACACGCTTAACACCAAGAAATTCATAAGAACCTATCCCAAAACCTCAATTATTAGGTGAGTAAGAGCCGATATATGAGTTA
>CAZICJ010000099.1:0-6108 GCA_964537635.1 uncultured Pirellulales bacterium
GCTAAATACTGGACACTGCTATATTTCGACCAAAAAAATCATCCGATTGTCTAAAAAAAATGATACTTTGGCGTAACCGAGTTTATTTTACCATCGTCTTTCTACCTGAAACCATGAATGTTTATGATGCAGACGAACGTGGCTCATTTTATTACCCAGTTTAAGCATACGCTTACTATTTACAAGGGCTCTGTGCTTTATGTGAAAAAACACCGCCCCTGGGAAGGATTCTGGGATTACGGATGGGTGTCGCGATTTTTGATTTTTGCCGGTATGATTGTCGGGCTAAAATTTCTGAGTATTTTCGTGAAATGGATCAACAAAGCCAGCCAGACCGAAACCACTCAGGTGATGAGCATGGCGACGGGCATGTTCGCTGATCTGTATAATGAAGGCTTCAAAAATTTGTTTTCGGGCAACCTGCATTTTGTGATGCTGGTGCTGCTGGAAGTGATTATTTTCCACGTTTGTCGTCGTACCATCGAGCAATTGCGCGGCGAAAAATACGAAGCACCTACCCTGAAGGATTTTGTTCGGGCGCAAGTGCGCATGTTTAAAGTGAGTTTATTGGCGATGATAGCCGGAAAAGTAATCGGGGCGCTGTTAGGCATTCCATTCGGGATTTTGGGTTTCAATGAAATCCTCAGTCCGGTTGTAAAGAAAATGGTAGAATTCTTTTTCGTCGGTTTTGCGGTGGTAGACAATTACAACGAGCAGTTTGGACTGAACATCAAAGAGAGTCTTAGATATAGTTTCAACTACCTCGGCGTCGTGCTGGCAATTGGGCTGGTGTTGTATATCCTTATGGCAATTCCGGTGATTGGTCCGATTGCCGGTCCAATTCTGGCAAGTGTGACGGCAACATTAGCGATGTATGAACTTTCGGATTTGCACCGCAAGGTAACGATTGCTCCTGACCTCAATTCTGAAACGGTTTAAATTTTAAGCGCGCCGCAACGCATACACCAGGATAAAATCCTCGATTTGCTGATAATGGAGGTCGAATGATTCTTCGTAGTTTTCTTTGACAATGTGCCCGCGACAGTAGCCTCGCTGCAGATCAAAGGTGAATGGCTCGATGAAGATATGTTGACTGAAATGCAGTTCCCGTCGGCCATAAGCTTTGTACAACGATTCTTTGGCGCCCCAATAAACATGTAGATGTTCGATGCGGGTCGTATCCTGCAAACTTGCCAGTTCCTCCGGTCGCATCACCCGGTGGGCAATTCGCTCGATTTTTGGAACCAGCTTTTGAATGTCAATCCCGGTAGGTTGATTCGCCACAATGACCGCCGCCAGCCCGTGCGAATGGCTCAGGGAAATGTGCAAAGGCAGGTGTTCCAAGTGCGGTTTGCCGTACTCATCTTTGACCATCGCTCCCGAAGTGTCGCCCAGCATTTGACTGAGCAAATATCGCACTGCCAGCCATTCCAGCCGCCGGTGCCCCTTGATTGTCGCCAACTGCCCTTTTTCCAGTGCATCCAAGCGCACGCGCTCCAGAAACCAGGCTTCCTCTTCCTCGATGTTCCAAATCGCCAGTTCAAAATCAGGCGGATGATTATATTGGTAAAATAAAGGCATTATTCAATACAAATTGCAAATTTCAAACCGTCATTTCACAAGATTACTACCCTTCTATATCACAAGATAGAAACCAAAGGTAACCAGAATCTGTTGTTTGATTGAAATTAAAAACAAACGGATTTACCAACGATGCTTACCCTGAACGTAAAAAAAATAGCCCAACTCACCGGTCACAATGCCTCGATTTTCGCGCTGGGCAATGGAGACTCTCTCTCGCACATCCTTTCGGGCGCAGGCGATGGCTGGGTTGTACGCTGGAATCTCGATGAACCGGAGCTTGGGAAGTTGGTTGCCAAAGTAGATACGCAAATTTTTTCTGTTTTAAATCTACCTGATTATCAAATGATTGTTATAGGTGGCATGAATGGCGGCGTTCATTGGGTAAATCTGGACGATCCGGCTCAAACCAAAAACATTGCCCATCATGGCAAAGGCGTGTTCGGAATCATACGCGTCGGCGACCATGTGTTCACCATCGGCGGAGAGGGAAAAATCTCGCGCTGGTCAGCACCTGAAGGGAGGTCACTGGAAAGTTTGCATGTAAGCAATCAAAGCCTGCGCAGCCTCGATTTTTGTGCTTTGCGCAACGAAATCGCCATTGGCGCCAGCGACAACAACATTTACCTGCTGGATGCAGACACGCTCGCGATCAGGAAAACCATCGAAAAAGCGCACAACAACTCCGTTTTTTCAATCCAATACAGCCCCGACGGGCGCTACCTGCTCAGTGGCGGGCGCGATGCCCACTTAAAAATCCGTGACACCGGCGAAGATTTTCGGGAAGTCTTTTCCCAGCCTGCCCATTGGTTTACCATCAATGACATTGCTTTTGATCCAACCGGACACTGGTTTGCAACCGCCAGTCGTGACAAAACCATTAAAATTTGGGATGCTGCAAATTTCGAGTTGCTCAAGGTGATCGAAGTGGTGCGCAACAGAGGGCACGTCAACTCCGTGAATCGGCTTTTGTGGACGAAACACAACAATTATCTCCTCTCGGCCAGTGATGATCGCACGATGATTGTGTGGGAAATCGGTTGACTTTGCAAGCAATTTTTGCGAATTTGCGTGTTAGAACACAAATTGCCATGATAAGCCGCTTTCGCCCGCTATTTTTTCTTGCACTTTGCGCAATCTACCTTTTTTGCAACCCGCAGCGACCAGACGGTCTGTCTGCTAAAGCTTACATCGCCGACATGCCTACCCGCGACGAACTGATGACTGCCTTTCGGCAAAGCCGCAAAATCCTAATTGTGTATGGTAGCCAAAACCCCGATGCGGTAGAAGATTACGCGCGCCTGGCGCAGCAAATGAGTATCCGCGCGCGTTACGCGACTTTTGAGGTGAAATCCTGCTCAGAATTAAAGCCCGAAGACTGGCAGGGAAAGGCGATTGTGCTGCTCGGCACAAGCCGCTCCAATTCGGTGCTTCGGCAAATGTTGAATGATCTGCCCTTTCGGATTTTGGATAAAAAAATCAGTTTCGATGGCCGCGATTACAACGATCCTTCCACGGTGGCGATGTTGTCCTTCTATCCGAATCCGTTGCAACGAACGCTGCCTATCAGTATTATCACCGCGCTGAACGACGAAACGCTCCGGCAATTCCTGGAATTCAAAATGGCGGAAGGCTGGCGGCTGTTTGGCTGGTCTGCCTGGAATTACGAGATTTATCAGCACCACAAACGCTTGCTGTTGGGTATGTTCAACGAGGAAACCTGGGCGATGGACAAAAAGGTGCACTTTGATTTTTCGGGGGCGGAGGCGTCTGTTTTAGAAACCGCGCATTTTAGATTTATTGTGCATCAAAAGAATGTAAATCGAACTGATATTCAATCACTTGCGATGGAAGTAGAAACAACCGCCGGCAGCATTCACAATTTTATTGATTCCACAGCTACGTTGCCGGCTTTCGATTATAATCTTTACGCTTCCGCTGAAGAGAAGGCGTTGATGCTCAATAATTCCAGTCAGGCTAATGCCGATTTTGACAAGCACGAGGTGCATGTTGTTTTCAACGAAGCGTATCGAAGTAATCGCATTGGCAAAGAAAATGAGCTGATAATCAGGCAATTGTTGGGTGAACCTCAGATGCACGCACTGGAGCGCGGGCTGGCGATTCGCTTCACGCAACGCTGGCAATTCAAGGGTTATCAATACTGGGCGCTGCGCTTGTTTGCTTCTGGTAACATTTTGTCAATCAATGATTTGTTAAACAATGATTTGCTGGCAAAAGAATCGCCGTTAGTTACAGGTTGCCTGTCGGCGTCGTTTACCGATTTTTTGATTGAGCAGTGGGGGAGGGAGGCATTTTTGGAAAAATATGCCACCTGGCAACCGAATAATTTGGAAATCAGAGCGTTGGAAAAAGATTGGCACCTTTGGCTGGCGAAACAGGCGAAGGATTTTCAACCGGAGCAGCGGGTTCAACCGGATTTGCCGTATCTCAAAGGTTTTAACTTCGCGCACGAAGGCTACGCGATTTACAACGGCTATTTGTCAAAATTGGCAACAGAATCCATTGAAAAACAGGCTGATGTGTTGAATTGCAATGCGTTGGCGGTTATCCCGTATTCGTTTCTGGAAGCGCCCGATAAACCATCGTTTATTCCCATTTCCGACAGTCCCGGCGAAGAAAATGACGAGAGCGTTGTCCACTCTGTATTGTCGGCGCGGGCGCAAGGTATGACCGTGATGCTCAAACCGCAACTCTGGATGGGGCGCGGCTATTGGCCCGGCGATGTAGCTATGACCAATGATGCCGACTGGCAGCAGTTTTTCAACGATTACTACCGCTGGATACGGCATTACGCTATGCTGGCGGAAATCTGGAACATGGATATTTTCTGCATCGGCACCGAACTGGCGAAGACCACCCAAATTCGCGAACAGGACTGGCGGGCCATGATCAAAAAGCTGCGCGGATTGTACAGCGGCAAGATAACTTATGCTGCCAACTGGGGCTCGGAGTTTGAAAATTTTCCTTTCGGCGATGTACTGGACTATCTCGGTGTGGACTGCTACTACCCGCTCAGCAACAACCCCAACGCCACCAAAGCAGAGTTGAGCGCTGGTTTTGCCAATATTTTGACCAAACTGGAAAAAGTGCAAAGCCGCGCCGGTAAGCCTTTGATTTTTACCGAAATTGGCTTCCGAAGCATCCGGTCGCCCTGGCTCCGACCTCACGAATCAGGCGGCAACGCAGGCTACGATGGCGAGCATCAGCGACTTTGCTATGAAGTAGTGTTTGAAAACATTCAGGATAAACCCTGGATTCGCGGTATTTTCTGGTGGAAATTTCCTTCTTATATCGAATATCGCGGCATCGAAAACGATGATTTCAATCCAAATCGCAAGCCCGCCGAACAGGTTGTGCAACAATGGTTTGGAAAAATGCCTTAAAATCGTAATTTCGCCACCCAAACGAAGAAGCCATCGGCCTTGGCCAATGGTTAATGCTAAATGATCTGTGTCATGATTTTAAGCGATATAAAAATTCTGGAAGCCATTGAGCGGGGCGAGATTGTGATAGAACCATTTCAACGCGAATTCCTGGGTACTAATTCCTACGATGTGCACCTCGGTAAGTGGCTCGCCATGTACAAGGACGAAGTGCTCGACGCCCGCAAGCATAATGAAATTGAGTATTTCGAGATTCCCGAAGCGGGTTTTGTATTGCAGCCCAATCAGTTGTACCTCGGTGTTACGGAAGAATATACCGAAACCCATACCACTGTGCCTTTTCTCGAGGGTAAGTCCAGCGTTGGGCGCCTGGGCATTGACATTCATGCAACTGCCGGCAAGGGCGATGTGGGCTTCTGCAACCACTGGACGCTCGAAATTTCCGTGAGTATGCCGGTGCGCGTGTACGCCGGCATGCCCATTGGTCAGCTTATTTACTTCCGCGTGGACGGCGATATTGAAAATTATTACAATAAAAAGCAAAACGCTAAATATAATCTTCGCACCGATAAACCTGTCGAAAGCATGATGTGGCGAAATAAGTTTTGAATTTTTTGTTTCGATGACATCATAATTTTATTACATTTCTTGGCTCGCCATTTAGGAATGCTTGCACATTTTTTACCGTTTCATCCAGTAGGCGTTGGCGGGCTTCGCGACTGGCCCAGGCATTGTGCGGCGTTATGATACAATTCTTTACACCGAATAAAATATTTCCATTTACCGGTGGCTCTTGCGAAAGTACATCCAAGCCAGCCCCCGCAATGATACCATTTTCTATGGCTTCTTTTAAATCCGCTTCCTGAATCAATCCGCCGCGAGCGGTATTGATGAGATAGGCGCTGGGTTTCATTTTTGAAAGCAAATTTTTATTAACAAACCCCTCATTTTCAGCAGTCAAGGGTGCATGGAGTGTAATAATATCACTATTTTGAAAAAGGGTTTCCAAGTTGACAAATTCCACACCGGGCATCGCGTCACGCTCAGGATGTTTATGCGTTGATAAAATTTTCATACCAAAAGCCAATGCAATCCTGGCCACCTGCTGCCCGATTTTGCCAAA
>CAZICJ010000100.1:0-5874 GCA_964537635.1 uncultured Pirellulales bacterium
GATGAAAGCCTCAAAGGATAAAGTAGAGCAAGGGCAGTTGGATTGGGCGTTGGGAGAATTGATGGCTTACGCTAGTATTTTACTGGAAGGTCAGGATGTGCGTATGAGCGGTCAGGATGTGAAGCGTGGCACCTTTGCGCACCGGCATTCGGTTTTACAAGATATAGAAACGTACCAGGAATACAACCGATTGGATGGCATTACGGAAAAACAGGGCAAGTTCCGCATTTACAATTCTTTACTGTCGGAATTCGGAGTATTGGGTTTTGAATATGGATATTCACTGGCTTCGCCGAATACGCTGGTGATTTGGGAAGCTCAATTTGGCGACTTTTACAACGGCGCACAAACGATTGTAGATCAATTTATTACAGCTGGCGAAAGCAAGTGGCAGCGCATGAGCGGCCTTGTGATGTTGCTTCCGCACGGCTACGAAGGCCAAGGACCGGAACACTCCAGCGCCCGTATGGAACGTTTCCTGCAAAATTGTGCGGAATTCAACCTGACGATCGCGAATGTAACCACACCGGCCAACTTCTTCCACCTGCTGCGCCGGCAGTTGGCGCGTCCTTTCCGCAAGCCTTTGGTGGTCATGTCGCCAAAATCCTTGCTGCGTCATCCGGAATGCGTTTCCAGTCCGGAAGATTTTGAAACAGGCAAAGCTTTCCAGGAAGTGTACGACGATGCAAATATCAAGGATGCAAAAAAAGTGAAACGTGTATTGTGCTGTTCTGGAAAGGTTTATTACGATTTATTGGAAAAACAGCGCGAGCAGAAACGCCAGGATATAGCCATTGTAAGGCTTGAGCAGTTATATCCGTTCCCGGAAAAACAATTGAATGCGATCGCTGAAAAATACAGCAAAGCCGAGCTTTTCTGGGTGCAGGAAGAACCGGCCAACATGGGCGGATGGCAGCATTTGCAGCGCTTCTGGGGCGATAAAAACTTGCAGCTAATTTCACGCAAGCCGAGTGCTTCACCGGCAACAGGATTCAAGAAAAAGCACGATAAAGAACAAGCGGAACTGGTGGATAAGGCATTTGCGTAAGTGGCATCAATTATCAGATAAATAGACAAGGCGAATTTTCAACAAGAATGAAGATTCGCCTTTTGTTTTTGAATTTTTTGCGATAAATTGTCGTTAGAACAAGAAATATATATTAAATGGCTTCTGAGATAAAAGAAAAGGTAAGTTTTTTAGAAGAAACACTCAATCGTTTTATTATCAACAGTGATAAAACGCTGTATCGTCTTTCCAAAGAAATTCAGAATCTGAGTGATGAGATGAAAGAATTCAAGGATGAGATGAAAGAATTCAAAGAGTTTGTAAAGGCTGATATTGAAGAATCTCGCCGGGAGCGTAAAGAAATGAATAAAAAATGGGGCGAGTTGGCCAATCGTTTGGGTACTTTTGCCGAAGATATCGCCGCACCAAATTTATCTCGCATCGCGCGTGAATATTTTGACGAACAGGAAGAAAAATTTAAAGCGGTACGTTTGAGAGTTCACAAGGAAAGCAATAAAGAAGATGTTTATGAATTTGATGGTGTATTGGAAACGAAAAACAAAGTATTTCTTTTGGAGTGTAAAAGTACCATCCGTATGGAATTCATTAACGCACTGCCAAATTTAATCCAGAATTTTAAAGATTGCTTCCCCAATTATCATAATAAAGAACTTATTACCATTTTTGCCAGCATGAGCATTCCTGATGATGTGGTAAAAAAGCTTACCAAGATGAATATTTATGCAATGGCGATGGGCGATGACAACATGGATTTGCTCAATTTTGAAGCGATAAAAAAGAAAAGAAAATCATAATTTGATATGTACAGTACTATTTTTTAAAATTTCTTTACAAAACTAAATATTATCTGCCGGGGTCTCAATCTATAAGAGCTCAAATTCTCCGAAAAAGCATTCTGCATAAAGGTAATATAATACTTATTATTGGTCAGGTTATTGATATTTAGTAATAGATCAGCTTTCAATTTTTTGAGTGTATATTTATATTCCATCGTAAAGAATTCATTCCACACGTTCCCGTCGCCAACAGCGGTCAAATGCTGGTTGTAACTCATTCTAAGCGAGCTGATTGTATTTATTTTTATAAAATAAACTACCTCCGCATTTAGCTGGTAAGCAGGCGTGCCAGAAAAATTATTGGAAAACACCTGAAAGCCAAGCTTTAAACTCAATATACTTTGCGTAAATGTATAATAAAAGCGGGGATGAATTGTAATAAAATGGTTCTGAATATTTACATTCCTTCCGTTCAGAATGCCCGGACTTGCCGAAACACTGTATGCAGCGCGAAATTCAGCATTCAAATTATGACCAAGCGGACCCGATATGTCTCCCTGCAAGCTCAACCTTCTTACATTATTTTTACGTTCGATGACATTACTGGTTAAGCCAAGTTGATTAAAGCTACTGCTGCTGATAAAATCATAAGCCGTTTCAGAGAGCGTGGCAGTTAATGCATAATGGCTGTTCTTTTCAAGATTCTGACCGGAAAAACGCGTGTACAATTCATGTTTTTGATAACGGTTTATATCAAACACCGATGTTGTAATATTTCTATTGGATCGAATGATATAACCCTCATAGAACAAGGTTTGAAAGCTGTCATAATCATAATAAAAAGCATAAGCCGCATTGAGATTATTACCTTTGGGCAAGCGCAAATTATATTCAAGTTTGGGTCTGACTACAAGAATATTAAATAAGTTTCTGTTTTGATCATTTTTATTATAAATATTTAATAAATGAGCCGACATGGGAATGCTAAGCGTCCATCTGGTGTTATGATATTCTTTACGATAAGTTTGGTTAATATAAGGCGCGAATTCGCTGATGCTGTTGTCATTCTGAAATGCTCGCCCCAGCGATTTATTTTCCGTGGTATCGCTTTGCGTTAAAAGATCAGTATTCAGCGTATTATGATGATAATTAACGCCCATATTTAGCTGCCCGTTAATTTGTTTTGTTTTAAAAAATAAATTGGAGTAGGTATTTACTTTAAATTCTTTTTGCCGGGCAATTTGTAAAGCTTCAGGAAAGCGCATCGCAGGAAAATCGGGTGTAAAAATATCAACCGGCATCAGCGTCAAATCATGATCTGTGGTTTTATATTCAATGTCCGAATTAAATTGATAAGCTTTATTTTTACGTCTAAATATTGCGGTAAGCTCGGCGATACCATTAAAATTATGTTTCATTAAGTTTTCTGGATAGGCTATTCCATTTACTTTATTTTCAGCGGTGGATTTTATAATATTCCATTCTGTATTTACATCCGTACGGAAAAATATCTTTTTTGCATTATGCTCTATGATAACGCGATTATTAAAATCCAGCGGCTGTTCGGATGCTTTTAAAATTTCCTCGAATATTACATTGTTTTCACCGTCCTGATATCGTAATGTGCGGGCGCCAATATTACGCACCCGGTCTCTTTGGGCAAAGCCTTGCCATTTAAATTCTGTGTACGTTGATAATTTTTTGAGATAATTATACCCACCGGTCAGTTCCTGATTATCGAGATAATAATTTTGTTTCATTAAAAACGGTGGTAAAATCTGATTGACAGAAATTAATTCGGGCGCCGATACGTTATAATTCGTATAAAGATTTTGAAAATTATTACGCTGATTTTTGCCAATATTATTAACTGAAGACAAAATATTAAACTGTTGCTTTTTAGTGAAGCCAAAAACATCCCCGTCAGCTAAATAAAGCGCCGGACTTGCCCCAGTGCCGCCGCGCAGCGAACCAGTGATCGCGACATTCGATTTAAGCCGGAGGTTGATCGCCGCATTATCGGGACGCACCAATGAATCCAAAGCCCGGATCGGTTGATGATGCTCGATGATTTC
Source organism: uncultured Pirellulales bacterium (assembly GCA_964537635.1). Taxonomy (GTDB): domain Bacteria; phylum Planctomycetota; class Phycisphaerae; order Sedimentisphaerales; family Anaerohalosphaeraceae; genus Anaeroglomus. Next base: position 3,879 of record CAZICJ010000100.1, read on the forward strand.
AATGTCCCGGATGGCGTCAATATTAAGGTTTCGCGTCACAATTTTATACCGTCCTTCCAGCATGTCCAGCCCTTCGATGTAAAATTTGGAGATATCCAGTCCATCATATTTTATACTCCCATTACTTTCGATAGTAATACCGGGGATTCTATTTAGTACTTGCTCCAGGTTTTGATCCGAATCCTCCCGGTAACTGCTGATATTAAAAATCAAGGTATCACCGCGGCGCGTAACGGGTTCGGTTTTTACCACCAGCTCCGGCAATTTATATTGCTGTGCGGATAATTCAATTTCCAGAAAAGGAAGCGATGAGTGGATGTAAAATTGCTTCTTTGCATAAGAAAGATGTGTAATTATTATAAACGCCGAATCCGCATTTGGCGGGCGTTTTACTGAAAATTCCCCGTTTTCATTGGTAATAGCGAAAGAAATAATGGAACCCTTTTCATTTAGTTGTAATATTACATTTGCCGACGCTACCGGTTTACCCTGTTCATTCTTTACCACACCGTTCAGCATTTGCTGCGCATCACCAATTTGTAAAGAAAATATAAAGATGAACAGCAGTGTATAATGTGACCGGTAAATGTTCATCTTTACATAAGTTTAATATTGCTCGATCAATAGATCAAATCGTTTTGCGTATCTTGCTTTTAATTTCAATCGATCTTCTTCTGTAAAATTTAACACGCCCGGGATCGCCGGGGGATTCTCTTTTTGCCAGACCATCTTATCTACGAACGTTTTCCGGTCAATCTTCTGAGCAAATTTATTCATAAACTCCGGTCTCCAGTGCCTGCTGGTTGGCTCGGTTATGATATCCTTTATCATAAAAGTGTACCAGTTTTTATCATCGCTCACTTTCACGATTAAGCCCGGGAGCCCTTGAAATACGTAGGGTCCGTCGTTGATCGGCACGGCGAGCGTAAACCAGGCATCATAATTTCGCCCGCCATATTTAGTAACCGCTTTCATACAGGGCAGCCCCAGGATCGTATCCACTTCATTGGTCATTTCCCATGTAAAATCCATCGGTTCTTCGAGATACTGAGTTGGTAATGAATATTGGAATAGAGAAATAAAATTCCCCGTCTCGAAATTTTTACTGATTTTATAATTGAGTCTTGTCGATTTGCGCTTGACCTTTTCGTGCATTAAATCTACATAATTTTGGAATTCTTCCTGCGATTTGAAGTCTGGTTGCGGATATGCTTTCTCAAAATCAGCGCCTATTGAGTCATTATAATATTGCGCGCTTGGCATAAACCGGGATTCCTGCCCTACGCGGTATAATATAAATTCCTGTGTCTGTAAAAATTTATTTTCAACTGTATCGGAAATAGATGAAAAGTCGTAATGAATGGTGTAATCGGCTAAGCCTTGGGCAGTAAAAAAAAAGCTTTTTGTAAGAAAAAGCCATAATAGCAAAATTCTTTTCATAATGCAAATTTTAACACCTTTGGGCAGGTTATGCAATCAAACCTTTCCAGAGAACTAATTAAAGATTTTCTAATTTTTTATTAATTAGGGTTCAGGTTGGTCGCATTCTGCTTGGCTACAAATCCATGCCTCCCATTGTTGTGTGGTGCCATGTAGCCCTTCGTTACAGTATTGAGTTACAAAGAAACCGCACATACAATGAACATTATGAATCCAACATTCAAATAACTCCTCTTCATCCGAAGCAGTATCTTCTCCATCGATCGCTGCTACTAAATCTGTGCTAACCAGTATTTCTATACTTTCCTTGTCGTCATTCACTACATCCATTTTTTCGACGGCAGTAGCTGCAAAGCTTTGCACACTTAATCCTGCAAACAGGAACAAAACTAAAAACAACTTTTTCATAGTAAAAAAGGTTTTAAAGATTAAAAAATTGGATTTGGTGCAAATCGCGCAATTTACAATGGCAAAAATAAGTTATTATAAAATATAATAATCGGCAATAATTGGCAATAATTGGCAATAATTGGCAATAATTGGCAATAATTGGCAA
>CAZICJ010000101.1:0-5540 GCA_964537635.1 uncultured Pirellulales bacterium
ACAGGCCTTCGTCGCCTGATAATTTAACCAACTTTTTGGGAGTTGAACCATTTTTGATTTGTAATTTTGCCCTTTGATTTTTAATCTTTGGTGTTGAAATCAGAAAATTAAATGAAAGCCAAGATATGAGACCAATCAAAATTGCCATTATCACTATTGCTATCGTCGTTTTTTGCCAGTCCTGCTCGCTGCCGGCCTCATCCAAAACCGCCCGCGATGGACAGGCAGAGCAAATCAAAACCAGTTTAGTCAGTCTGCGGATATCAGTGTCCGGCTATGAACAGTTTCAGCCTTGGAAACGCACGGAAGTCGCTGAAAAAATTGGCTACGGCTGCGCGGTCGGCCCCTATCTAATCTTGACCACGGCATCCAATGTCATTAACGCCACGACCATCCAGGCAAAGCGGTTTGGCAAAAACGACTATATTCCCGCCTCCATTAAAGTGGTTGATTATGAGTATAATCTGTGCTTATTGGAGCTGGATAAAGAGGCGGCAGGAGACCCGTTAACCCCCCTTCTGTTTGAAGATATCTATAATAAAGGCAATGACTTAGACATTTATTGGCTGTCCGGTGCAGGTCAGGTTACCACCGCACGCGGTACGCTGGATAGAGCCCAGTGCGATGCCAATCCGATTTCCTTTACCCGCAATCTGAACTTCATTTTGACCAATGTTTCTCGTGCGACCTCCTTTGCCGAGGTGGTATGCGATGGAAAGAAGCCGGTTGGGATTATCAACTGGACGGGCGAAAACCAGCTTGGCATCATCCCTTCGGAGCAGATTTTGCGTTTTCTGGCCGAAACGGAACGCCCCCCCTATGCCGGCTTTGGCATCATCGGATTTGAGTCCAACAACTTAATCGATCCGAGTACGCGAAAGTACCTCAAAATGCCCGCCGAGTTGCAGGACGGCGTCTATGTCAGCCGCGTCAATACCCTGGGTACCGGCAGCGATGAACTGAAAAAGGGCGATGTCATACTATCCATAAATGGTTATTCAATAAATGCTTATGGAAAATACGCCCACCTACGATATGACCGCATCACCTTTGACCATTTGATTGGCAGCCAGCGTGCCGGGACAACCCTGGATTTTGAGGTGTTTCGCGATGGCAAAATCGAAAAAATGCCGGTTGTCGTAAAAAATTTCAAAGCCGAAGAAATGTTAGTCCCCTACTATGAATACGACAAGCAGCCGGAATATGTGATGACCGGCGGTTTTGTGTTCCAAAAACTCACAAGAGATTACTACAAACTATGGGGCGAAAATTGGTCTGGCAAAGTTCCGCCCCATTTGTATCAATACTATTATAATGATGCCTTCCGCCCTGCCGATGACCGCAAAGATATTGTGATTTTAAGTTTCGTATTGCCGGCACCCATTAATCAGGGCTATAACGAACTCGGCAGACTTGTCGTAAGTACATTTAATGGAAAGAAGATACAGAAAATCGAGAATATCCTTGAAGCACAAAAGGCTGCCGCGATGAGTCCTTTTGATGTCGTGGAATTTGAGATGTACCAGCCCAAAGTCATCATCCCCAGGGAAAATCTGGCACAGTTCAATGAAAAAATCGCTCAAATCTACGGGATAGACAAATTATATAATATACGAGAATAGTTGAAAAATTAACTAACTTTTAGAATCATAGATGTTTCACGTGAAACAATTCCGAAAGAAATTCTGATAAAGTATTTTTCTTGAAAATGTTTCACGTGAAACTTTTTTGTTGTCATTTTTAATCTTTTCCTGTAATTAAGACCGAAACAAAAAATAGAACTTAATTTCAGGGAGGATTTATGACCGACTCGAAAAAGTTAAAGCGTCCGCACCTGGGCAGGGGACTTGAAGCCCTTTTGGGACAATTATCCGTTCCCGCTCAGGAAATAAGTCCGCAGCGTCTATCGATTGACGAACCGGAGAAAACGAAGCCAAATTTTCCGCCGGATAAAGAACTTAAAGACTCCTATCACACGCTCAATGTCTCGCAGATAACTCCAAATCCGTTTCAACCGAGAACATCTTGGAATGAGCAAGAACTGGAAGAGTTAGCCTCTTCAATCAAGGCAAACGGCATCATTCAGCCCATTATTGTTCGCTCCGCAGGCGACAATAGCTACCAAATTATCGCAGGAGAGCGGCGTTTTCGAGCTGCACAAAAGGCCGGATTGACCCAAATTCCCGTCTTTTTACGCAACGCCACAGACCAGCAGATGCTGGAGCTGGCTTTGGTTGAGAATATCCATCGGTCGAATTTGAAGCCATTGGAACGCTCAAAAGCCTATCAAAACTATATTAACACCTTCAATTTAACCCATAATGAGGCTGCCGACAGGCTTGGCGAAGACCGTTCTGTGGTAACAAACTATATCCGGCTGTTGGAATTGCCGACCGAAATCAAGGATATGCTCAACGCCGGCGACTTGACTATGGGACATGCCAGGGCGATATTGGGTATTCAAAATGAGCAGCTCAGAAAGACCGTTGCCGCTAAAGCGATGGCAGGGCGGCTCAGTGTCCGGGAAGTGGAACGGCTGGTTCGCCTGCATTTGGACGAGTCTGGCAAGACACAGAAGGAAAAGAAGACAAAAGAGGCTTTTATTGTTGACCTGGAAAACCAGTTGAAATCCATTCTCGGAACCAAAGTCAAGATTGAATCCGGCCGGCGAAACCACAAGGGCAGAATCATCATCGAGTATTATTCGTTGGATGACTTCGACCGGTTGACAGAAAAGATGGGTATGACTCGGCAGGATTTATCATAAGTGCTTGTAAAATAAAGAGTTGCGTTGTACATTTCAGTTTAAAGGCTGTTTTTTGAGCAGGCAGGGGGGTGGAAATTATATTTTTGGGTTGCCTTTTTGCCGATTGATTTCTAATCTTTGATTCTGGTGTTATCTATTGGAAAAGGAAATGCGGTTAAAAAGGGAAACCATACAATGAAACCGATTTACATCGCGGCAACGCTGCAGGATTGCGGCAAAACATCCGTTACGCTGGGGCTGATGCAATTGCTTCACAGTCGCGGTCTGGATCCAGGCTACTGCAAGCCGGTCGGCCAGCATTATGTCCGCTACATGGACAAAAACATCGATAAAGACAGCGTCCTGATGCACCAGGTCTTCAACCTGCCCGATGAGCCGTATTTTCTAAGCCCCATCGCCATTGAGCGGGATTTCACCCGCAAGTTCATCAACCATCCCGATGTCAAGCCGCTCGAAGACGAAATCCTCCGCTGTCGGGATGAATTGTACCGCAACCATAAAATGGTCATTTTTGAAGGTACCGGCCATGCGGGCGTAGGTAGCTGTTTTGGGTTGTCCAATGCCCGCGTTGCGCAACTGCTTGATGCACAAGTGGTTATCGTTACAGCCGGCGGCATCGGCAAGCCCATTGATGAAGTCGCCCTCAGCCTGTCGCTATTTCGTGAATACAATGTCGATATCCTCGGCGTTATCCTCAACAAAGTCCTTCCCGAAAAATACGATATGGTCAAGGATGTTGTCGGACGCGGGCTCAAACTATTCAAAACCCGCCTGCTGGGTGCGATTCCTTATGAGTCGATATTGTCCACATTCACCGTCGGCCAGCTTGCGGAGGAATTCAAATACAATGTGCTGTGCGGCCAGGAGTCGCTGAATAATCATATCGAACACATGGTTGTCGCTGCGATGGAGCCGCAGAATGTCGTCCGCTATATCCGCGACAATACGCTGGTCATCATGCCCGGCGACCGTATTGACAACATTATGGTCTCCATTCTGGTGCTGTCGCGGCAAAGCCCGCTTAGCGGCGGACTGCTGCTGACTGGCGGGTTTGAACCGCATCCTACCATTGAACCGCTGCTCAAAAGCAGCCGGATTCCCGTATTGACCAGCGCCGAAGATACCTTCACTGTCAGCGCACGGATGAAGGATCTGGGCTTCAAAATCCAGATATACGATACCGACAAGATCGCCCGGCTGCGGCAATTGATTTGCGAGTATGTCGATTACGACACGCTGCTGCAATCCTTTGTTCAATAAGCAGTTATCCGCCCGCTGGATGTTATTTGACGGGCGTTACGCAAAAGACATAAACAAGCGGTTCCGAGCCGGTGTTGATGATGTTATGCTCGGTGTGAGGCGGGATGTAGAGTACCTTGCCTTTGCCGACGCCGATGCGTGCTTGTCCCATCACTGCCTGGCCGTGCCCATTGAGAAAGACCAGCAGTTCTTCCCGGGCTTCGGTGCTGTGCTTGCCGCATTCATCGCCGGGACCCAAAAACACCCTGCCTGCTTTCATCCCGCAGGTTTGCGGGGCCTGCATCAGACGCTGATAGTCCTGGCTATCGTTTAACTCCACGACAAACGGTTTAATATCTGACATAATTTTACCCTAAAAAGAGAGTTCCGGCCGGCCGCAATCCAACATTGCCAGCGGCTTGTATCTTCTACAAATCAGCCCGAAAAGCAAGCATCAAAATGGGTTCGTTTTGCAGAAAAGAGAAACCACAGATTTCACCGATTTTCACAGATTTTTTTTTAGACATGATTGACGGGATAGACGGGATTTTTTGACTACCACGAACGGCACGAAAAACACGAAAATATGGAAAAGTTCGGAGTTCTTAGTTCGTCGCTCTTAGACAAAAGAAAACGGGATTTTCACCACGAAGATACGAAGAAGCACGAAGGAGGCAGGGGTGAAAAATTTAAAGTAAAAGCGAAAAATTAAAAAATGATAGAGCAAAAATCAAAAACGGAAATGGCTTGTCAATCTTGGATAGGGGAATATAATTCAGGGACAGGAAAATTAGCATAACCAAACTGTACAAACGACGCAGTTGCGGGATTTTTGATTATGGCGAAAAAGAGTGCGGATAAGGTGAAAAAGGCAACGGATAGTCCGGTTAAGGCGGTCAAGGCGGGTAAACCGTCGGCTTTGGTGGATACGCGGGTGATTTACTGCGGGGATAATCTGGATCAGCTCAAACGGCTGCCGGACAACTGCGTCGATTTAATCTATATCGACCCACCCTTCAACAGCAACCGCAACTACGAGGTGTTCTGGGGCGAAACGAAAGAAAAACGGGCGTTTGAAGACCGCCACGCCTCTACCAAAGCCTATATCGAATTTATGCGGCCTCGCTGTGTCCAACTGCATCGAGTACTCAAAAAAACAGGGTCATTTTATCTGCATTGCGACTGGCATGCCTCACACTATGTCAAGGTAATGCTCGACCAGATATTCGGACAAAACCAGTTTCGTACGGAGATCATTTGGAGACGAATAAACGCCAAAGGACTGGCATTTAAATCCTTCCCCAATAACCACGATACGATTTTCTACTATACCAAAGACGATAAATATACATTTAATCGACAGTATTTGCCGCACAAGGAAGAATATGTAGAAGCCTTTTATAAATATACTGAGCCAGAAACAGGTCGTTGTTATCGCTTGGCGGATTTGACAAATCCTAATAAAGACAGACCCAATTTAACTAGAAGTCATCCCAAAACCCTCCTGAGGAGAATAAGGATACAGCCAAGCTGA
>CAZICJ010000102.1:0-5232 GCA_964537635.1 uncultured Pirellulales bacterium
CCTTGCAGCGCGCAAGGTTAATTTATACAAAAATTAGGTTATGAAATGGCTTGTAGTTATCTTTTGGAAAGGATCGCGTATGGCATGTGGTAAAAAGTGTTGTGGAACCAAGAAAACGGTAGCGAAAAAGACAGTGAAGAAAGCGGCCAAGAAGAAGCCCAAATAATAAACAAGCAGTACAATCCGCCCTAATAGGTGTCTCTATTAGGGCTTTTTTTATTTCATTCATATTACCCCACCCGCACAATCGCATCCAGTGCCTTTTGCTGGTCTTGTTCGGCATAGACTTCCGTAATGACCGCTGACCGATGGCCGAGGATGATCCTTGCCGTTTCCAGCCCAAACTCCTTACGCAAGAACGTGGCGGCGTTGTGGCGGAGCTGGTGCGGGTGCCAATGGAATTGCTGGTACCACGCCTTCAATTCATCCCGTTGCTTCTTGGTCAGTCGTTTTTGCCATTGCGATGTGGTCTCATCCGGCAGCTTCCTCAAATGCTCCGGGGCGGGAAATGCCATCTCAACGGCCCGTGCAATGGCTCGTCGGTAGGTATCCACACTGTATTGTCCCGATGGCTGCCATTGCGGTTCTTCCTTCTGCATACTTCCCGGTACATTCCCACAGGACAGATACGTTTTCCGATTCTTGTGCATTTCAAGCCGCCGCTCGGCCTCCGCTTCTGCTGGCGAAAAACAATACGCCTCGGCCGGCCGCAACAGAAATGGCTGCAGGATGTCCTGGCCCTTGGGACCAATATAGATTTTGCGTTGGTGGCCATGGTAGGCGGTTTTGTGTTCTTCGGGGCAATAGACCCAAATCTTCCCGCTGCGGTCAATATCGCAGGGTCGCAATGACACAAGTTCTCCCAGCCGTGCTGCGGTTAATAACTGAAGTTGTATCATCGCCCAGACCTGCCGCGAGACATACGGCTCGACGGCGTCGATATGTTCCTGCGGCACGGGTTTGACCGGCTCGGTCTCCCGCACCTCGCTACGTCCGCGTCGCAGTCCGGACACCGTCACCAGTGCCTGATAGACCGCCGCCGGCACAAGTTCCCGCGAGACGCCCCATTTGAACAGCATCTTGACCCGGCTGATGGAGCGATTGACGTTATTGCGGCACCAGCCCATCTCGACCATCTGGCGCTGCAAGGCCCGTAGGCATCGCGGCCCGAACTCGGCGGCCTTGGTATTGCCGTAGAGCTTCAGCAATGGCCGCAGGGCGTACCGCTGGCTGTCCTGCTCGGTGGTCGGGGTTCCATCCGGGCTGCGGTAGTATTCCTCCACATGCTTCCAGTACCGGGCGATGAGTTCATTGATAGTGGTTTCTTCGGACTCGGACGGTGGATTTTTGCCTGCCGCGTGCCATTCGGCAATGGTGCGATGGTACTGCTCATCGACATCCGGCGAGCCATAAGGGCCGAAAAAGAGGTACCTTCCGTTCAGGACGACATACGCCTGGCCGGTGGCTTTGTGGTGCCGGAGCTTGGGCGTGCGTATGCGTTTGCAGCAAGGGGTCGTGGGTTCGAGTGCTTTTTTGGCCTGAAAATGCAGTTTTTCTGCATTCACGGTCGAAATCCTTTCTCAAAAAGCGGTAGTTATACCGGTTTTTTTTCAAGGTTACGGCCGCTCTACATTTTTGTAGGTAATCGTAAAGCACGATTTCAGCGTAACTTACAACAGTGGAGCCAACGCGAGTCGAACGCGCGACCTCTTGCATGCCATGCAAGCGCTCTCCCAACTGAGCTATGGCCCCGTAGACGGGTACTTGTACCACATTATCTATCGACAGGCAAGCCCTAAAGATTGAGTTTTTGCTTATTTTTCGCCAGCTATTTGTTAAGTCTTTTATATACAATCACTTGTGATTTTTTATCCAGTGCAAAACAAACTCTTTAGCCTGTGCGGCGGTGTGGATTTTCTCATTGAGCTGGGCGGTATAAAGGTCCCGTGAGACTGCGCCGACCATGGGGCCTGGTACCGCCCCCAATGCCAATATCTGATGGCCGTCCAGCAGCGGTTTGGGCTTGAGGCTGGCGTCTTTGAGCATGGCCAGTCGTTTGCGGGCAGCCAACAGGGGCTTGAGGCTTTTACCCTGTGCCTTCAAAACCGCTTTTTCCAGTGCCAACAAATCCTGCCAATATGGACTGGAAGCCAGCGTTTTTAACTCCGCCAGACTCAGCGCATCTGACAATCGCCCTTTGTTTTTCAGCAAAAAGGCAAAGTGCTTGATTTGCTCGCCGCTTGGCTTAAGCTGCTGAAAACAGGCTTTTGCGGTATTTTCATCAAACGCTACGAATAACGCTGCGGCCGATAACGGCCAGCAGGACTGTTTCGGCAGTCCACTGAGAACCTCCACGCCCTGCTTCAACAGACGGACATTCGCTTTTGGCCAGATTTCCCGCGTCAGGCCGCTTTCAATAAGGAGCTTTCCTCCATGCGCCTTGTTTGGGTAAGTGACTGTCTTTTGCAGTTCAGCAGCAATCCGCTCGGTACTAATGTTGGTGATTTTACCGGATAGGCGACAGACCGCCCGCCAAGTGGCTGGCTCGATGCGAAAGTCCAACTGTACCGCAAACCGTACCGCACGCAGCATCCGCAAGTAATCTTCGCCGAAACGCTCATCGGCCTTACCGATAGTTCTCAAGATGCGATGCTGCAAGTCCTTTCTGCCCCCGACATAATCCAGAACCTCTTTGGCAATTGGGTCATAAAACATCCCATTGACGGTAAAATCCCGACGCAGGGCATCTTCTTTGGCGCTGACAAATTCTACTTTGTCCGGATGCCGGCCGTCTGCATAGCCAACATCGCTGCGAAAGGTGGCAACTTCCACCTGTTGATTATCCATAAGTACAATAACCACACCGAATTGCGCGCCAACCTTGAGCGTCCGCCTAAACAGCTTCATAATCTGTTGGGGGGCAGCATTGGTGGCAACATCATAGTCCTTGGGCTGCCTGCCCAGCAACATATCGCGGACGCAGCCGCCGGCAAAAAGGGCTTCAAAGCCCTGCTTTCGCAACTGGCTGATAATGAACAATGCTTGTTTTTTATTAGACATACTTTTTCGCTTTGTTGATCGGCTCACAATCACACGATACTATTTGAAATGTAGCAAAAATTCCCCAAAAAGTCTTTTTTTATCTGGAAAAATTGGATTTTTTGGTGGAATTTCAGAATCCAGTTGTCAGAATCCCCGAAATGTGTTAGGATATGGCACCGTATCGGGGCGTGGCGCAGTTTGGCTAGCGCGCTTGACTGGGGGTCAAGAGGTCGCAGGTTCAAGTCCTGTCGCCCCGATTTTTTGGCTTAGGCCAATTTTAAAATCGTATATTTCCAGCAGTTATGGACTGGTTCAAACGAAGGCCAGATGCCCCCAAAGTTTGAACCGCCGGAGTGAAGCGGGTGTCATTTCCACATCGCTGATTTTGGTGTCCATGTTTTCATAAAAGTGTTATCTTGCTCGATATGAGTTAAAACAGGTTTCAGGAAAGCTCTAACGAATCCTGTGACTTCTTCAAGTTCTGATGGAATATCAGATACTTTCGAACGCCTAAGGAAACCTTTCCATTGAGCGATTTTTTCTTCATTGTGATAGTATTTTTCATTGAACGTTGTGATCTCGCTGGTTATCTGAGTTCCTCGTTGTTTAAACGTGTTTATAATCGCATTTGCCAAAGATGAACCTTCGAATTCAAAGCGTCTCGAAAGAATCCAGATGTCATAAATGTCTTTCATTCTGCTGTTAAGGATATCCAGTTTAACCATTGCCTGAAGTTTTTCCGCTATTGCGGTTTCTTTGTTATAGCAGCTTAGCCGTGGGGCAGGCAGATCGAGAATCGTCGGATAATCGGACACTTCTGATCCCGGCGTAACAACATCGGAAAACCCGATATCCACTTGGACGCGAATTCTGGCGGCATCCAAATAACCATATAGCTGGACTCTTACGCCCTGATAATCCGCATCCAGTGTGATTTGTTCTGCCGTAACACCGGAATCTTCAAAACGCAAGCCATCGTCTGCAACCTCTAAATTGCAGATTTCCTGAAAAATCTTCTCAATATCGACAGGATTATTACTGACTTTTCCAAGCAAATCATCAATGTCAACCGTGGAACGAATCGCAGACTGACGCCACACAGTGAACAGCAATGCCCCTTTAAGAATGAACTTATCCTGATACGTTGAGACCGAAAGCCGATACAAAAACCGCTCCAGGCCGAAATATTGCAGCAATTCATTGAATGGTCGGGAAAGTTCTTTTGACTTATTCAACAGTTTTTGCCTGACAGAAGCCGCAACATTTTTGATGTTTTTCTGGCTCATATCATTGCCTCTGCGTAAGGCTTGATGACATTATAAATGCGGCAGATTTTGGCATACTCGATCAGCTTATCAATTCTGGAATTCTTTTTATTTCTCCAGAATTTCAGGGCTTCAATGGCGACATCAAGGCCGATCTTGTTTCGGTATTTAAAGCAATCCGCAATCGTCTTTTCAGGCGAATATATTTTTACCTCGACGCCGCTTATTTTGTGAACTTGTATCCCCGCCTGAAAAGCATCATCAGAAAATCTGAAAAACCGGGCCGGCGGATATTTCAGTTTGGGATATGCTGCGGTGCGGCTGATTGCCGCATAAACTTCGTGAGGAATCTGGGTTGTTATCTCATGGAATGAAAGAGCGGATATCAGGCAAATGACTCCGGATTTTACATGGGATGCTACGGTTACAATATCCTGTTGGTCAAGGGGTGCCAGTTCTGCCAGCCGATATGTTCCTCTGGACAGAACTTCCAGTTCGCCATTGTCCCGCATAAAATACAGGGTTCGGGGGTGAACCCCTTCTTTGAGGACATCGGTGGTACGAAGAATTCCGCCATGCCTTTTGAAAACATCCTTTGCCCGCTCAATTTTTTCTTTGTTTATACTCATCATTTTCTTGGATAAAATCACTTACACTTGTAAATAAATGGTTGTCTTATTATCCATATCGGCAAACTGTTGTCAATCCTTGAATCGGGATTAGATTCCAGTTTATTTTATAAAGAAAATCGAATTTAAGCGTATTTTTTCATAAGGTCTTGTACTAATTGAAGTTCTGTGTTATTATCTAGGCTGATTTCCAGAAAAGCGGCCAGTAACGGCTCAAACGAAAGACTGTCGTCCAGACTGTTGTAAGTTACGCTGGAATAAGAAGTTGAGATGGGTTTTTTTTTTTGGGGGGGGGG
>CAZICJ010000103.1:0-5123 GCA_964537635.1 uncultured Pirellulales bacterium
AAAGGGCATATTACCCCCCCCTTTATCTTATTTGTCAAGAGAAAAATTTGAAAAAATAAAAAAATATTTGAAAACTATCGCAAAATGCCTCTTTTTTCGTAATTCTCTTCTATTTTAGATATTTTCTTGCTTAAATGCGACAATAATTCTCGCCGCAAGTATCGCACTGAAATATTTCAAAATATTGGTTTTTTTGTCAAGATTCCAGATACTTCGGCGTTTTTTTGGCAGGCGGCCGGCGGCTGTCAACCATTAAAAGCGTGTTAAATGGGTTCGTTTTTCATTTTTGCATCCTTCTAAAATAGGTTCGTTTTTCCGAAAGTCAAGTTAATAAAAGGTGTCAAGTTAATAAAAGGTGTCAGGAACCATTGTTTTCAATTTCTCCCTTTTTGGGTCGTCCGCGTGGTGCTTGATTTGACAATTCAGTCCCCAATTGCCAAAATATCTGTCTACATTATAATGGCCCACAACAAACGATATCTCATTTTGCACAACTTTCCAAAGAACCCAATTCTATTTCCTTTGACGCTGCAACAAAATCCAACGGCCTTTTTTCTCCCGGACTGCACACAGCAATCCAGCGTTCAATAAACAACATAATTACCCCCCCCCTATTTGTCAAGAGAAAAATTTGAAAAATAAAAAAATTTTTCAAAATTAGGGGTTTTTTACCTATTCTGGACTTTTGACAACCGGAATTGCAGTCCGAGAAGTGATTTTCCAATATGCGGACGGACGGACGGGTGCATCTCCTCAACGCCTGTTATTTATATCGGGACAAGAAAGTACAACGCCTGCGTCAGTCCATTCGTACCGTTAGCAGGATGCCGGTTTTTGTCCAGCACTGCCGGACATGATAGAGAGGAATACGGAAAAGCCCTTCGGCGGGGTCAGCCAGAAGGACCGTTTGGCCGTCTGTTTCCAGTATCGCCGCACAGTGATTATAAAGAACCCCCTGCCGCAGCGTAACCAGCAAAACCTGATTGACTGCCAGAGTTGGTAAATCCTCACATCGCACAAACTCGCACTCCAGCCGGCCATTGGCGGCCGTCCGCACCGCATTGAATAACTCCCATTCGCCGGTACCCAGCATCATCCCGCATCGGCTCAGTTGGGTCAACTGCCCTTCTCCGATATCCACGCCAAAATGATGCAGTGCCGTTGCCGCGGCGGCAGGCCCGCAGGTGAAAGGCATACTTTGGCAGCAGACCCCGTTGCGGTCAAAACGAGGCAGATTGTATTTGAGTTCCTCTGCCGCGACGGCAGCGCCGAGAAATGGAAACACGGAAAAGCTGTAAATGAACAAGGCGATTAGGACTGTGGTTAGCCAGCGTTCGGATTTGCGGGGCAGATAAGGCATCGCGGCAGCAAGCCCGACAGGGACAAACCAGGACAGCAGGACGAATTTTATCCGGCTGCTGACGAAAGCCCAAAAGATGGAATTGGGGAGTTGTTCCGGATACAACCTGGCTGCAGCCAGAAAAAGGATAAAAAGAATGGAGGCAGCACACGCCGCCAGACCGGCATTTTTCCCAAGACGGGATATTCCTGCGCCAGTCAGAAGTCCGACAAACGCGATGCCGATCACCAAGATGTTTTCAATCCACAGACTCACGACGTTCTCCCCTGCGCAACAGGTTCCTCAACTGGATTCATTGTAGCACAAATCGGTTTATGATGCAACTTTTTCCCGGTTGCGGGACTTTGCGCAATTGGTTTTTTATCCACTATCACATTTCAGACAAGATACGGCTATTATTATGGGACTCGTCAATCTGTATTTGGTTTGGATTTTGCGGCTTGCGTGTCGGCTACTGCCGCCGTTTGTTGGCGATACGGAACTGCTTGGGGGTCATGCCTGTAATCTGCTTGAAAATCCGTGTAAAATAGCTTTGGTTGTTGTAGCCGACATCGAAGCAGATTCGCGTACAATTGTAGTCCGATGTCAGTAGCAGGCGTTTGGCGTGATTGATTCGCACATTGGTCAGATAATCGAGCAGGGTAATGTTCATCTGCTCTTTGAACAGATGCGCCAGGCGGGATACGCTCAAATGCGCTGCGCGGGCGATGTTGGCCAGCGTAATGGGCCGCTCGTATTGTGTCTCCATAAAGTCCAGCGCGGGGCGAAGCTGGGACATCTTGCGGGCGTCCTGCGATTGATAGACGCTTTCGGTAAAATCATCCAGCGCGCGCGATATCCAGGCACATAGCTCATCCTGACTGTCAATATGTAGAATGCGGTTGATATAATCCAGATTTTTATTGAGCAGCAGGTGAATATCGACACCGCCCTCGGCGGCAGACCGGCTCAGCACACTGAGCAGCTCCACCAGACGCGCCTTGAGAAGGTTCATATCGCCGGGATTATGGAACATAATGGCACCCAGCAGGTTGTTGAGAATTTCCTTGGAGCCGGTACGGTCTCCGAGTTTGACCTTGGCAATCAATTCCCGTTCGCAATCGAAAGGATACGGCTCCTGACGCCCTGCCAGCTTGGTGTCGTGAATGACCTGACTGATGCTGGATTGCTGCTGGGATTTTTCCCGCCGCCAGCTTACGACCTGCGGGTCTAATTCTGCTATTTGATAGAGCAAAATATAGAGGAACTCCGCGGCATCGTGGATTTTTCGGGGTGAAACCGTGGACAGTGCCGCAACAGCATTTCGGATGTCGCCGGGGTCAAAACGCAGCCCCCGCAGTCTTTTCTGGATTTCTTCATAGAACATGTCATCGGGCTTTTCCCAGATGCATTTGCCGAAAAACATCCCGCCCAACGGTAACTGCCCATCCATAATGGGGATACAAGCCAGTACCAGCCCCGCATGGCATACGCTGATATAGGGCTGGCCGGTTTCAATGGCGATGTTGAGACTGCGGATTCGGTCCTGCCGGCAGCGGCTGATGCCGACACGCGAACTGCGAATAAGCTTGCAATAAGCAGGCAGGCAGTTTTTGCTGCACAGACTGGGGATTTCGCTGCTGTCGATTTCCGTGCACTCAATCGGCAGACCAAAATTTTTGCTGAATGAGGATTCAATCTGCCTGAAATTTTCCTGGGTAAGGATATCTTTAAGACTGTCTTTTTGAATGGTCATTTTTGCCATAAATCAGGCCTCACAGGTCTTTTTGCTTTTCTTTTTGATAGCAAAATAGTATTATAGTAATTTGATTATTTTAAGCAAGCTTTTTCTTTTCGATAAAATGGGGTTCTTTTTACCTGCTGCATCGTGAAATTGGCGGTTTTGGTTTGACGCAACCCGCTGTGGAGGCTATACTCCTTTATTAAATTTAGGCTGTATCAGGATAAATTTTATCCAGAAGTCTAATATTACTTCCTTAAATTTAGCGTGGAATTTCCGGAGATTTTTATGGAAAACGGAAAAATTACAGGTGAAGGCATAACCTTTGACGATGTGCTGTTGATTCCTGCCCGCAGCGATTTCGTGCCTGCACAGGCCAATACGGGCACGCGGCTGACCCGCAATATCAGCATCAACATCCCGCTTGTTTCGGCAGCGATGGATACGGTAACCGAGTCGGCGCTGGCGATTGCCCTGGCACAGGAAGGCGGCATCGGCATTATCCATAAGAATCTGTCCGTCGAGTCACAGCAGCGCGAGGTCGTCAAGGTCAAGCGTTCCGAAAACGGCGTGATTCAAGACCCGGTAACGCTGTCGCCGTCGGAGTGCGTAACGGTGGCTCGCAAGGTGATGGAAGAACAGAATGTGTCGGGGATTCCGATTGTGCAAAAAGATAAGCTGGTCGGGATTCTGACGCGGCGGGATTTGAAATTTCTCACCGATGACAAGGTTAAAATCGCTGAAGTGATGACCAAAGAGGGCTTGATTACCGGCCCGGCGGATACGACGCTGGAGCAGGCCAAGGGGATTTTGCGAAAGCATAAGGTCGAAAAACTCCTGCTGGTCAACAGCAAGGGCAAACTGGCAGGCTTGATTACAATGCGGGATATCGACCGATTTCGGCAGTATCCGCTGGCGGTACGCGATAACCGCGGCAGGCTGCGTGTTGGGGCGGCTGTCGGCGTCAAGGACCAGGATCGCGTCAAGGCGCTGATTGAAGCCGAAGTCGATGTGGTTGTGGTCGATACCGCTCACGGGCATTCGCAAAATGTCATCGATATGGTCAAATGGATTAAAAAACACTTCAAAATAGACGTGATTGCCGGCAATATCGCTACCGCCGATGCGGCGAGGGATTTGATTGCCGCCGGCGCCGATGCGGTCAAGGTCGGCATTGGGCCTGGCGCGATTTGCACGACGCGGATTATTTCCGGCGTGGGCGTGCCGCAGATAACGGCGATTTTCAATGTCGTCTCGGAAGCCGACAAACACGGCGTACCGGTCATTGCCGACGGCGGCGTGCGTCATTCGGGCGATATTACCAAAGCGATTGCCGCCGGCGCTTCGTCGGTAATGCTGGGCTCGCTGTTTGCCGGCCTTGCCGAAAGCCCGGGGCAGTTGGTCATTTATAAAGGGCGTCAGTTTAAGGAATACCGCGGGATGGGCTCGATTGGGGCGATGGTACAGGGGTCTGCCGACCGCTATGGCCAGGACAAAACCGCCAAGAAAGACAAACTCGTTCCCGAAGGCGTCGAGGGACGCGTGCCGTATCGCGGGATGCTGGACAGCTATGTCTATCAGTTGGTCGGCGGCTTGCGGGCGGGGATGGGTTATTGCGGGACGCGGACAATTGACGACCTGCGGACGAAGGCAAAATTTGTCCGCAACAGCGCCGCCGGCGTCAGCGAGTCCCACCCGCACGATATTATGATTACCAAAGAATCGCCGAATTATTCGGCATTTGAAACATTTAACAGTTAAGAAGTTCGTAGAAAAGAGTTGATAGTTAAAAGTTGATAGTTGATAGAAAGAGGGGAAAATTCTTTTCCTGCTTTAAACTATCAACTATGAACTATCAACTACATGGAAATTCAATATGCCGCAAAAAGAACGTGAAGTCATAGCAATTATTGATTTTGGCAGCCAATATGGGCTGCTGTACAGATGCAATTGCACAATGGTTTAAAGCTCGTTGAGTCGATGAGGATACTAGAAGTCATCCCAAAACCCTCCTGAGGAGAATAAGGATACAGCCAAGCTGAA
>CAZICJ010000104.1:0-4989 GCA_964537635.1 uncultured Pirellulales bacterium
TTTTTCATATTGCTTGTCTTATCATAACACTCAGGAGGTTATGAAATGACTTGTACTTCCGTGACAAAAAATAAAAAAAGCAAAATTCCACTTCTGTTTTCTGATTCCTGAATTCTGTCTTCTTTTCCCCGAAATTATACCTTGCCGGCCGGCCCTTGCCAACAAATTCCCCACAAAAAAACAGGGAATCCCGCTCTTCCCAACCTTCGTGCCCCTTCGTATCTTCGTGGTTCGAATTCCTGCCAATCCCGTCAAAAAAGTAATCCCAGAAAAATTCTAATTCTGTTTTCTGACTTCCGACTTCAGTCTTCTTTTTCCAGTAGCTTTTTCAGCCGGATTTTGGTATAATGCGCACCAGAAGAATGGGCATCCAGAAGCCCATAGAAAGGAGACCTCAAAGCTCCGGAATCCACCGTATCCAACCGGTCATTCTGACCCTGAGCGAATGCGAAAGGGGAAGAATCCCTCTCTTGCTGTTGGCTGGGAGCTGGTCGCTGGAGGCTGAAAATGCAAAACGAACCCATTTTTCCCCGCTAACCGCTAAAAGCTCACTGCTAACCGCTCTTTGAAAAAACGAACCCAATTGTTACAAAGCACCCCTATTTTCAAGTCAAAAACACATATTCGCAAAACAAACCCATTTTGGAAACGAAGCCAATTATGAAAAACGAACCCAATGTAATAATAGAATAAGAATTGCTTATAGTTTAACTCGGTATGCCGTCTGCGGCATTCCGCATTTTTGATTTTTGCTCTTTGATATTTGATATGATTTACAAAACGAACCCATTTTCCCGCATCGCATTTGTTTCTATGCAATTGCTTGCAGTCGGCCGGCCTTTGGGATATAATGCCCGTTTTTGATACCCAATTACGGTCTTAATAACAGGATATGCCAATGGCTCTCGATGTCGCCCAACAGATGGACATACTCAAACGCGGGACGGTAGAGGTCTTTCGCGAGGATGAACTGGCCCAGCGGATTGCGCTGGCCGCCCAAAAGGGCAGGCCGCTGCGTGCCAAACTCGGTATGGACCCCACCGCGCCGGATATCCATCTCGGCCACACGGTCGTCCTTCGTAAATTGCGTCAATTTCAGGACTTAGGACACAAAGCGATATTGATTATAGGGGATTATACCGCCCGTATCGGCGACCCGACCGGCCAGAACACCACCCGCCCAATGCTGTCCGGCGAGCAGATTGAGTCCAACGCCAAGACCTATCTGCAGCAGGCGGGCAAGATCCTCGATATGTCGCCCGACAAGGTCGAAGTCCGCCGCAACAGCGAATGGCTGGCCGACCTCAAGCTGGCCGACATCATCAAATTGACCGCCTCGATGACCGTCGCCCGGATGCTCGAACGCGACACCTTCGAAATCCGCTACAAAAAAGGCGACCCCATCGGCATCCACGAATTTCTCTATCCGCTGATGCAGGGCTACGACTCGGTCGCCATCCAGAGCGATGTGGAGCTGGGCGGCACCGACCAGACGTTTAACAATCTGGTTGGCCGCGACTTGCAGCGCATCGCCGGGCAAGCCGCACAGATTGTCATCACGATGCCCATCCTTGTCGGCTTGGACGGCACGCAAAAGATGAGCAAGTCCAAGGGCAACTACATCGGCGTTACCGACAGCCCCGCCGATATGTTCGGCAAGACAATGAGCATCCCCGACAACCTGATGGAAAACTACTTTACCCTGCTGACCGATACCCCGGCCGCTCAAATCAAAGAACTGACCGACCCGGCAAAGACGCACCCCAAGCAGGCAAAAGTCATGCTGGGCAAAATCATCGTCGAGCAGTTTTATGACAAGCAGGCCGCCGAAGAGGCCGCCGCCGGCTTTGACAAGGTCTTTGCCCAAAATCAACTGCCCGATGAAATGCCCGAAGTCGCTATTGCCGCCAAAGCCCTCACCGCGGCCAAACTGCTGCTGGTCTGCAAACTCGTTGATAGCGGCGGCGAAGGCAAACGGATGATTCAGCAGGGCGGCGTCAAAATCAACGAAACCAAAATCACCGACCCCAACCAGACCATCACGCCCGCCGAGGGAATGATTGTCCAGGTTGGCAAACGCAAATTCGCAAAATTAAAACTGAGTTAATGCCTATGAAACTGCCTGTTATACAAGATGCAAAACGTTATACCGGACTCTATGTCGTGGATTTCGGCGATCACAGTGCTGCGGGCTTTACCGCCGTGGAGGTTGCTGAACTGCTGGAAAGCGAGAAATACGCCCGCGTCAAGGTCTATAAAATTCACAATGCCAGTCCGGATGGCACGATGGAACTTCGGGGCGTCAATAACGACCTGTTCCAGATGGAAGCCGGTATATTTTTCTATGCCGCCGATGAGCCGACCGCACAGGCGGAGTACAAGAAATTGATCAGTCTTGCGGTTGCCCATGCTGTGCCATGCCGGACAAAAGTGCATCTGGCGAAATTGAATGACAAGACCTATTTGACGGCGATGATTTATCCGGCAGAATACGATGAGGAAGTCAGCCGCTGGCTTTTAGACAACGGTTATCGCACCGCCGGCGCCGTCGAGGGCGGCACCAGCGCCGTCCAGCGGTACTATCAGGCCAATGCCGAGGTTGTCCAGCGTCATCAGTTATTACCCGCATCGTCGCAGGTGCATTTGAGCGGAGAATACCTGCTGGCCGCGAGCCGCAAAGCCCTTGTGCGATAACAAAATGGGAATTCGCCTGACCAAAACCGATTTCCGCAAATCCGCCCGCTTCGGCTGGCTGGCCGGCCTGCTGATGGGCTTTTTTCTGCCGCGAAAATCCAAGCCCGACGCGGCCTGCCTGCAAAAAATCGATTTTCCCGCCAGCGCCCAGAAAATCGCCCCCACGATGTCCGATAAAATCCGCAAAATCTTCCGCCTCCGCTGGATTCGCCAATCGCCGCCAGCCAATACTAATCCAGCCGATAATTCCTAACTGATATCTGTCAATTACACCCAAAATCCCCAAAAAAAGGGTTGATTGTTTCATCGCTGCCGGTATAATAGCCGTTTTACCCGACTCGGCATCCTCATCTGTGCCGGTTTTTCGGGGCTGTCGCATAATGGGAGTGCGCCGCGGTCGCATCGCGGAGATGAGGGTTCGATTCCCTCCAGCTCCAGTCTTTTCTCAAAATATCCCCGATTCTTGCCTCTGGATTTTGCCCGGCTTTCTGCTATACTGCCGCTATTATAACTCGTTTTATTAGGAGATAACCCGTGTCCAAAGTATTGATTATCGGCGCCGGCGGCGTAGGCAATGTCGTCGTGCGTAAGTGCGCTCAATTGCCGGCGGTCTTTTCAGAAATTGTTCTGGCCAGCCGGACGCTCAAAAAATGCAGTGATATCGCGGCAAGCCTCAGCAGCCCGATTACCGTCGAGGCGGTAGATGCTGACGATGCCAAGCAGGTCGCCGCCCTGATAAAAAAACACAAGCCCAAATTAGTCCTCAATATCGCCCTGCCCTATCAGGATTTGCCGATTATGGATGCCTGTCTGGAAACCGGCGTGGACTACTTAGACACAGCCAACTACGAACCCAAGGATGTTGCCAAATTTGAATATAAATGGCAGTGGGCGTATCAAGACAGATACAAAGCCAAAGGCATTATGGCGCTGCTGGGCAGCGGATTTGACCCCGGCGTGACCAATGTCTTCTGCGCCTATGCGATGAAGCATTACTACGATGAGATTCACTATGTCGATATCGTCGATTGCAACGCCGGCGACCACGGCCATCCGTTCGCGACCAACTTCAATCCCGAAATCAACATCCGCGAAATCACCCAGAAAGGTAAGTATTGGGAAAACGGCCAGTGGGTCGAAATCGACCCGCTGAGTATCCGCAAGGATATCGATTATCCCGAAGTCGGGCCCAAGGCGTCGTACGTGCTGTATCATGAAGAACTCGAATCGCTGGTTCGCTACATCAAGGGACTCAAACGCATCCGCTTCTGGATGACCTTTGGCGAGCAGTACATCACGCATCTGCGCGTCCTGCAGAATATCGGGATGACCCGCATCGACCCGGTGGACTTCCAGGGACACAAAATCGTACCGATTGAATTTTTGAAGGCCTTGCTGCCTGACCCCGGCTCGCTGGGCGCAAATTATAAGGGCAAGACCTCGATAGGCGTGATTTTCGACGGCGTTAAAAACGGCCAGCGTAAACAGATGATGATTTACAATGTCTGCGACCATGCCGAATGCTATCGGGAAGTCAAGGCGCAGGCGGTTTCTTATACGACCGGCGTGCCGGCGATGATCGGGGCAAAAATGATGCTCGAAGGCAAATGGAAAGGCACGGGCGTCTTTAATATGGAGCAGTTCGACCCCGACCCGTTTATGGCGGACTTGAACCTCTACGGCCTGCCCTGGCATATAATTGACGGAAAGACGATTGACAATTAAAATGGTGTTTTATGGTATCGATAATTGAAGACAAGCAAATGGAGCTGGCAGCCTTGTGCCGGCAGTTTCATGTCAGTCGGCTGGATGTGTTTGGTTCAGCAGCCACAGACCAGCTTACTGTCAAAAGCGATATCGATTTTTTGGTTGAGTTTGACAGCACTATCCACAGCAGCCGGTTCGATACTTTTTTCGGCTTCCTGAATGCCCTGCGGAACTTGTTCGGCAGGCCGATTGATTTAGTGGAACCGGGCGGCCTGAAAAATCCCTACCTCATTAGTGATATCAATCAGACAAGGAGAACAGTCTATGTCGCGTCGTGACTCGCGAAAATACCTCTATGATATCTCTGACTGTTGTCAGTTTATTCTGAATTTTACGCGAAACAAGACGGTGTAGGATTATATCCATGACAGGGCTTTTCGTTCAGCACTGGAACGCGAACTCCAGATTATCGGCGAGGCGATGCTCCAATTGGACCATCTCGCCCCGGATATCACCGAACAAATCCCTGATTTCCTGAGGTTGTCCCCATGCGTTGGACAGAAACACCTTTGAGTTAAGGTGGAACTG
>CAZICJ010000105.1:0-4862 GCA_964537635.1 uncultured Pirellulales bacterium
ATCTGGCCCGCCATGTGATTGTGGACCAGGTGCTGACGGTGCAGGAGGATTTTCAGCAGCGGGTGAGCCATGTGGTGTTCATGGGCATGGGGGAACCCCTGCTGAATCTGCCCCAGGTCCTGGGGGCTGTGCAGTCACTGAATCGGGATCTGGGGATTAGCCAGCGATCGCTGACCCTTTCCACCGTCGGGATTCCGGGGCGAATTCGCCAGTTGGCCCAGCAGCAACTGCAGATTACCCTGGCGGTGAGTCTCCATGCTTCCAACCAGACATTGCGAACTCAATTGGTGCCGAGTGCCCAGCACTATCCTCTGCAGGCCCTGCTGCAGGAGTGCCGGGAGTACGTCCAGATCACCGGGCGGCGCGTCACCTTTGAATACATTCTCCTGGCTGGCGTTAACGACACCCCCGCGCATGCCCAGGAGTTGGCGCGGCAGCTACGGGGCTTTCAGAGCCATGTGAATTTGATTCCCTACAACCCGATCAGCGAAGTAGACTACCAGCGCCCGGATGGCCGCCGGATGCAGGAGTTTCTCCGGGTACTGGAGGAGCAGCAAATTGCCGCCAGTATTCGCCGCTCCCGGGGCTTAGATCGGGATGCCGCCTGTGGTCAACTGCGGGCCTCCCATGTCTGAAGCGTTGCCAGAAGCGTTTCTACCGTCGCGCCATTGCGTTCTGATCACCAGCGGTGTGCCCAACCCGGAGACCAGTGGGTCAGCGATTGTCAACTGGGCGCTGCTGCAACACATGCACCAGTTTGGTCTGCGAGTCACCTGCTGCCTGCTCTTGGAGCGTTCCCATCCCCACTTCAGTTTGCCGGGAGCGTCAGACCTTGACGGGCTGCGTGCCCAGGGCATCGCTGTGGAAACCCTGTTCTGGGACTCGTCACCAGCAAAGTCGGGCCGCTGGCGACGGCTGCTGCAGCCCACTCTGGCCGACCTTTACCCCCTGACCGCGCTGCAACCCCAGGTGCAAAAGTTACTGCAGCGGCTGCAGCCGGATGTGATTTATGCCTATGAAACCCCCTGTATTGCCCTGGCCCTGGCCTATCCAGAAGCTTCCTGTCTGGGGGTGCTGGTGGACCTGGATCACTTGCCCAGTACCCTGCGGCTACGTACCCAGGGGCTGAGGTTGCATCCCAGAGCCTGGGCGATCGCGGCGGCTACCCTGTGGCAGTCTCGCCAGAAACGCCACTGGATGCTACGCCTGCTGGCTCAAACCCCGGTGGTGGTCAATTTTGCCGCCCACCATGCCGCCTGGTTGCAGACCCAGGGGATACACCAGAGCCGCTACCTGCCGCCGCCAATTCCCGATCCGCTGCCCGGTTGGTTGCCGGAGGAGCGATCGCCCTCTCCCCAACCCCGACCCCGGATCTTAATGATCGGCCACCTGCTGGGAACCGCGACTCAGTTAGGGCTGCAACTGACCGCCACCCAGGTTCTGCCCCGCCTGGAACGAGAACTGGGACCGCAGGGGTTTGAAATCCGGATTGTTGGCGGCTTTCACGAGCAGTTGCCCCGGTCCTTGCAGCAGCGATTAGACCATCCAGCGGTGCAATTTCTAGGGTTTCTGACCCAGGTGGAGACGGAATTCCGCACCTGTGACCTGCTCTATGTGCCCACCCCCGTGGAACTGGGGACGCGAATTCGCATTCTGGTGGGCTGGTCCTATGGCTGCTGCATCGTGGCCCATCAAGCCAATGCTTGCGGCATTCCCACCCTGAAGCATGGAGTGAATGCCCTGCTCGGTCAGGGGGGAGCTACCCTGGCAACCGCACTGCTGATGGCAATTCGGCAACCGGAACTGCGACAACAACTGGCTCAGGCAGGCCGCAAAACCTTCGAGACCCATTTTCAGGCGGCGATCGCGGCCCCTAAGCTGATTCAGATCCTGATGGAGCTGTCGTTGTAAGGGTGAGTCGGCGTTGAGTGAGTTGCAGGTATTCGGGGCGCAGTACGATGAAGGGTTGGGAATTTTGTCTGAGTTTGGGTCGTTTGTCCTTGGTCTAAATTAGCGAAACTGTTGCAACAGCCAGCGATTTACGTTTCCATCATCTTCGGTTTGGCTGCGCTGTAAGGCTTCTTCAATCAATCGAAATTTGAATTTGCCGACTGCCACCATCGGCGATCGCGAGCCAGGGTTGTGTCAGCAACTTTAACTAATGACCCCCAGCGGTTTGCTGAAGCCCTCAAACAGGTTCAACAGGATCAGCAATCCCCTAGTTATACCAATTCTCTAAATCCCGGCAACAGATAGGGCCTCCAAAATTGACTGACGCCCTGCAATGGATGCCACGATCTCCGGGGTCAGGGCTTCGAGTCGCTCTCGCAATTGCTGACGTAACTCATCCAACGTGGCGGGTAGGCTCCACCGCAAGCGCCGCTTCAGATATTGCCACACTTGCTCAATCGGGTTGAGTTCTGGACAATGAGGCGGTTGGAATAACAAAATAATATTGCTCGGCACCTTTAAGCGTTTCGCTTTGTGAAAACTCCCATTGTCTAACTGGATAATGAGCAGATCCTCTGGGAACTGTTGGGCCACCAGATTCAAAAAGACCTGAAAACACTCAGTATTTAAGTGAGAAAACTCAAAGAAGAAATGCTCCCCCGTTTTCGGTTCGATAATCCCGTAAAGGTAGGTCGCCTCAAATTGCCACTGCACTCGCCCCACGGCTTTCACGCCTTTGGCGGTAATCTTACGTCCCCCTAACGTCTTCAAGCCAATACGACTTTCGTCCTCGCAGAAAAACCTTACACCGCCGCTCCACCCTAAAACATTGATGGCAAAGTAGACGAGCATGGCTAGGTTTCACTCAAGTTTTTTTAAAGCTCCATTTTGGGTTGCTGACCTGCTCTTTCCCCTTATCCTTTGAAATCAGGCAAGTTTGTCCTCTTTCTTCATACTCCTGCCAATACTCATGAATAATGCAGGCTAAGCCACTCCCTGCAACACTTCTACGTACTTTTGCGTAATGGATAGCCCTCAAGGGGAGGGGCTTTGAGGCTCTCTGGCTTTTTGCTCGGCTTGTGAGGCATGCTTCTAGTTAGGAGGGCGATCGCCATTTCACCCCTGGCTGTGCTAAAAAATCTACTGGTAGTGGACTGGTTTCTCCTTCAGCCCGATTCTGAAACAAGATGGTGAAGGCTCCTGCTCCCAGACCGGATTGAGGCCAGAGGCGATAACAGGGGTGGTCCGTTAGATGGGATTGAAAGGCGGTTAAGTGAGGCACAGCAACGGGCTGAAACTGAGGAAATTTTTGTAGAAACCAGGCACTCACCTGCTCATTCTCCTCCGGCGAAAAGGCACAGGTCATATACAGCAGAAATCCTTGCGGGGCAACTAGATAGGAGGCATTGGCCAGAATCCGTTTCTGGCGATTGGCATTCTGGTTAATGGTCACAGGATGAAAACAGCCGGGAGCTTTCTCTCCTTTAGCTAGCAAGGATTGTCCCGTACAGGGAGCATCGACCAGCACAACCTGAATCCTGGCCGGAATTAACTGTGCCAGCACTTGAGAGTCAAGACTGAGAACCGCAGCAGGCTCAATGTGGCAGCGTTTGAGGTTAGAAATCAGCATCCCCAGGCGTTTGCCAATCACTTCATTGCTGAAGAGAAATTGGGGCTGCAAAGCTTTCCAGGCAAAAATCCCCTTGCCCCCTGGAGCTGCACACAAATCCAGAACCAGGGGAGAAGACGCAAACTGAGGCAGAATCTGTAAGGGCGAAGCCGCGAAAACCGAGGAAAAATCCAGGCAATAGTAATAACCCTCGGTGTGAAGCGAATACTGACCGGGCTTGGTCTCCGAGGTCAGGCGATCCACAAAAGCGGGTTGCCAGGGCAGAGGTGGGGCGATCGCAAAGGGCAGGGTTGCAGGTTTAGACCGGCACCAGAGAATAGTGGCGGCAAATCCCTGAGGCTGGGTCAAAGCCTGCAGAAACTGCTGCCGCTGGTCTGGGGCCTTGGCAAACAGCTTCTGACTAAACTTTAGCAACAGGTTAGAGGCGGCCTTCATACAGGAATCCGTGGAGTCGATAGCAAAACGGGAGGTTGCTCCAGAGTGGCAGCCCCCAGTTTCTGGCAAATTTTGTTTAATCCTGTGCTGCTACTTACCATAAAAAGGAGGAGAGAAGAGTGGACCTGATTTTTAGTGGCGATCGCCTCCTTGCCAGTGATTCTATCTCGCTTCCCCAGTCCCCCTAGCTTGTTGTTTTTCCAGGAATAGGTTAAACTAAATTGAAGTAAAGCGTAGTCGTTATGAGTTTACCTATTGTCCTATGGCAGACCCAACTGTAGAGAATGTTGTGATTATCGGCTCTGGTCCGGCGGGATACACCGCTGCCATCTATGCAGCGCGCGCCAATCTCAAACCCTTTGTGTTTGAAGGCTTCCAGGCAGGGGGTTTACCCGGTGGACAGTTAATGACGACCACAGAGGTAGAAAATTTTCCCGGTTTTCCAGAAGGAATTCAGGGGCCGGAATTGATGGATCGCATGAAGGCCCAGGCAATTCGCTGGGGAGCAGAGTTAGTAACCGAGGATGTTACCGCCATTGACTTCAGTCAGCGCCCCTTTGTTATTCGCTCTGAAGAACGAGAAGTTAAGGCCCATAGTGTGATCATTGCCACGGGAGCCACAGCCAAGCGATTGTGCCTGCCCTCGGAAAACCAGTTCTGGAGCCGGGGAATCTCCGCCTGTGCGATCTGTGATGGGGCGACGCCGTTGTTCCGAGCTGCCGAACTAGCGGTAGTTGGCGGTGGGGACAGTGCGGCAGAAGAAGCCGTCTATCTCACGAAGTACGGTTCCCACGTGCATCTGCTGGTGCGGCGAGATACGATGCGGGCTAGCAAAGCCATGCAGGAC
>CAZICJ010000106.1:0-4729 GCA_964537635.1 uncultured Pirellulales bacterium
ACTTCGCAGTCAAATCGATGCCAAGGAGTATGGGAATGATTTCTATCTGGCGATGGGCGCCAATGGGATTTTATGCCTGTACCCCGAGCGATGTTTTCAGCAAATCGCCCTTGCCGGTGCGCCAGGGACGGCCGCCCCGGACGAAACAGTCGCATTCGAGCGAATGACTTTCGCTTTGGCCAGCAGGGTTGAGCTGGATCGGCAGGGACGATTGTTGTTGAGTGACCGGATAAAAAAACGAGCCAATCTGAAAGACAATCTGACGCTGGTGGGAATTCGCGACCATATCGAGATATGGAACAGTGAGGATTGGGAACAATATCTTTCGGACAATATGGGGCAGTATCAGCAGCAGACTGCCCAGGCACGCCAGACGGTCTTGCAAAAGCAGAGCCGTCAAGTGGAATTATAGGAGGTATTTATGTCAATGGAATGGGACGAATTGGATCGCGTTGCGGGTTATTTGAGCGGTCGTTTTGCTGCCGATGAGGATACATTGGCGGCGGCGGCGGGTCTTGCCGTTCGGCTGGACCGGCTCAGACGCAGCAGTGAGTTGTTTGCCGGAGTGTGTTTCTCGCCGGACATCGAGCGGCTGAGCAGCCGTGCGATGACGCCGGTTGCGGGCTGAATAAGCCACACCGAATGGATTCGGATGATAGGATTGAATCAGGCTCGGCGGCTTCCAGGGATGGCGGTGCGCCGAGCGCCCATATTCCGGTATTGACTCGGGCGCTGCTGGAGCATATCCGGATTGCCGCAGATGGGATTGTCGTGGATGCGACGGTCGGGCAGGGCGGGCACAGTTTGCTGTTTGGGCGGATGCTGGATGCGGGCGGGACGCTGGTCGGGCTGGATGTGGACAGCCGGAGCCTTAAAGCCGCCGAATCTTGCCTGGCGGAGTTACAATGCCGGGTGATTTTGATTCGCGAAAATTTTTCCAAGCTATGTGAAGTTCTCTCAACAAAAAAGATAGAAAAGGTCGATTTGATATTAGCGGACCTTGGATTTTGTTCGGCACAAATTGACGACCCGCGTATTGGGATGAGTTTCCAGCAGGATTTTGAGCTGGATATGCGGCTGGATGAGCGGCTTTCGATAACGGCAGCCGACATTGTCAACCGCATGGACGAAAAAAAGCTGGCCGACTTGATTTTTAAGTACGGCGAGGAACGGGCGAGCCGCCGGATAGCCCGTTTTATCTGCCAGTATCGTCAGGGGCAGAAAATCAAGACGACGGGGCAATTGGCGGCGCTGGTGTGCAAGTCGCTGGGCCAGTCGGCGGTCAGCCGTCCGGGCAGGATTCATCCGGCGACCCGCACCTTTCAGGCGCTGCGGATTGCCGTCAATGACGAATTGGACAACTTGGAAAAACTGACAAAAAATGGGATTGACCTGTTGAAATCAGGCGGCTTTTTTGCCATAATCAGTTTCCATAGTCTGGAAGACAGAATTGTAAAAAATGCGTTTCGATGTGCAAAAGAATCGGGGGCTTGCGAGGTGGTCACTCCCAAACCGCTGATTGCCGATGAGGAAGAAATCCGGCACAACCCCCGCAGCCGAAGCGCCAAACTGCGAATAGTGAAAAGACGATAAAATGCGTTCCAAGGAGAACAAGGAAATGACAGCGGATGCCAAGGTTGGCTTGTTATTGGGTTTAGTGTTTATTGTTGTAATCGCGCTGGTTGTCAACGGGCTGCCGGATTTTGTCCAAACGGCCAAGAGCAAGGGGATTGTTGAAACATCCATTACCACGCAGACCGGCACGGATTTGGTGATTGACCCGGCGGTGGTCGATGTCGCCCGCAGTCTTCAGCCGGCCCATACGATTCGCTATACGGAGCCGCCGGCCGAGGTGGTGGTGCTGGATGGGGCGTCTGACGCGCCGCAAGAAGGTACCGAGCCGGTTGTCGCTGTCGTTGAGAAAGCGGATATGGTCATTGCGCCGCCCAAGCCGGAAACTGCTGTTGTTGAGACGGCTGCTCCGCAAGTGCCGCTTCAAAAGCAGGCAAGCGCTGCCGCCCAAGTGACGGTCAAGCAGATTGAGCAAGCCCAGCAGGCCGAAAGCATCCCGCCGGCGGCCAAAAAGGTTGCCGGACAAGCTCATGTGGTTCAAAAGGGCGAGACGCTGGCCGTTATCGCCAAGAAATACTACGGTCCGGAAATCGGCAACAAATTAGCAACCATCGATCTGCTGTATGAAGCAAATAAAGATACGCTGGAATCTCCGGAAAAAGTTCGGATTGGGCAAAAATTAGTGATTCCGACGGTGAAAAATTCTGTCTCCGCACCGGCAGAGCAAAAGCCCGCACAGGACAAGACCTTGATGGAGCGGTTTAAGGATATGCTGGAGCCTGCCGGCAAGACGACCAGGCCAGCTTCGGAAACCGCTAAAACCGAAACCATTAAAACGGATGTTGCTAAAACCGTTAAAAATGAAGCCCCGGCGGCTGTCCCGGTAAAAACGGCCGACAAAAAACCCGCGTTGGTCAAGGTCGCCCCGCCAGTCAAGCCGGCAGTCAATGGTTCCAAGTCGTATGTCGAATATACGGTTCAAGAAGGGGATAGTTTGCGGAAAATTGCCCAAAAGACGCTTGGCGACAGCAGCCGATCGAACGAAATCATGAAACTTAATAATCTTTCCAATCCGGACCTGGTGAAAGTCGGAACCAAGCTGAAGATACCGAAGTAGCAGGGTGATTGTATGATGATAATGCCTACGCGGCCTCGGCTGATTTTCGCGATATTCTTCATGACATCGGTATTGGTATTGACGATTCACCTGCGGACGACGTCGTCGCGGGTATTCAACCGCTATCGTTCGGCTGTGGTTATCCAGGAGCAGCTCAAAAATCAATTGCGTCAGAAACAGCTTCGGATTGAGAGCCTGATGAGTCCCCAAAATCTGATGGAGCATCTCAAACAGCAGGAGTCCGGCAAGGAACAATCCGGCAAGGCAAACTGATGCGGTTTAAAATTACGATGATAGTGTTTGGCGTCTGCCTGCCGGCGGTGTTTGGCCTGCTGGGCTGGCGGCTGTATTATCTTCAATTCTGCCGGTCGGATTATTATACGCAGACCAGTCAGACACAGCAGCTCTCGACGATTCCGCTCAGCGCTCAGCGCGGCTATATTGCCGACAGTCAGGGTCGTGTTCTGGCGGCCAGCAATATGGTCGATGTGTTGTTTGCCGAGCCTCGCCGATTCAAAGACGCCGAACAAGTTAAAGAGACCGCCTGGAAACTGCAAGACCTGATCCATATCCCCGGCCCCGAAATATGCCGGCTGATTTACGAAACAAACAATCCCGGCTATGTACGCCTTCAGACGGGGTTGTCAACCGCCGACCGCAAGGCGATTATGGAGCAGCGTCTTGTCGGGGTGGGCGTTCAGAGCCAGTGGCAGCGGTATTACCCCATCGGGCAATTGATGTCGCATGTGGTCGGGTTTGTGGGCGCTGAAGGGGCAGGGCTTGCAGGATTGGAATTGAAATATGACGGTATCCTGCAGGGCAATCCGGGCAAAAGCGTGTTTTTAGTGGATGTGCAGCGGCGGCCGATTGCGTTTGAGCCGGATCGTTCGCGTGATGCGACTGCAGGCCAGAGTCTGGTTTTGACGATCGATTCGACGATACAGGAGTTTGTGCGTTCGGCGCTGCTCAAGCAGGTCAAGGAATACAATGCCGAATCGGCGCTGGGGGTGATGATGGATCCGAAAACCGGAGCGATACTGGCGCTGGTGTCGCTGCCGGATTATGACCCGACGCTATTCAATACGGCGTCGGCATCCAGTCTGCGCAATCGGGCATTGACCGACCCGTACGAGCCGGGCAGCGTCATCAAGCCGATTGTCGCGGCCATTGCGCTGGATTATGGCGCTATTAGTTATAATCAGGTGTTTTATTGCGAGGATGGGTACTGGGGCAAATACCGCATCGGCGAGTTCGGCAATCACCGCTACGGTAATTTTACGGTCAAGGATATTATTGTCCATTCGAGCAACGTGGGAATGGCAAAGATTGGTTTGCAGCTTGGTAATAAGAGACTGTACGAAGGGATGCGGCGGTTCGGCTTTGGCGAAAAGACGCTGATTGATCTGCCCGGTGAAGACCCGGGATTGCTGCGTCCGGTGTCTGCGTGGAGCGGATACAGCGTGACACGTATTCCGTTTGGCCACGAAATTCTGGTAACGAGTATTCAACTGATTCGCGCCTATTCGATTCTGGCTAACGGCGGCAGTCTGATTGTGCCGCATGTCGTGCGTGCGGTCGTCAGCGCCGATGGGTCGGTTACGGAGTTGTATCAATCCGCCCAGGGGACAGGATATGTTATTAAGCCCGAAGTTGCCAAATGGATGGTGGAAAAGGCGATGGTCGGCGTTGTCAATGAAGGCACCGGCGACAAGGCGCAAATGGAGGGTGTGCAGGTCTGGGGCAAAACCGGCACCGCCAATATCGCACTGCCGTCGGGCGGTTATGATACATCTAATTATGTCGCCTCGTTTGTCGGCGGGGCGCCGGCCGATTCGCCCAAAGTGGTCGTGATGGTGTCCATCCGAAAGCTCGACCGCAGCTTAGGCAAGGGGTACAGCGGCGGCCGCGTCGCTTCGCCGGTCGTCAAGGAAATTCTCGAAAAGACACTGCCGTATCTGGAACGATAAATGAATTAGTTCGTAGTTCTTACAAGCCATTTCATAACCTAATTTTTGTATAAATTAACCTTGCGCGCTGCAA
>CAZICJ010000107.1:0-4398 GCA_964537635.1 uncultured Pirellulales bacterium
ACCGTGTTCGGCAAGGAAATCGTCGGTGAACCTGGCCAGCGACCGGCTGAGTAATTCCCATCCGGCTTTTTTGGGATATAGAATCACCATTTCATCGCACTTGGCGACCATAACTTCGTCGGTTGTAAAGCGAAATTCCTTAGGCAGTCTGACCGCCTGACTTCGTCCGGTCCTAAATAGTTTTGCTGTATTCATAGCCATACTTCACTGATACATACCGTGATATCTATCGGCATAAAAATATCAAGGATTAAACTGAATTTTCGAGGCAAATAAAAAAGCCGGGGTGTGCCCGGCCTTGAAAGGATGCGATGATTGAACGGCTATTCCGCCGATATGGTTTTTATCCGTAGCCATTTAAAAAATCTGAGGCTGATTGACTCATCATCAATCAGCCTCAAAGACCGCAACTATTGTTCCGTACTGTATTTTCTATTGGACATTCAATATCGAATTAAATTCTCCATACGGATTCATTTCGATGGATTCGTTATAGGGGTCCTGCTGCCACTGGCCATCGACGACTAACCGGTACCGATAGCGGCCCCTGTCGATGGGCAGTTGAATCTGCCAGTTGCCGTTGTCTGAGACTTTCTCCAGCGGTGTTGCCTGGGGATTCCAGTTGTTGAAATCGCCGGCAATCTGGACGCTTTGTGCCCTCGGGTACATGGCCGAGAAAATAACCTTGCCGTCCGATTGACGCACACCGTAAAAGTCTGCCAGTTTTTGTTCCAGCGGCATAGAGGCTGATGTTTTGACGGTCTCCTGTCCTGCCGGATTCTGAATGGTTGCCAGCAGTTCATCAGCGCTGGCGCTGATGGCCTGCAATTTGGCTTGCAGAGTATTGACCAACCCTGCACGCTGCACTTTTGTATCCGATCCAATGAGTTCATCGGCCAGCGACAGAAAATCCTTAAAGCCCTTGCTGGATGGGTCATATTCGCTGATGGGCTGGCCGAGACTGGCAGCCTCTTTGAGTTTGGTGTTGAAATTGACCACGGTCTTGAACATCCTTGCCGAAAAATGCTTCTTGAGTTCGGCCAGAATCTCCCGTGCCATTTTCGTGCGGATATCATACATACTTCCCAGCACCATGACATTGACCGAGCTGTTGCTTTGCCGGCCAAGGGCGGTCAGCGTTTCCAATTGCTTGCTGAGGCCGTGCAGCGAGAAATAGCCCATCTCGACGGGAACTATCACATCATCAGCCGCACGCAGTGCGTTAAATGTCAATAGACCCACCGACGGCGGACAATCAATCAATACATAATCAAATTCGTTGCGCACCTGCATCAGCACATTGCGCAGGCACTCTTCGCGTCCCGGCAGGCCGGCCGTCTGCTGTTCAAATACCGCCAGGTCAATCGTGGACGGCGCCAGCTCCAACAGATCGGAAATTTTCCAGAGGATTTCGGTTATCCGAAGCGGTTCACCGCGTGCCTGGCCAATCAGAACATCAAACAGGCTTTGTTCGATTTGTTCTTCCGGCACTGCCAGACCGACCGCGCAGTGTGATTGCGGGTCCATATCCACCAGCAGCGTCCGATAACCGCGAGCGGCCATCGCACTTGCCAGATTGATCGAAATAGTTGTCTTGCCGCACCCCCCTTTTTGGTTCACGATAGCAATCGTTCTCATTGGCAAATCCTTTTCCTACACATCTTCTGGAAACTTGTTCACATCCTTGTTTTCAGTACTAATAAACACCATTGTTATCGAACCTATCGTCAAAATTATTAACCAATCTTTAATTTTATCGGACAATTTTTATAAATTTTGCAAGTATTTTTTTGATTACAGATAGGAAATACCTGATTTTATGGTAAAAATTGGGTTTTTTCCCAGAAAACTCAGTATTCGGGGTAAATTAAGGGGCTGTTTCTCGGGGGAGACTATCACGAAGGAACTGTCCCGCTTTGCCGGTTAGTTTGAGATAGTGGTCTGACGGCAGGCCCTCGTAGGTAACGAAATTGCCCACCGGCGGGTTATTGGTGCATTTAAAGATGGCGGTACCCTCATCGACCTCGTCAAACATCGCTACATAAGCCATATTCATACCGTACTGCCTGACCTGCTCAACCTGGCTCCAGAAAAACTCGCCTTTGAGCCGGGGGATGGCATTCAGCGGGTCTTTGCCCTGTTTCAGATTAGTCCAGCTGAATCCGGGAAAGACGACGGCATAGTAATCCTTGTCGTGCTGTCTGCACCAGGCCAGGTCCTGCGGCCAGTATGCGGCAAAATAGGTTTTGGCGGTTTGGGGCGAACGATACCGCCCGACATTCCACGGGCTGACGATGGTCGCATATTTTTCCAAAAGCGTCATCTTGCCATCGTTCCACGAAACCCAGTCGTTGGGAACACCCAGCATAATCGTACATGCCCCGTTTTCGGGTTTTTTGAAAAACTCAAACAGTTCCTTAGTCGCCCCCACATCGAACCGACGGTGACTGAAGCCATAGCCCCACAGGGCAACAACCGGGTGTCCCTGATGGTTCAGATACGCGGGTGTTTGTGTCAGCTTCATTTCGTTTATCAGCCGGGTCCAATCCTTCATGATGATATCGACCGACCTGCGGTCAAAGCTCACATCGTACATGACGGCAAAAGCACGCCCGTACTGATTGGCTCCCTGGCGGCAATGCGACAAGACGGCACATGTCCGTTCGTAATCCCAGCCGTTTGAACGGCCGATGACATTGCCAAAACGCTGAACAAAGACGCCGTCGATACCGTAGTCCTGCATCCACTTGAAGTGACGCAGCACGGTTTCTTTGACGGTGGAACTGAACACGTATGCCGGAGAGCCATCCTGATGGCGATACTGTGTGGCAAAAAGCTCACCTTTGCCATACTCGGTCAAATCCGGCCATAAATCCACCGTACACCGCGGCGGGTTGCTGTCAACGCGGCCCCAATGGACAAACCCCGCCCCATAGCCGTCGCCTTCGGCCATGAACCAGCCCTGATAACCGCACATCACCTTATTGTACAGGGTGCTGGTGTCAACGCCTTTGTTGACCGGACCGTCATACGGTGCCAGAGACTGCGACAGGGTCATCTTTTGATGTGGAGCCGTCTGGGACTGCTGCGATTGAGATAATGCACCCTGTCCCAAAAGGCCAATAATCAACACGATACGATAAATCATACTTTTGTTTTCCACTGAATAACTCCGCTTTTTTGTTTAAAAGACGCTACGATATGTACTTTGGTTTCAATAGCAACTATAATTTTTATTGCGTTTGAAAGGCCATTTACGCCTTGAAAATGGGACGGCAGGGCAGGTGTATAGAAGTATTTAGGGCGACTTTCCTAGTTTCTCATCCAAATTTCAGGGGATTAAACACGCAACCATACCCAATGTGTCCCAAATCGCCCAAACACCTTATAGTCGTATCAGTATCTCTCTTGATTATTGTTGGCGGTATATCCAAAATAGTTGCGTTGTCCCACAAAATCTTTCTTGACATCCCTCTTGCAGTAAAGGACAATTGTTCCCTTGTGCGCCGGCGGCGGACTATCCGCCAAAAACGCGAAATGAAATTCCATAGAGAAAGGATATTACGTATGAAGTTGGTCATTGCCTTGTTGTTGAGTACGGCTCTGGTTGTTTGTGCTTCCGCAGCCGAAAAATCTGCTGCCGAAGCCGAAGCCCCCGCCGCTGTCAAAACAGAAACTCCTGCTGCCGCCAAGACCGAAGCTCCCAAGCCTGCTGCGGCCGCGCCGGCCGTTGATCCCGCTAAAATGGTCGCCAAAGTCGGCGACGTGGTTATTACCGAGAAAATGGTCGCCGATGAAGTGGACAAACGTATTACACCGCAGTTAGCCCGCTACAAGGCGATGAATATGCCGATGGATAAGGCGACGATGTCTCAAATGCGAGAACAGCTTCGCGACGGCGTTGTCAATATGCTGGTGGACAAGGAAGTCGTCGGCGCTGAAATTAAGGCCCAAAAGATAGAGATCACCCCCGAACAGGTGGATAAACGGTTCGATGAGATGGTTGCCCAAAGCGGCAAGAGCGCCAAGGAAATCGAAAACGAACTGGCCAAAATGGGAATGACTGTTGCCGGCATCAAAGAGCAGATCAAGTGGCAGCTCGACATTGAGGCGCTGGTGGACAGCCAATTCAAGGACGCCAAGATGTCGGACGAGGACGCCAAAAAGTTCTATGATGAAAACAAGCAGTATTTTGAACAGCCCGAACAGGTGCAGGCCAGCCATATCCTGATTAAGACCGAAGGGATGGATGACGCCAAGAAAGCGGAAGCCAAGAAGAAACTGGAAGGCATCGGCAAACAGATTAAAGACGGCGGTGATTTTGCCAAGCTGGCGACGGACAATTCCGATTGTCCCAGCAAAGCCAAAGGCGGCGATTTGGGTTATTTCGGACGCGGC
>CAZICJ010000108.1:0-4354 GCA_964537635.1 uncultured Pirellulales bacterium
TACTGTTTCAATGAACTGATTTTTAGTCACTTATTATTTAGTGCGTAAGTCCTATCCTACTACGATATAGAGACATATAATAACGTATTTGAAATCACTACTAGTGAGGATAATGGTGGGGCAGAAGAAGACGTAACAAAAACATATGGATATGAAGTGGATGTAAAATTTGTCCCTTCTAAAGAAGAATATTATCAGATTGAAACCACAACAAGAGGCACAATACTATCTGCAGACCGTCAAGTAATAAAAGCTGACACTCAACAAATATTTTCCTATGATAAACGCAAGAAAAAATATACTAAAAAACAATAATAGTTATTTCTGGTATTATCGCTATCAAAGTGATACAAAATAATCTGATTTTCTTACCCCACCCGCGTCGATTGCCACGAGGCCAGCCGCCATTTACCTTTTTGCTTGACGTAAACCGCTGTGTAGCGCAATTTTATATCAAACGGATTTCCATTAAGTAATCCGGTAGCGTGGACAATGCCATTGCTGATGCCGGTTTTGCCGTAAGTGCGGATGGCACGTCCGGCTTCGGGTTGCATGGTTCGGTAAGTAATATTGCCGGTGGTAATGCTATGCAGGAAATCGCGCTTGGTTTCGGTGAGGGCATTGGAGTGGATGTACACCAAATCGTCGGTGAGTAAGATTTTTAACGCATTGGTATCCTTTGCCACCTGCGCCTGGAAGCGCATATCTTCTGATTCAGCGATGGTACGTTGGGCTAAAGCTGTAATGGCTACAATGCAAAAAATAATGGTGTAAATAAATTTCATAGCATTATGATTTAGAGTTAAACCAGAAAACGCGCCACATTTCTAAAAGTGTGGCGCGTTTTACTATTCTGCTGCAATGACATCATCTTTATCTTCCACTCTATATACAAAAAACGCCGCCAAAATCATAGCAATTCCAGCCGTCACAATCGCCCAGATGGCTTTATCGCTGTAAAGATAATGGACAATCGGTCCACCGATCAAACCATTTACAATTTGCGGAAAAGTGATAAAGAAATTAAAAATTCCCATGTACACGCCCATCTTGTGCGCAGGAATTGAACCCGCCAGAATCGCATACGGCATCGCCAAAATGCTCGCCCAGGCGATTCCCACGCCAATCATGGAAATATTTAGTATCCATTTCATCTCCGGATCGGTGACCAGCATTACCGACATCAGCCCCAAGCCACCCGTGACGAGGCAAATGGCATGCGTACGTTTGCGACCAACTTTGGCAGCAATGACCGGCAACGCCATAGCAAAAATGGCAGAAACAAGATTGTAAACTCCAAAAATCCAACCTACATAGTTGCCAGCTTCGTTGAACGCTGCCGAGCTGCGGTCGTCGGGCGGCAATCCCCACACGTGCTGCGCCAGCGCCGGCGTCGTGAATACCCACATGGAGAATAGTGCAAACCACGAAAAAAACTGCACCAACCCTAGTTGGCGCATGGTAGTAGGCATTTGAGCAAAATCGCTAAAAATATCCCTCAAGCCCTTTGATTCATACGCCTCAGGCTCGCCGGAGTACCTCAGTTGTTCTTCGGGAGAATATTCTTTGGTTGTTATAACCGTCCAGATAATAGCACCAACCAAAGTTGCCGCGCCAATAAAGAAAGACAGAATCACGTTATACGGAACAACGCCTTTATCCGCTGTGGAAGCCACACCAAACCAGTCTGCCAGCACATACGGCAGCCACGACCCCCCTACGGCGCCCACGCCAATCAGCAAGGTTTGTAACGAAAAACCCAGCGTACGCTGGTCGGTCGGTAGCTTATCGGCCACCAATGCGCGGAAAGGTTCCATCGCGATGTTGAAAGAAGCATCCATGATCATTAGCATCCCAGCGCCAATCCACAAGGCAGGCAGATAAGCCGTAAAAGCAGAGGCATTCGGCATCAGGATAAGCCCGATAGCTGCCAACAGCGCACCAGTCAGAAAATACGGGCGTCGGCGCCCCAGCCGATTCCAGGTGCGATCGCTGTAATGCCCAATAATCGGCTGCACAATCATGCCGGTAAGCGGCGCGACCAGCCAAAACCAGGACAGTTCTTCCACATTGGCGCCAAAAGTTTGCAGGATACGGCTGGCATTAGCATTTTGCAGGGCAAAGCCCATCTGGATACCAAGAAAACCAAAACTCATATTCAGAATAGACATAAAACCTAAGCGAGGCTTAGTCGCCAAGGCCACGCCGGCGGCAGGGTTCGTTCCACTGTTCATACATTACCTTTTTTAATATGTCAGAATTTAGATGGCAGACGTCAAACCTTATAATGTATTTATAAATATCCAACATCTAATACCTAACAAAGCTATTTATTTGATAACACCACATAACCCCAGGGACTAAGTTGTATGGTCATGCCCTTTGTTATGCTGGTAGTGCTATTCCCAAAAACATTGGAAAAATCGCCAATAATACGTTCATCATTCAGGGTGGTAATTTGCGTATCGGCACTCAGATTGAGTATCACAACGACTTTGTCATTATTTTTTTCACGATAAAACGCATACACTTTATCATGCGCGTCGGTTTGAATACGCATGACTTCGCCTCCGTCCGTGCCGTTCCAAAGCGCCTGATTGCGATGTTTAAGGTCGAGTAATGTTTTATAAAAAGATTGCTTGGCATAATTGTCCCAGTCAATCTGATCTTTTTCAAAAAACTTGAGTCGTCGGTTGAAGCCAGATTCCTGACCGCTGTAAATCAAAGGCATGCCTTCAAAGGTAAAAGCCAGCACGGCCATAGCATCTGTCGCTTCGCCCATGCGCTCGAATTCGGTGCCATTCCAGGAATTTTCATCATGATTGGTAATGAACTGCATATGATATCCATGTTCATATTTTTCACGATCTTCTTTTAGCCATAGGTCAATATCATTGGCGTTTTTCTTTCCTTGGGCAATGTCATTCATCAAATGATGAAAAGACCAACTATAGTCCATTACAAATAATTCCTGATTGCGGAGTTCTGGTTTTTCCGCCTCTGCCAGCATAAAAATATCGGGTTTGGCGCTTCGAAGCTGTGCCGTTGCTTCCTGCCAGAAATCAGTAGGCACCTCGCCCGCCACGTCGCAGCGAAAACCATCAATACCTATATCATTGATCCAGAACAACATATCACTGATCATTGCCTGGCGCAAGCCGGAATTATCATAATTTAAATCTGCCACGTCACTCCACCCCCACGATTCGCCGGTTTCGGGATTGACGGGGTCAATAATTTCACCTTTATCATTTTGAGTATAATATTCCGGGTGGTTCTTGATCCAGACATGATCCCAACCTGTGTGATTAGGCACCCAGTCAAGAATAATTTTCATGCCAAGATCATGCGCCTGTTGCAATAATGTTTTAAAATCATCCATTGTACCGAAATTCGGATTCACTTTTGTAAAATCCGATACCGCATAATAACTCCCCAGCGAGCCTTTTCGATTTTTCTCACTGATCGGAAAAATCGGCATCAGCCAGAGGACATCTACGCCCATTTCTTTTAGGCGAGGTAAATGTGCAGTAAAAGCATTTAGCGTCCCTTCTGGCGTGTACTGGCGAATATTTACTTCATAAATATTCGCGTTTTTTGCCCATTCCGGTGCTGCTACCGAGGGTTCTGCAGCAGATCTTACCGCTGGCGTATCTACTTTTTGTTTGCATGATGCAAGCAGAGAGAAAATGAACAGTAGCAGGAAAATGATTTTAAAAACATTCATTATTTTGGTATTTACTCTTTGTAACTATGTGTCAAACAGGCAATATTTACCCAGTCGCCTCCCACTCTACTTTATTCATCACCAAATTGC
Organism: uncultured Pirellulales bacterium; assembly: GCA_964537635.1. Taxonomy (GTDB): domain Bacteria; phylum Planctomycetota; class Phycisphaerae; order Sedimentisphaerales; family Anaerohalosphaeraceae; genus Anaeroglomus. The sequence continues at coordinate 3,818 of CAZICJ010000108.1, forward strand.
TTTCTGGTAGGAACCGTTAGCAAACTGATGGCTTTGACCATGTCCAGATGATTGGGATACCCTTCCGTGCCAACCCATGACATTTCGCTCTGATCGGGCGTCATCGCCTGCAATTGCCAGCCGCAATCTTCCGCATCATTGTATGAATCCACCAGAATAATCGGGTATTGGGTGCTGTAATCCAGCCGCCAGGTGCCGCCACAGCCCATTTTATCATTCCAATGACCATTGATAAAAGTGCCGTCTTTGTTGAATTTGTACCACTGCCCCCGTTTGCCTTTACGCTCTTCGAAGTGGTCCGGGCTGACATAGAATTCAACCACCCAGTAATTGGCGGTCAGAATTTTGGCTTCCTTATTGTCGCCCAGTGCCAGCGCCGGCAGAGCGGTACCGCTTTTGCAGGGATCGTTGGATGTTTCACTATTACAAGCGACCAAGCTTGATAACGATAACCAAAAAACGATCTTCTTCATATTTATGACTGTTTTTGAAAATACAATCAACAATTAATGCGATACCGTCAGGTGCCCGTCAGCA
>CAZICJ010000109.1:0-4324 GCA_964537635.1 uncultured Pirellulales bacterium
CCTTTTCACTTGATGATTGTTTGCTGCCGTCGGAGCTGCTGAGTTTTTCCCGCAGAATCGACGCCAGTTCAGACACGGAATTGACATGCTGACATTTACGATTGGTTTTGCCCGGCGGGAAAACACGAATGACGCGCGTTTTCGACCCCGCAACACCCATCGCCGTGGCTTTGATATCGTCGGCGCCCCATTGAGTCAACTTGAACTGGTTGGCTTTGCGGGTGCCGGAAAAGGATGCAAACAGGGGATACTCATATTTGGAGACGGTGATAATGCAGGGCTTGCTCCTGGCCCGCACGACCTGACTTCCGCCGCTGATAATCCGCGTAAAAACAAATCGATTATCAACAAAATCCACATGGGTGGCATACGGGATGCACGGGATATTCATTTCCTCGGCCATTTGTGCCGGCACTTGGGCAGTATCACCATCCACCGATTGCATCCCGGCAACCACATAGTAATCGTCGCTGTCGTCAAACATTTCACGGACTATCCGCCGGGTAGCATACGCCAGGGGATTGGCTGTTGCCCAGGTGTCCGCGCCGCCCAATGCCCGGTCGGTCAGCAAGACTGCCGAGTCCGCGCATCGACTCAGGCTGTATCGAAGCACTTCCGCCGCCATCGGGGGACCCATCGTCAGGGCGATAATCTTGGCATTGACATCGCCGGAGATATGCCGCATGTGGCTGGCGAATGCCAGTGCTTGAGCATCCAGTTCGTTGATGACGCTTGCCAGACGAGTACGAATCAAATTGCCCGTCTTCGGATCAAAGGCGTTGTCCGTAATTTGCGACACATCCGGTACTTGTTTAACCAACACAATATAATGACTCATTTTAAATCCACTAAAAGGATAGTTAATGTCTTTTATATCTAATAATAGGCAAATTCTTCATAATTCCGCAAGTCTAACCGATTACTCATCGGCAAGCAAGAATTATTTTCGATAAGCCAGCGGCAGCGAGGCTACGCAACACTTTACCGACATCGGGGCTTATGTGATAGTCGAAAAATAGTGCAAATTGTCTTTTTCTTGCTATTTTATATAAAACACGCAGCAGGTGCATTTTAAACCTTGATTTTTAGCTTGCAAATGGGTACAACTGGCAACCAGAGATAGCAAGAAAAGGCTACTGTAATTCAGTTTTGTTTTCGATTTGAGATGAAAGGAATTTGGATATGGCAGATTTGAAAGCGTTGGCGGATGCGGTCATCAAAGGGGATCAGAAGACGGCCGTGGAAATAACCAAAGCGGCGTTGGCGGAATCCATGCAGCCCAAAATGATTTTAGAGGACGGATTGATTTGTGGCATGAATGTCATTGGTACCCGGTTCAAAGCCAACCAGGTCTATATTCCCGAAGTGTTGATTGCCGCCCGTGCGATGAAAATGGCGATGGAAATCCTGGAACCCAAACTGGTTGAGGCTGGCGTCAAACCCTGCGGCAAAGCCCTGGTTGGAACGGTTCAGGGGGATTTGCATGACATCGGTAAAAATCTTGTGATGATGATGCTCAAAGGGGCTGGCTTTGAGGTTATCGATATGGGTGTGGATGCCTCGCCCGAAAAATTCGTCGCCAAAGCCAAAGAGTGCCAGCCCCACGTGATAGGCCTCAGCGCTCTTCTGACAACGACGATGCCGGCTATGGAAAAAACAGTACGGGCCATCAAAGACGCAGGCATTGCTGCCAAGACAATGATTGGCGGTGCGCCGGTAACCCAGACCTACGCCGACAAAATTGGCGCTGATGGGTATGCCCCGGATGCGGCCAGCGCGGTCGATTTGGCAAAATCACTGCTCAACTAATCCAACAGACAACTGCGGGCAAGCGATTGCCCGCTTTTTTGCAACAACAGGATGGACATTTGGCAAAAGACACAATACTATAAAAACCAGAATTTAGGCTATAAAAACTCATCTGTGAGCGATTGACGGAATATGATTCGCATCAAAAATTCAGTTTTAAGACAACTATTTGAGCAGTTGCGGTTTTCCAGCGCTGCTCAAAAGAAAAAGTACTTTCTGGAAGCGGAAAAATTGCTGCTGGTACTGGAACCGCAGCGGGATTATCCGTATGATTTTGTGGTGTATCGGATTACCGGTTTTCGTCCGCAAAGTTCTGAGTATGAGGGGCTGGTCAGCGGCAGCGAGGTAGCCGACGATTTGCGCATCTGGCTGACGCAGTTATCGCGTGAAGTCCAGGAGCCGGCGGCGCAGGAATCCGAACCCATTTTAACCATTGCCGACTTGTGCAAGCGGTTTGGCGTTTCCGATAAGACGATTCGCCGCTGGCAGAAAAGGGGACTGGCCGGCAGGATTTACCTGTTCGACAAGGGCAAAAAGAAGATGGGCTTTGCCGCCTCATCGGTCGAACGGTTTATCCAGTCGAATCCCGAATTGGTACAGCAGGCGGGGGCGTTTCGTCAGGCCGATGAGCAGGAAAAAAAGGCTATTATCGACGCCTATCAGCGGTTGGCTCAGGACAATCCGAAGTTGAGCCGGCATCAGATTCTGCTGCGTCTGGCCGCTCAATTCAGCCGCGCCCGCGAGACGATTCGCTATTTGATAAGTGAGTACGAACAGGACCATCCGGAGGCTGATTTTACCGTACGGGCAGTGCGGCATCTCGGCAGTCAGGATGCGGCTGCTATCTATCACGCCTGGCGTCAGGGGGCTAAGACCAGCCACCTGATGGCACAGTACGGCAAAAGCCGCGGTACTATTCTGCGCATCATCACGGGACAGTGGAGCCGGGAACTCAACGCCAGGAAGATTGACTATGTTCCCAGTCCGGATTTTGAGGCACAGGATGTCCAGCCCATATCTTTGTCCGCCCCAGCGCTGCAGGCCGAAAGCACTCTGACGGGTAAAAGCCGGACATTGAGCCGCAGTCAGGAACAGGAATTGTTCAGCCGTTATAACTATCTCAAATATACCGCCAGCCGGCTTCGCGCTGCGGCCAAACCGCATCGGCTGCAATTGCGGCGGCTGCGGCAGATTGAAGAGACGCTGCTGCAGGCAGACAAAGTCAAGCAGCAGATTATTGAAGCCAATATGCCGCTGGTGGCCAGCATTGCAGGTAAGCACCTGGCCGCCGGGATGTCGATGGAAGAACTTATCAGCGAAGGGACAATGTCGCTGATGCGGGCGGTCGAAAAATTCGACTATATCAAGGGCTACCGGTTCAGTACTTATGCGACCTGGGCGGTGGCCAAGGATTTTGCCCGCGGCGCGGCCGAGCAGGGACGGATGGCAGAACATGCCGCCGCAACGGATATTGCTCATATCAGTGCAGAGGCCAGGACGACCGCCGATCCGGGCGACGTGGAAAAAGCCCGAACCGACCTTCGCCGCATCATCGAAGACAATCTCGACAGCCGCGAACGCTATGTGGTATTGAACCATTTTGCGCTGGATGCCGGCGTCATCAAGAAAAAACCCAAAACACTCATGCAGATTGGACAGGACTTGGGCTTGACCAAAGAACGCATCCGCCAAATCGAACTCCAGGCGCTGCAGAAACTCCGCCACAGCCTTAGCCCTGAACAATTCGACCTGCTTACGGGGTAGCTTCCGGCGGGGTTGCGGAAATGGGGTCATTTTGTCAAAGAGCCGTTAGCAGTTAGCTTTCGCAGAATTTTTTGCAACAATAATGCCAGCGTCAAAAGTGATTGATGTATAATTTTTTCATAACTGCTTGAAAAATATTGGGGGTAACCAAGCGGGGTCCGACACGGGGGCCATGGCTGTTTTTGGATTGCGACAGACAGATGCGGCAGCCGGGCATTCAGGTCGATGACCGTGGCATCGGTTTTGGGGAAGGACTGTCCGTATTTTTTTCGGGTGTCGCAGCGGATATCGCAGCATTGTGGAAATCTACCAATTTTCGGTATGGTTTAATTCTTATATGCTTTTCTCTTGACGAACAAAAACGGCAGAAGAAATATGCCCCTTGTGGGTGCTGGATTGCTGCGTGCAGTCCGGGACAAAAGTGGTCGTTGAATTTTTGTTGCAGCGTTAAAGGAAATAGAAAGAGTTTTTTGGAAAGTCTTGCAAAATGGGTTTTGTTATGGGTTATTATTTTAAGTTCTTTTGGCAATTGGTGACAGGATTGTAAAATCAAGCACCCCGCGGAAGGCCCAAAAAACAGGAAAAACATGAAAACAACAGGAATCAAACTCGAAAAGGTGTCTGACCCCTTTATTTCGTCTGCAATTCTGGTTGTCAAAAGTCCGGAATAGGTAAAATCCCCTAATTTTGAAAAAATTTTTTATTTTTCAAATTTTTCTCTTGACAAATAAGATAAGGGGGGGGGTAATAT
>CAZICJ010000110.1:0-4114 GCA_964537635.1 uncultured Pirellulales bacterium
CCTCGAGGGTGAGCGTGCCGGTGCCGATGCCGAGCGCCAACCTTTCGAGCACGAGCCGGCCCGCCGCGAGGTCGGCCGAGCCGCGACTGGCGAGGCGCACGATCTCGGCGGTCCGGTCCGAGCGCACGGGCAGGCGGACGCGGAGATCGCGCCCGCTCACGTCCCAGGCGAGGGCGGTGAGCCCGCGGGGTCCGCCGTCGAGATCGATCCGCCCCTCGAGCGTGCCCTCATTGTCCGCCGACTGATAGGACAGCCGGTCGACCACCACCGTGCCGCTCTCCCCGAGATAGCGGGCGGCGAGCGCCACGGTGTCGATCCGGGTGCGGCGATGGAAGAGCGAGCCGAAGCGGTGACGGAAGCCGGTGCCGAAGAGAGCGGCCCGGGCGGAGGCGATGCGCTCCATGTCGGCCAGCACGAGGCCGACCTCCCCCTCCACCGTGCCGGGCAGGCGGGCGAGCGGCTCGAGCGCCGGCAGGACCCCGGCGAGGCGCTCGAGCGGGATGGCGCCGAAGGAAAGGCTCGCGGTCGCGTCGCGCTCGCCCAGGCGCCGGTTCGCGGTGAGGCGGATCGGCCAGTCCGCGCCGGCGACATCGATCCCGAGGTCGAGCGAGAGCGTCGCGCCATCGGCCACGCGCTCGACGACGATCCCCGCGCGCGGGGCCGAGAGCTTCAGCCCCATGGGCACGTCCTCGACGCTCAGCGAGGCATCCACGATCTCGAGGCGCCGGAAGTGGCCGAGCGGCGAGCGCGGGTCGCGGTCCTCGATGAGCCGGCGCGCCATGGCGAGGAAATCGGGCCCGCCCGGCGTGTCGGCGGCGGGCGCATCGAGGGCGAGGCGCGCCGTGCCTGCCTCGTCCCGCCCCCAGCGCGCGCTCGCCCCCTCGATGCGGATCAGCGAGGGCGCGAGCACCCCGTGCCGGAGCCCCGCGGCGCCGAGTTCGATCTCGACCCGGGGGAAACGGGCGCCGCTCGCGCTCGCGTCCGGCCCCGGCTCGCCCACCGTCACCTCGCGCAGGACGAGGCGCAGGACGCGCGCCTCCCGCATCCAGGCGAGCTCGGCATGCTCGAAAGCGATGGGCATGGTGGGCCAGGCGGCGGCGAGATGGCTCTGAAGGCGCGGCACGAAGCGGTCGAGCGAGAGCGGTCCTTGCGCCAGCACGACGGCCAGCGCGGCGAGCCCCACCGCGAGCGCGGCCACGAGGGCGCTCACGATCTCCGCAGCGAGCTTGAGCCCGGGAAGGAACGGGCGGCGCATCGAGGCCTCATCGCCTGGAGGAGTGAAGGGGCCGACGGCGAGCAGCCCCACCCATTGCCCTCACCGATCCGGTCGTTACATTCGGCGGCACGCGTGGCAAAGGCAAGTCCCGCGCCCCGCTCCCGCCTGCCCCGCTTCCCCCATCATCCAGAAGGATCCCCGACCCCATGGCCGAGCTGACGGAAGGACAGAAGGCGCCCAGCTTCACCCTGCCCACCGATGCGGGCGGCACCGTGAGGCTCGGCGATCTCAAGGGCCGGCGCATCGTCCTCTACTTCTACCCCAAGGACGACACCTCGGGCTGCACCAAGCAGGCCCTCGCCTTCACCGAGAAGCGCGCGGCGATCGAGGCCCTGAAAGCCATTGTCATCGGCGTGTCCAAAGACAGCGTTGCCGCACACGATAAATTCAAGGCCAAGCACCTTCTCGCCATCACCCTCGGCTCGGACGAGGACGGCAAGGTGGTCGAACGCTACGGCGTCTGGGTCGAGAAGAGCATGTACGGCCGGAGCTACATGGGGATCGACCGGTCCACCTTCCTGATCGACGAGGCCGGGGTCATTCGCCGCATCTGGCGGAAGGTCAAGGTTCCCGGCCATGTCGAGGCGGTGATCGAGGCGCTGAAGGCCCTCTGACGGCCGCGGCCCCGGGGGCCGTCCCGTTTTGGCTTGGTCTCCGCCCGCCGCTTTGATAGGCTGTCCTCCCATCGACATCAGCAAGGCTCCGCCCGGTGGCGGAGGGTTTCACCGCATGATCCGGCGAATTGTCGGGTCCGCGTCAAGCGCTTGAGAAGGCCGGACCCGCGAAGGTCGAAAAATCGCGGCGGCCTTGTGAGACCCGCAGCGTCAATAAAGCGTTTACCATTGTGTTTACGAGGGCAATCGGATGAACTATAGCCGCGGGTGGGGCGCACGTCTGGTGGGTGAGGGGTAGCGATGGGTCAGTCTGTGACCGGCGTACTGCGTTCCAATTTCGCTCGGTTCTTTCCTGAGCGGCAGATCTATCATCGCCGCCGCGGACACGTCGACTTCATCCACATCTCCCCACTGACCCAGATCATCGCCGCGGTGATCACCTTCTGTGTGCTCACCTGGATCGCCTACGCCTCCGTCAACGTCGTCTTCAAGAACCAGATCATCCGGGCCAAGGATCGCCGCATCGTCACGCTCGAGGCGACCTACGAGAACCGGATCGCCGAGCTTCAGGCCGGCTATGACGAGATCCTCGGCATTCTCGACCGCAGCCAGGAACAGTACGCCGAGTCGACCGGCGAGCTGAACTTCCGCCAGCGCCAGATCGAGAGCCTGCTCGACTATTTCATGACCACCTCGGCCGACATCCAGGGCATGCGCCACGAGTTCGAGGTGATGGGCCCCCATGTCGACCACGAGAGCAACCGCAACGCGGTGCTCATGCGCCTCCAGCCCAAGGAATATGTCACGCGCGTCTCCCGCACGCCGCAGCTCACCCTCTCGCGCTCGGCCGACAGCGTCTCGCAGGCGATCGGGGCCGTGCTCAACACCGGACGGCGCGTCCACATGCGCGCCACGCCCTCGGCCGAGGAGGCGGTGCGCCTCGAATATGAGGAAGCCCGCCGCCGGATCGAGCAGGACGGCATGTCCCAGGTGATCGAGGAACGGCTCGCCGAGCAGGTGGATCATTTCGAGGCAGTCATCACCGAAACCGGACTGGATTCGGTCGAGCTCCTGTCCCGCTTCTCGCTCGACGGCGAGACCCCCGCCCCCGGCGCGCCCCTGACCGGCCAGGGCGGCCCGCTGATCGGCGGGCTCGCCGACATGGGCCTCTGGGAAGCGGACGCGGAAGCCGATGACGATTTCCGCCGCCAGCTCCTGCGGATCGCCTCGCGCATTCACGATCTCGACCGGCTGCACATGGCGATCTCGACCATGCCGCTCATTCAGCCCGTGGACACCTACAACCTGACCTCGGGCATGGGCATGCGGACCGATCCCTTCACGCGGCGCAAGGCGTTCCATCCCGGCCTTGATCTTGCAGCCCGCCGGGGGACGCCGGTCATGGCTGCCGCGCCAGGGACGGTGATTTGGGCAGAATGGAGGGGGGCATACGGCAGGCTTGTCGAGATCGATCATGGCTTCGGCTTCAGGACACGCTATGGTCACCTCGACAAGATCGACGTGAAGAAGGGGGACATCGTGGATCTGCGTGACCGGATCGGCCAGGTCGGCTCGACCGGCCGCAGCACGGGACCCCATCTTCACTACGAAGTCTGGTTCGACGACGAGCTCCAGAACCCCCTCAAGTTTCTCAGGGCAGGTCATTATGTTTTCGAGAAGTAAGGACAACACCGCCAACACGGGTCCCACGGAAACGCCCATGCCGGCTCCGGCCAAGCGTTCCTCGGCCCGCTCCGCCCCCGGCATCATCTCGGTCGACATGACCGTGTCGGGCGACCTCCGGGCCGCCGGGGACATCCAGGTCGAAGGCCGCGTCGATGGCGACATCGAATGCGGCTCGCTGATCATCGGCGAAAAGGCCGAGATCACGGGCAATCTCCTCGCCGAGGAAGTCGTGATCCGCGGTCGGGTCTCCGGCACCATCCGGGCCCGCAAGGTCACGCTCTCCTCCACCAGCCATGTCGAAGGCGATGTGCTCCATCAGGCGCTCGCGGTCGAAACGGGCGCCTTCTTCGAGGGCAATTGCCGTCATTCGGACGATCCGATGAATGCGGCCGTTCCGGGCACGAAGCCGCAGGCCACCAAGCCCGCGGCCCCGGCCCCGCGCGCCCCCGCCATGTCGCCGCCGGCGGCGGGCGGCAGCTCGCTCTTCGGCGCCTCCGCTCCCCCGCCCCAGGCCCGTCCCGAACCCGCCCCCGCGATG
>CAZICJ010000111.1:0-3698 GCA_964537635.1 uncultured Pirellulales bacterium
ATTTGACGTGGCCGTCATCAAGACCGCTTCGCAGGAGCTACGCTTCCAAGGGACGAACGGGCCTTTGGACTGGATGGTTGGTGCCTATTACTACAAGGAAGAGCAAACCAATGTCCGGTCGGCTGTTGCCGGTGACGACTATGTCGACGTCTTCACGCTGCGCTTTGGCGGAGCTGCCTTCGTCGACGCCGTCTTCTTCGGGAATACCCTCGGCACACTCGATCTGGATGGAACCGGCGGCGCCACTGCCCTTTCCTTCGGAGCGCCAAGCGAGCCGACCTTCGGACTGGATGTCGAATCGGTGGCCCTGTTCACCCACAACAGCTACGCGATCAACGATACGTTAACCGCGACCGTCGGCCTGCGCTATTCCGTGGAGACCAAGGAAATCGATTTCCGCCAGGTGGGTGGGAACGAAGCTTGCGATCAGCTCCGTGGTCTGACGGGAGCCGCTCGCGCGGACTTCTTCGCTGCGAGCCAGACTGCTCGGAACATCATGCTGGCCGTCGCTTGTAATGGCGCACTCGCGGCGCCCTCCACCGCGCCATTCGATGGCGAGCGGACGGAGAACGTCTGGACCGGGACGGTCAATCTGTCGTACCAGTTCGAGAATGACTGGCTGGCCTTTGTCAGTGCGTCGAAAGGCTATAAGGGTGGCGGCTTCACGCTCGATGCGGCGCCGCTGACCATTCCAGGCACTCTGGCTGCTCTCGGCGTTCCTGGATTTTCACCTCTGGATGCGGATGATCTCGAATATGAAGACGAACAGGCGGACACCTATGAGCTGGGGATCAAGACCCAATTCCGCGACTATGTCGGATTCCCGCTCATCGTGAATGCAACCGCCTTCCATACGTTCTTCCGCAACTTCCAGCTCAGCAATTTCAGTGGACAGACCTTCTCCTTCACGACCGTCAATATCCCGCGGGTCTTCTCATCGGGGGTCGAACTCGAGGTGAGCGCCAGGCCCTTTGCCGGGACATCGCTTGATGCCGGTGTCACCTATGCCGACGCCAAATTCGGGGATGATATGGGTCTGGCCGGCCGCGATGACCGGCAGCTGTCCCGCGCCCCCAAGTGGAGTATTACGGGCGGTGTCACGCAGCTGTTCCCGATCCTGCCGAATGCAGGGCTCGTGGGTGTGGCTCACCTCAGCGGCAAATGGACCTCGTCTCAAAACCTCTCGGGTGGCCGCAATCCGTTCTCCGAGCAAGAAAGCTACGCGCTGTTCAATGCCACCCTTGGCGTGCGGGACGCAGATGGAGGCTGGTCCGTGGAGCTCTGGGGGAAGAATATCTTCGACCAGGAATATGCCTACTCCAAGGCGGACTCGCTCTTCTCTCGCGGCGCTGACGCGATCCAGCAGGTCTTTGTTGGTGAGCCCGCGACCTATGGCGTCAGAGGGCGTGTGAATTTCTGAGCTAAGGTCGCCCTGAAGTCTCTCTACTGACTATCAGACCGGATTCTCCCGGAACTTGAGCCCCACTTCGGTGGGGCTTTTTTTAGGACCGCCATCGGAAAAGCGCTCCGATGCGACTGGCGACGAAGCGGCTCCGATGGCAAGGCAAGCGGGTGGGCATCGAGACCGGCGGCAAGGCCGCTCAGCGCACTGCCCGTCTGGTCACCTGTCAGGCGGAGGATGAGGTCATGTGGCAGTCGAGCGCCGGACCGCATCGGACGGGGCCCCGCGCCGGTGTAGACCCGCGTGACGCGGTCCGCCGATCCTGTCCTCTTTCCTTCTCGCGCAAGGACGGACGTCCGCGTTCGCCTCAGACTCCCCGTTCGGACCAGAATGCTCAGATGTCGGACGGCCCTCTCGCGGACAGGAATACCGGGCCCTGACTCGGAAGCCGGCCAAGCCGGCAAGTCTTCAGGCCGCTCTTCGTTAAGCTGCGCCCTCACCTGCCCTTGAAATCAGGGATACGCCGTTCCGTGTAGCTCTTGAAGCCTTCACGGAAATCATCCGTCTTGCTTGCAACATCCTGCTCATGCTCGGTCGACCGGAATGCCGTGTCGTACGGATCGTCGAGCGCCGTCCAGATCTGCGCCTTCATGGCTGCAAGGGAACGCGGCGCGCTATAGGTCGCGATGCCCTTCGCGTACTCATCGACATGGGCTGCGAGCTGGCCGTCCTCTATGGCTGCGTTGACGACGCCCAGTCTCTCGGCCTCCACACCATCGAACCTGCGGGCCGTGTAAAGAAGGTCTGCTGCTCTGGCCGGCCCGATCAGACGCGTGAGCAGCCAGCCGGCATTCTTCTCGGCAGGGATGCCAAGGCGGGCGAATGTGGCGTTGAAGATCGCCGAACGCGCCGCAAACCGGATGTCGCAGTGCAGGGACAAAACGAATCCCCACCCGAAGACGGGGCCATTGATGGCCGCGATTGTCGGCTTCCGCGCCGTGATGAATTCCTGCCACCCGAAGGAGTAGAACCGCTCCAATCCCGGGCCTATGTCGTCACCCCATTGCGGCGGCGCGCCGGCCTCATGCGCTGCCGACCCCTGGACGCCCACGCCTGTGCCGATGACGGTGAGGTCAAGCCCTGCGCAGAAAGCGCGGCCCGCGCCGGTCAGCACGATCACGCGCACCGCGTCATCGGCGGCCGCGTCCCCCAGCCGATGGAACACGTCCCGCAGCATGTGCATGGTCAGGGCATTCAGCTTGTCAGGCCGGTTAAGTGTGATCTTCGCGACCCCATTTTCGACCGCGTACAGAATAGGTTCCTCGCTCACGGAAACGGTTCCTCCTGATTCCGGTATCTGCTGAAGCTTAGTCTTAGCTGGCCGCTCTTCAAGCGGCCTCCTCGCCCCTGTTGGATCTTGCCGCACTTCGCCTTGGGGCTCATTGGACGAGCACGTCGCATCCCGTTCCCGCAAGGACCCGATCCACGGCGGCGCGGTCATCGGATAACAGCATGGCATATTCCTCGCGCAGCCAATTCAGGCACTTTCTCTGGTAAGAAAAGGGCCGCTGCCAATAGCGTACACCCGTCAAGCTGGAATTCCATCTGCTCGGCCCCGCTCTCGATCGCCGCCTCGTTGGCGACCAGGAAGGGCGCGTAGGTGCGGCCGATCTCGGAAAAAAGCGCGCGCAGGGTGTCCGGCACGGCATCGCGGGTCAACAAGTCCTCATCCGATACATCAAGGCCCGACAGGTCTTCCATGACATCGACCCATGCCAGCACCTGCGGGGCTTCGGCCCGTGCAAGGGCCATGGACGGCGGTTCCACCTGAACGAGCTGGGTCAACTGGCCATGCAGGCCGAAATCGCCCGCCGACGGACGGCCGCCGAATGTGAAGCGCTGCGCTTTGAAATGCTCGCGGAGAATGGCGAGCAGTCTCCTGTAGCTCGCCTCGATCAGGGGACCCGTGACCTCAAGCGATCCGGCCACGGTGCCGCCCAGCCGGTCGACCTGCCGTCGGGCGAATGTTGTCTTGAACTCCTCCACCATTTCGTCCGGAATCGTGAGGTACCATAATGGAAGGATTTTCGAGGCGTTCTCGACACCTTCCTCCGGACCCCAACGGTAGTGGAACAACATCTTGGTCACCCACTCGTCGGCGTAATCGTCGACGAGGTAGTCCAGAAAGGCCATGGCCGGATCATTGGGAATGACAGACCGCCCCTCATACAGGCGCTCGAGCACCGCGATGGCGCTCTCCCGCGCCGGCAGGCGCAAATAACGGTTCGCCATCCTC
>CAZICJ010000112.1:0-3688 GCA_964537635.1 uncultured Pirellulales bacterium
GCAAAGCCTTGTACTACGCGCAAAAATCGCAGGAAGTGATGGTGGAAGAAGGCGTAGATAATGGCAAGGATGATTTGATGAACCGGATTTTGTGGCATTCGGCAAAAGGAGATGCGCCGTACCCGAAGCAATAATAAAAAATGGTCAGACGATTTCGAAATCATCTGACCATTTTCACTTAACCTTTTCGATTTCTAATTGGTCGTCTGCCATGCAGCAGGCGGTAGGCTTCGATATATTCCATTTCAATTTTGGAGGCTTCTTGCCTTCCTGGAATATCTTTCTGTAAAATGCGTGCAAAGAAACGCAGCCACCCGGCGATAAGATTGAAATAATCTACTTGGTCGCGCACCGTTCTGATAAGCCATCTTCTTCAATCGGATCACAACTAATCCCATATTTGAAAGTATCTTTTTGCTCGTCATCAACGATTTCGTAGAGATGATGGGGTTTGTTATTGCGCTTGGAGTTGCCATGAAAAGTCATTGCCAGCCTGCTTTATTGCTATACGTTTCGTAATTAAAGGTAGGTAAGTAGGTCAAGCGAGCGCCCGTCTTGAGTTGGTAAGCTTTGGACGCAACCGATAAAAGCGCTTCAAAAGTAAGGTCTTTCGGCATGAGTGTTGGATTTTGCAAAACTTGCTCATAAGCGTCTTTTCCATTGGCTACTACACAACAGCGTGCGTACAAAAAAATATCCACCGAAAAATAGGTGTCTTCTTGATACGCATCTTCGCCGATTTGCTCTGCAAAACGCCGGGCATCCAGTGTATATAATTTTTCCGACAATATATCCTGAAAACCATAAATAGCATACACAGGTAATTCTGACAAATAATCTATTGCTGGTGCTACGACTGCTGCATCGCTTTCTTCTTCCTTACTCCAATCGAACAAGGCAATGATTTGCCAAAAAGTATCTTCTTTCATTCGCTCTGGCAGAGTCTCCGAGTTCGTCCGCACTTCAATCTCTCCATTTGGATACTTCTCTTGCAATTCTTGTACAAATTGTGGATTCAATTGCTGGATCGGTATTTTGATGCTTGCGGTCATGCGTGAAAAATGATTTTAAACAAATATAGCCATTTTAGGACATTTTTACAAACGCTCAATGCTTAGGATAAGTTTGAAATTGCTATTTTTCTAAAACTTTGCGTATTTTTATAGCCGATCAATTGCAGAATTCCCCATTATGAAATATTTTTTGTTGCTGATTCTATGCTTCATAAACATAAATGCGTCTCTCACTGCGCAAAGCGAATGCTATAAAAACTTACGCAAAGAAGGCTTGACCCTCCTACAAAAGAAAAACTACCGCAGCGCCGTCGATAAATTCTTCGCAGCCCGCTACTGTCCTGACAAACCTGCCAAAGACGACCTCGATGACTTAATCAAGAAAGCGCAAGACCAGTGGGTAGCCGCCCTCGACCAAGCCAACAAAAAGACAACCGCTGCGTTGGCTAGAGCCGATAGCGCCTTAGCTCTCGCTAACAAGATTATTAATGCTTTGTATTTTTACAAGGATAGTTTGGCATTGGCATATAAGAATGGGTATTATGGTTTTATTAATAAAAAAGGGGAGATAGTCATTGACTATTATTATTGGGAGGCATTGCCGTTTGATAATACCGGCTACGCAAGAGTAAAAAAGAATAACATTGCTTATTTGATAGACACAAAAGGAGTGGAATATCAATTGGCGACAGAGTTGAATCAATTGAATTCTAATATACTCGCATTAGACCTAAGCAATAAACAATTAGATAGCTTTCCAAGGGCTATTTTGGAACACCCACAACTAAAAGTTTTATTGCTATCAGATAATCAGTTGGATAGCTTACCTGCTGCATTTGGCAATTTAGCAGCACTTCAATTGCTTGATTTATCTTCCAATAGATTGACAAGTGTGCCCGTAGCGTTCGGTGAACTAAAAAACCTTAAATTTTTAGACCTATCTTTTAATCAATTAACGAACATACCCGAAGCGTTAGGCAACTTGACCAGCCTTGAATATTTGTCATTGCATGTAAATGAATTAAAAAATTTACCCGAAGCGTTAGGGAATTTAAATAGCCTTCGATTTTTGTATTTGTCTAATAATCAATTAACGAACTTGCCGATAGGGTTGAAAAATCTAAAACAGGTACAGTTTTTAGATTTATATTATAATCCATTGCATCCAGAAGCATTTCAAAACTTATCCCCCCAATTTTATAATGACCAATTAATGCAATTTGCTCAGAATTTATATTATGAAGAAAAATATTCAGAAACAGTACCCTATTACCGAGCATTGGATGTAAAAGCACTCAATAACGATCAGAAAAGAGCCCATATTTTTATTGGGGAGTCTCTTTTTAATAGATTGGTAGGGTCAAAGGAATTCAAACTTGCCTTGGATGTTGCGCTAATGGCTCAAAAATGCCAAGATTCTGACATGGATTTATTTTTCAGACTTCCGTTAGCATACTTACTCAACGATCAATATGAAAAAGCTAAAGCCATCTATATGGCTTTTAAAGATAAAAAGTATAATGATAATTGGTTTTATAAAGAATTGTTTATAACAGACTTTGATAATTTAGAAGCCGACGGCATTACCCATCCCGATATTGCAAAGATCAGAGCCTTGTTAGCGAATTGAGGCATTGGTCTGGGGACCTTTCTACCAAACCCTTTCGTCTTTTTTTACGCGCCATTACCAAAAGGAGACGCGCCGTACCCGAAGCGTTGAGTATTGAGCGAGTAACTCGACAAATTAATCTTTGTGTTCCAGGGTTTCGTCAAGAATGATCTGCCCTCTGCTATTGATTCGGAATTTTTCACTGAACTTATCAGCTTCCGATATTCCATCTTTAAATGGATTTACATTATCAAATGGAGGTATAGTAATTACATCACCGAATTTATTTACAAGATAAAATCTATTATTTAATATAACACGTGTAGGTTCTTCACCTGTATAATAAACATTATCAAATCGAGGAGGAATAATAAAGTTACCTTTAACATCTAATAAGCCCCATTTATCGGCGTCGTTTCTGACCCATATTATTTTTTCTTGCTCGTTATAATAGATATCTTTAAATTGTGGTTTTAAAATAACATTACCTTGAGTGTCAATGAGCCCTTTTTTTTCTCCTATCACAATAGATATTAGATTATTATTTTTTGGAAATAAAAAGTCAAATTGCGGTGCAATTACAAATTCACCAGTAGTGTCGATAAGCCCCAACATATTTGCTTTTTTCACACGAGCAAAACCATCTTCAAATGGATAAGCGTAATCAAATAATAAAGGGATTTTAATTCTTCCAACTTTGTCAATATATCCACATTTTTTATCTTTACATACTGCGGCTAAATCGTTATCAAATCCAATAAAAAAACTTTCATATTCTGGTGTAATAATAAAAAGATCGGTACTATCTACTATGCCCCATTTCCCATTTGTTTTTACATAAAAAAAATTATCATGATATTTAACTTCTTCATAGTGAGGCGAAAAAATAAACTCGCCGTCTAAATTGATAAAGCCACATTTTTTATCTTTTACGACAGTACCTATTCCATTTTCACTAAAACTACCTTGAAAATCAAATTGAGGTTCAACAATTTTTTGAGTAGCATTTACAATGAACTTGTTTAAAATTAATAAAAAAGTTTAATATGAAGAAAAAGTGATGTTG
>CAZICJ010000113.1:0-3665 GCA_964537635.1 uncultured Pirellulales bacterium
CCAGGCGTCCTAAACTTGTCGCGGATCACCGATTCGACACCGCCGCCCTTCGATGGCTCCAGGCAGCGGTCCGAACGAACCACACCCGACCTGCTCCCGGCCTCGAACTCACACGTAAGCTCCCGTCCCAGGCGTCCCTCGAATCGCAGGCGAATCGCCTCCCGCTCCCACGATTCGTCCCACCCAGCACAGGGGTCCTGCTCCAACGCCGAAGCGGTCGCATACAACACAGTATCCTTTGGGTATGGCTCCTTTCGAACGGGGCATTGCCTACTTGACTCGACGCAGTTTCCTTCGAGGTTCGGCGAGCACCGGCAACGGATCGGGGACAACACCGTGAAGGTAACGCCGACGGTGATTGCGTTCGTTCTCCTGGTCGAGGTGAAACCGCCAGTACTCTTCGAAATCGCCTGACATCCAGAGCGCCCGCAACTTCACGACGGCCTCGGCGCCTCTCAGCGACCAGGGCGCTCCACTAACGTCCATCCGCCGGGAGACCAGATGACGGCAGGCACCTTCGACGACCCCGGTGGAGATCGGGAAGCCCTGACGGAGGGCGTCGGCGTAGTCCAACATCTTTCGCTTGCGGATCAGGTACCGGGCACAGTCGTCAACGGGCTTTCGTTGCTTGTCGGAAAGCTGGCGATTCGTTGCGCTACGGCGCATTCCTGCCGCAACTTGGCTCGGGTCTTTTCCTGTAAGCAGGGCGCGCAGCCGCTCGGTCACCCAGACCTCTGCCTCTTCGGAGCCGTCCGAGTAGAAACAGTACGCAGCTTTCCACAGGTATTCGAGTACGTGGATGACGTCGCACAGGATGGTCACTGGCACCCGGTGTCGCCGGATTGCCGCTCGGATTAGCTCTATCTGATCGTTGTTACCGTCTACAACCACCACCCAAGGTCGCTCCAGATTCGGATCGAGCTTCTTCGCGTGCTCGAATGCTTCGTCAATGACATCCTCGGCTTCCCTCTCCACGCTTGCCCAAACGCGCTTGTGCGTTGGCTTTGGCCGCCGCTTCCTCACCTCCTTGACTGGACGGAACTCTCGCATAACGTCTTCAGCATCCCGAACGAATGGCTCGACGGCGTACACTACGGCAACCTCCGCCATTCGCTTGCGGTTCGGCTTCTCCCCCTTCGCCCGCCGTTTCTTGAGCTTACGTCGGGCCTTCGCTGCTTTTCTGCGTGTGAGTTCCCGCAGATCCTCCTCGCGCATAATGATGCCTTTGCCATCGAAATTCAGAACGATGGCCGCGGTCGGGGACACGCTGTTGGGATCGATAGGGCCCCGCACATAAAAGCGCTCGAAGTCGACGGCGCTCGCTTGCGCAACTTCCTCCGCCTGGCGCTTGTGGATGCGGACACCGGTCCTGTCCTGCACATCATGGATGACTTCGTCGAACGACTCCTTGGCCGCATGCATTGCCACCAGTCGCCTCAACCCGAATGAATGCAGCCCCCGAGGAAGATTCAGTGTGGATTCGAGTGGACACAGGCAACGCGTTCCAGGGCTCTGGTACGCCAACCGCCACACCGTCACGCCCCCGAACATGGAGCATAGCTGACGGTCCAACGCTCGCACCTCATCGTGCGAGGCGCCGTCCGCATCCTGCACCAGCCGCAGTCTTGCCTCAGCGGCGCCACGGAGCAGAAGGTGCTCCTGCAACAGTCGGCGTTGAAGCTCGCGACCCTCATCGACCAACAGCTGTTCCACAGCATCCGCACTCATCCGCAGGCTCTCCTGGGCCTGCAACAGCCCCACGATTCGTTCGAACTGCTCGCGTGAACTGTCGAAGTTGCAATCCTGCGGGCTCTTGGGGTAGGGTACCGCCATCTGGGACCTCCATGGGGGTAGTTGTCTTCACAAACCCTACCTACCGTGGATGGTCCCCTTTTGTCAGCCTCCAGCCTTCCAACTACCCAACATCCCTACGCTTTGTTCCGTTCGGATGGAGCCGTACCCAATTCATAAAGCAATTCTCGCCCTTGGGTCCCCGTATTGAGCAGGATTATCCCGATTGGGATGGCGACTCGCCACCCCGCGAGCTCCCTAACACCACGGAATCATTGACTCGAGCCGCTGGCACGAAGTTCGCGAATAGGTGCCGGCATGGCGTGTCCCGACGTTGTGCCCGAGAGCCCATCGCTGCGCAAGCGTTACGAGCGGCACCAGCCGGAGAACACCGTCTTGTATCAGGTGGTGCAAGCATGGTTGCAGGCGTTCGTCGACATGGCCAGTGAGGCTTATCAGCGACCGCTGCCGCGCTACGTGCAGGAGGAGTTTCAGAGCTACTTACGCTGCGGGATCTTGGCTTACGGCTTTGCGCGTGCGTACTGCCGGCAGTGCGGTACGTCGATGCTTGTCGCTTGGTCATGCAAGCTTCGCGGGGTATGTCCGAGTTGCGGAGCGAGAAGGGCCAGCCAAACCGCAGCCAATCTAGTGGACCGGGTGTTGCCGAGGGTGCCGGTGCGCCAGTGGGTCTTGAGCGTGCCGTTCGAGCTGCGGCTGTTGCTCGCCAAGAACCCGGCCATGCTCAGCGCTGTGGTCCGCATCCTGTGCGAGGAGATCTCGCGTTTGACCAAACGTCTTGGTGAGGAGCGAGGCATGCGGCAGGGAGCGACGGGGATGGTGGCCGCGATACAGCTATTCGGCGGGTCGATCAATTTGAATCCACATTCCCATGTACTATCCCTGGACGGTGTGTACCACAACAAGGATGGTCGAGCTGTCTTTACCGAAACACGCGCACCAACCGATGCCGAGATAGCCGATGTTGTACGCAAAATCAAGAAGCGAGTGCTGCGAACGCTCGAGCGCCGCGGGTTGCTGCGTGACCCCGTCGATGCGCGGGATCCGGCCGAGGACGATCCACTAACCTCATGCGGACAATTGAGCCTCCGGGTCGGAAAGCTCGGTCGAGTCGATGAGCATGGCCAAGTGCTTCCCGATGACGACGATGCGCGGTTCGACAAGCGTGGCAAACGGCTGTGCGCCGACATCGATGGATGGAACCTGCACGCGGCGGTGATGGTGCGCGGCGATGACGACGTGGGCCGCGAGAGTCTGTGTCGCTACATCCTTCGCCATCCGATCAGCCTGCAGCGTCTAAGCATGACGACAGATGGAAGGGTGGCGTACGCGATCAAGTATCCGCGTGGGCGCCGGACGCATCTGCTGATGCAGCCCGTGCAGTTTCTCGCTCGCTTGGCGAGTTTGATCCCGCCTCCACGCCATCCGCTCGTCCGTTACTTTGGGGTCTTGTCGAGCGCTTCGAAGTGGCGGCCGCATGTGGTTCCCAAGCTCGAAGAGCCGAGCGCGAAACAGCCATCGACGTCACCGCCGCGAACCACGACCGACGTCAGCGAGACGTTGGCAGGCGCCAAGCCGAAGCAAGCGGAGCTGGAGCCCGCAGCGCACCGCGGGTGCATCGCCGCGGCCACAACGTATGTAGACTGGGCGACCTTATTGCGCCGGGTATTCTCAATCGACGCGCTCCAGTGCCCTTGCGGCGGCAGGCTACGGTTCATCGCGACCATCAGCGAGCAGCCAGCGATTACCAAGATTCTCGATGCGCTTGGACTGCCGTCCGACCCCCCGGTTCCCCAGGCGCGAGCTCCCGATCCTCAGGTCGACCTCGACCCGGTGATGTCCGTGGCGTAGCCGCA
>CAZICJ010000114.1:0-3622 GCA_964537635.1 uncultured Pirellulales bacterium
TCTGCTGCAACGCGACCTGGTGCGCCGATTCGGATTCGGCGGCAATCAAATCGGCTACCGCCTCCGCTTGCGACAAATCCATGCGACCGTTCAAAAAGGCTCGTAATGTGAACTCTCCGGGCTGCGCCAATCGCGCGCCTTTTTTAATAAACAACTGAATGAGCTGCTGAATGATGAAAGGAGAACCGTGACAGGAGACTTCCGCTACATGCTCGCCAGTGTAGGATTTGGGCGCGATGAATAATGAAATCAGCACTTCGTCAATAATTTTATTATCATCATCGCGAATGGTGCCGAAATGAATGGTATGCGAAGCCTGCTGCGTAAGATCTTTACCATAAAACACCTGATTGGCAATAAAAATGGCATCCTCGCCCGACAGACGGATCACGCCAATGGCGCCCGTACCCGGCGGCGTTGCCAGCGCTATAATGGTGTCTTTTAAATTATGTTGTGTGTAAAACATTTGTTATTTAGTAATTTTGTAGGATGTTATTTTGGAGTTTTGATGGACTGGTGGTAGCGAAATTTTATACAAGACTTATTTCTATAATATTGTTCCATCAAACACCAAAACACTGTAACATCACAGCACATAACACCTAAACCATCAGTTTAGGTTCTATTCCTCGTCGGGAATTACCTCGTCCAATTGACGGGTAAATTGTTGCACAATCTTAAATCGGCTCAGAAACTCGCGCGCGATCACCCGAATGACGGTATATGCCGGAATCGCCAGCACCATGCCCAGCACACCGCCAATTTTCGCCGCCATGATAATCACGATGAATATTTCCAGAGGGTGGGCTTTTACTGTATTGGAAAAAATGAATGGCGTCAGGAAATAATTATCAATCAACTGCACCGTCCAGAAGACAAGCGCTACTTTGATCGTAATGGGCAGCAAAACGGTGTAAAAGTCGGCATTCAGATTAATCGAAACGGCAATAAAAATGCCCAACGCCCCACCGATGGTAGGACCGAGATAAGGAATCAGGTTCATCAACGCTGCGAAAAAGCCAATCAAAACAGCATTTTTGATGCCGAGAATGGAGAGAAAAATCGAAACATAAACTGCGATTAAAAATATTTGCAATGCCACACCACCAAAATAACGCGTAAGCATTTTGCTGATGTCCTCAATCACTTCGCGGGTTTGGGCTTCGTATTTGGGCAGCACCATCGCCGTCACAAAATTGACAAACATGCCCTGCTCCTGCAGGAAAAAGAAAGTAATAAATATAATAGAAAAAAATGCTACAAGAAAACCACTCACCGCCGAAATGGACGATCCAAAGAAATCCGTCACATCCCCAAAATTGAGCAAATTCATCAGCGCGTCGCGCAGCATTTGATCGGGCGAGCGGTCATCAACCGCGATACCGCGTTTAGTCAGCCAGTCTTTCGCTTGATTGACCGGCTCTTGTAAAGATTGCCCGATGCTTTCATAATCAATTTTCGACAACGCTTCGATTTCCTGCACCACCAATGGCACAAACAGGAGCATAACGCTTAATACGACTATAAAAAAGCATAAAATAGTTAGCAAGGCGCTGCCACTCTTGCCGACGCGAAATCTGCCAATGTGAATGTGTTTTTGAAAGAAACGCATCAGCGGCTGCCCCAACATTGAGAAGATCCAGGCGATAATAAACCACATCACAATATCGCTAAAAGTGTAAATCAAAAAACCCGCTATCAGCAGGGAAACGGCAATGGTGATATAACGGCTGATATTATTCATAATAATTTAGCGTTGTTTGGTCAAAGATAATCAAATTGCCGAAGCAAAATCGCCCCCGCCTCCGCCAAACTGACACCAAAAGCAAAAATACCCTCGGGGTGTCCCTCCATTACAAAAATTTTCTGCTGCCGCAAATTTGTATTGCTTAATAAATCTATAATAGAATATGCTATTTCGGGTGAGCCATAGGTCGCTGATGCTGCAGTGGTAGGTACTTTGTGCAATAATTTAGACCAAAGCCCAGTATGATGTACATGTATTACGCCATTTACTTCGGGGCATGCTTGGTAAATAACAGCGTGACTCATGGTTTCGGAAGAAGCAACGATCGGACCTTCGCACCAAACTGTATCCTGGTTAATGTCAATTTTTTTTACTAATGTAAAGTGCTGATTGGAAAGTCGTTGTAAATGCCCGGTCGCCGAGCCACTGATGACGAATTCCCCTGTCATATCCCAGCGTTGGCTGATATTGCCATAGCCGATGCCATTCTCATAAACGCCGATTAGGTCTTTTTGATATAAAATATCACGCCAATGTATAATATTTTGTAAAGCCTCCAGCGGAAGAGGCAGAGCCTGAGTCCATTGCACCTGAAATTTGATATAACCTTCCTCCATTGTTAAAGAAGCCATAGCAGAGAAGTCAGATTGTTTTTTTTTCTGGAAATAAATTTAATAAACTTTTTTCGTTCGCCGCGCAAATGCCTCGGTCGGTGATTAGTCCCGTCACCAGCCGCGCGGGCGTTACGTCGAAGCCATAATTGGCTGCCGAGCTGCTCATGGGAGTGATCAATACCTTTGATTGCTTTTCACCATCCCAGCCGTGTACATATTTCACTTCATCGGGATTGCGTTGTTCGATCGGGATTTCGGTCAAACCATCGCTCACATGCCAGTCAATGCTGGAGCTTGGCACTGCCACATAGAATGGCACGTTGTTATCTTTTGCGGCGAGTGCTTTGAGGTAAGTGCCGATTTTATTAGCGACGTCGCCGCTGCGGGTGGTACGATCAGTGCCCACAATCACTAAGTCCACCATGCCGTGCTGCATGAGATGCCCGCCGGCGTTGTCGGTAATGACGGTATGCGGCACACCGTGTTCCCCTAGTTCAAATGCAGTAAGATTGGCACCCTGATTGCGGGGGCGGGTTTCGTCCACCCACACGTGCACAGGAATGCCTGCATCGTGCGCAAGATAAATCGGTGCGGTGGCAGTGCCATAGTCAATGCAAGCAATCCAGCCCGCATTGCAATGCGTGAGCACATTCACTGGTTGACCGCCTTTTTCGGCGCTAATTTCCTTGATAATTTCCAGACCGTATTCACCAATGCTGCGGCAGCTTTCTACGCTTTCTTCGGCTAATAATTTCGCGGCTTCCAGGGCCAGAAGTGGCTTTTTTTGAATATCCGTCGTAGTGTTGACCGTTTTGACCACTTTTTCAATCGCATGGAATAAATCTACCGCGGTGGGACGGGTTTTGCGCAAGCGTTTTACCGCATTCATAAAATACAGATCAAAATCCGGTTGTTCCAGAGCCTCCAAAGCCACAATGTACAAGCCATACGCCGCCGTGACGCCGATGAGCGGCGCGCCGCGCACGTGCATGTCTTTGATGGCTGTTTCAAAATCTTCGAGCTTGGTTAAATCTTCCACCACAATTTCGTGCGGAAAAAAACGCTGATCAAAGGTTTGAACGGTTCGTTCGTCCTTGAGCCAAATCGTTTGATGATGCGTGCCGTTTATTTTCATGCGCCAATGTGTTTTTAGGCAAATGTGTTAATCAAATATATAGGCAAGATACTTGGTATATACCTCAGGCAAACAAAGGTAAGGAATAAGTGTCGGTACGCTATGCAGTCTTCATCTTTATAATAT
>CAZICJ010000115.1:0-3567 GCA_964537635.1 uncultured Pirellulales bacterium
GAACACGGGATTGCGGATCCCGTAATCGAGGTTCGATTCCTCGCGGGGGCACAAAACGAAACTTCCTTTAGAACCTATGAACATACCATGGTATGTTCATAGGTTCTCAAAATTAGGTTCAAACGAAAGTGGGTGGTTCCGCGCCGGGCCAAAGGAGACGACTTATAATATGATTTGCGGAACAGAAACCATGGAGCTTGCACAAAAAAAGCACCTTGTGGTGCTGCTTCCGATTAGCAATACATGCCGAAGCATTTACTCCAACGCCTTTGCTTTGGCCTTCGCCTTACCCTTCCCTTTCTTAACAACCTCTTTTTGCTCACGAAGCGCTTTGGTGAGACGCGACTTCTTCCGCGCCGCCGCGTTCGGCTTTATGACGCCGCGCTTCGCCGCTTTGTCTATTGCCTGGTAGGCCTTCGGCAGGAGTGCTAACGCTTCGGCGGCCTTCCCCGCTCCCGCAAGCTGGCGCACCTCTTTCACGGCGTCCTTCATGGCGCGATTCCTGCGCACATTGAACACGTGCTTCCTCTCTGACACGCGCATCGCCTTTTTTGCTGAAGATGTGATCGGCATACCTTGTTTCCGTTGTCACAGGAGAGTAGCACGACTCCCAAAAAACGCAAGCATCCCGCCGTGCGCTCCTCCCCCACTTCCGCTATAGTGAGGGTGCGGGGTCTCCGCCCAGAGTATGATAGCTCACCTCTCCGGTACGGTGACAGCAGTGAAGCCCTCGTGGCTTGTCCTTAATGTGGCAGGTGTGGGATACAAAGTCTACGTCACCCCCTCGCTCGTCGCTACCACAAAAACAAGCCACGCACTCGACCTTTGGACCCACCTCGTGGTGCGCGAGGACGCGCTCGACCTCTATGGCTTTTTGGAGTATGGCGAGCTTGAGCTCTTCAAGCTCCTGATTTCCGTCTCGGGCGTGGGGCCTCGTGGTGCGGTGGGTATCATGTCGCTCGACAAGCTCAACAAGCTCAAGAGCGCTATCGCATCGAGCGACGTTGGCTACCTCACAAAGGTTTCGGGGATAGGTAGAAAAACAGCAGAGAAGGTGTGCCTGGAACTGCGCGACAAGCTCGGTGAGCTTGAGGATGTGGGAGCGCACGTACTTCGCCGTGATGAGGAAGACTCGCTCGAAGCACTCAAGGCGCTCGGGTACCGCCACGAAGAGGCACGAGAGGCGCTCCGTCTCCTGCCTGAAACGCTCTCCGACCAAAGCGCGCGCATACGCGAGGCACTCAAACTCCTCTCGCGCCAGTAGCCACCACTAAACCACCATGAGCCGACTTCTCTCTACTCTGCGCGCCCTCATTCCCCCTTCCCTCTTTCGCGCACTTCAACCACACTACCACTCGCTCCTCTCGTCACTCGCGGCGTTTCGCTACGGCTTTCCCTCCCGAAAGCTCTATGTGGTGGGAGTGACCGGCACCAAAGGCAAGAGCACGACGACTGAGCTCATTTCGACGATTCTTGAGGAAGCGGGTCACACCACCGCACTCTCCAACACCATACGCTTCAAGGTGGCCGACGAGAGCGAGCCAAACCTCTACAAAATGAGCATGCCCGGCCGCTCGTTTATGCAGAAGTTTTTACGGCGTGCGGTTGATGAAGACTGCGGCTTTGCGGTGATTGAAATGACGAGCGAGGGGGCGCGACTCTGGCGCCACAAGCACATTGCGCTCAATGCGCTCGTATTCACCAACCTCTCACCCGAACACATTGAGAGCCACGGATCGTTTGAGGCGTACCGCGATTGTAAGCTACGCCTGCGCGACGCACTCATCAACTCGAACAAGGAGCGGAGGGTGGTCGTCGCCAACCGCGATGATGAGCACGGGGCACTCTTTCTCACCGTTCCCGCCGAAGTGGCACAGCACCCCTACTCACTGAAGCAAGCCGAACCCCACAGTGAGAACGACCGAGGTATTCTCTTCACGTACGAGGGCGTGTCCATCCACTCTCCGCTCGTGGGCACCTTCAACCTCTACAACATACTTGCCGCGGTCACGTTCACGCGCGCCATCGGCATCCCAATGGACACGATTAAACGTGCTCTTGAGCGGTTTGGTCATGTCGCGGGCCGTGTGGAGAAAATAGAAGAGGGGCAGCCCTTCGTCGTTGTGGTTGATTACGCGCATACAAAAGACTCGCTTGAAAAGCTCTACCGCGCGTTCCCGAACCACGAGAAAATTTGTGTGCTGGGCAACTGTGGGGGCGGACGAGACCGATGGAAGCGCCCTGAAATGGCGCAGGTGGCGGAACAGTACTGCCGAGACATCCTTCTTACCGACGAGGACCCCTACGACGAGGACCCGCGCGCGATTGTCGAAGAGATGGTGGCGGGTATGAAAGAAAAGAAGCCCACCATCATTATGGACCGGCGCGTCGCGATTCGTGAGGCACTGGCCCGTGCAAAGGCCGGTGACGCGGTACTCATCACCGGCAAGGGCACCGACCCGTACATCATGGGCCCGCGTGGGACAAAAACACCATGGAGCGATGCAGAGGTCGCACGGGAGGAGCTGCGGAAAAGGCTCGATGCGCAAACTTCATAACCCACTGGAAGGTGCACAGAACCACTCTGTATGTAGGTTGGTGACACTCCACACTCATATCTACCAACATTGCATCAAAGGCCATTGGTACTATACTGGGTTAGTGGAATACCCACTACCTCTACATGAGGAGGTGGGTGGGCTCTGCTAAGCGAAGGGTGTAGAGCGCGATGCCGGCGGCAACCGAGACGTTGAGCGACTCCTTTGTCCCATACATGGGTATTTCAACCACCACATCACAGTGCTGAAGCACCTCGGGGGAAAGTCCTTCCACCTCGGGACCAAGTACAAGCGCAGTGGAAGAATCCCCTTTAAACGAACCGATCGGTACCGCACGTGCATCTTGCTCAAGCGCTACGACCGTTACACCTTCGCTTTGCAACTTCTCGATGATTGAAATCGTATCATCGCAGTACTCCCACAACACAGTACGTTCGGCTCCAAGTGCAACCTTCGCGATATCGGCACGAGCTCGCCCGAATCGGTCGAACGGTGTCGGCGTATAGCCACACAGGTACACCTTTTTCACCCCCGCCCCGTCAGCGGTCCGCAGGATCGCGCCCACATTGTGAGTACTGCGAATACCATGGAGTATGAGATAAAGGTCTGGCATGCAATGCTCCCCGATTGAAAGGTCCACCCATGCTACACCCAGTGCGCCACTTACGGTATCGGGTTAGTTACTACCTCGTCTAGTCCCGATGTTAGTATGTACTCTCTAATTCCGGAGCTGTTCTCATGCTCTGCAGTAGACACTTGATCATTTCTGACGTACCATTTGCCAACACTTGCTATCTAGCATCCGGTCAAAGTTGCTTGAGTCGAGGGAGTTCGTGGAACTCCCGAGGGCCTTGTAAGCCTTAAAAGGCCGGTTGGTGGCAAGAAAGTGGCATAATACAATACACAGTATCCGCCCATAGCTCAGCTGGTAGAGCAACGGCCTTTTAAGCCGCGGGTCGAAGGTTCGAATCCTTCTGGGCGGACAAGCGATAAGAAATCCTGACCTGCG
>CAZICJ010000116.1:0-3425 GCA_964537635.1 uncultured Pirellulales bacterium
GCCTTCCGCCGCTGCCGCGCTACGGCTACGCCGGCGGGTTCGGCTACCAGAGCGGCCGGACGAAGACGCGTTACGCCGCCCGCTACGGCGCTGTTGCGGGCAGCGACCCGAACCTCCCGGGCGCCGATGCGCCGTACAGCGACCTCTTGACGCTCAAAGGCGCCAACCCGGCGTTGCCGGCGATCAGCCTGCAACACCTAGGACATCGGTGGTATGACCCGGGCATCGGGCGGTTTTTGCAGCGGGATCCGATTGGGCTGGAGGGCGGGGTCAACGGATATGCTTATGTGGAAGACGAACCGTTAACATCAGTAGACCCTGATGGACTGGAGAAACGTGTTAGGGTCGGTAAGTATGGAGTACGTTGGAGCGATGGCCGGCGCTTCGTGAAGCCACCACTCGTGTGGCGTAAGGTCCCAAAGCTACCGTGGTGGATGTACTATGCGGCCGGCAAGTACACGGCACGTTGCATCTACTGGGCAGGAGGAGAGCCGTGGCCCGGCGACCCGGAGGATTTGATTTGGGACGAGATGGGGCATTTGTATGATTTAGGCGAGGCCAACCGAAGGAACGAGCGGCAGCGACAACAAAGGCCTGACATCTTCGATCCTCCGCCGGAACGCCCGACGTTCGTCTGTATGGTTGAAGGCACCGTCGTGCAGACATCGCGAGGACCGATAACAATTGAGTGTCTATCGGCGAATGATGAAGTCCTTTCGCACGACAATCGTACCGGAGTCTCGTGCATGGCACGGGTCAAGGCTACAATGACCAGTCAAGCTCATCTCGTCGTTAGGATTGAGCTTAGTGATGGGTCGAGCATCACTTGCACTCGTGAACACCCGTTCGCGGTCGAAGGCATCGGTTGGCAAAAGGCTGGGCAGTTGCGCGCGGGTGACTGCCTCCGAGGGCTGAGCGGGTCGGTGGAGGTCAGAGCTGTCGTGTCCGAGAAGTTATCCCAGCCGGTTCGCGTATTCAACTTGAGCGTGGACGAACCTCACACGTACTTCGTGGGTAGTGGCGGCGTCCTGGTGCATAACAAACACGTGCTCTTCTAAGCTAGTTAGTTGTACACGAGATGTGCGCTGGACCGCGTCTCTCTCTTTCACGGGATGCGGTCCCTGGGACCTTCATATGAGAGCAGCTAAGGCCAAGCCGCTGTGTCCAGTGTGCGGAAGTCAGGACGTGTCGAAGGCACCTCCTGAGGCGTACCGCAGCATACCCGTCGTGTTCGGCTTGTTCGTGGTCCGGTATCCACTTCAGTGCCAGACATGTGGTGCTCTCTTTGAACCGCCGAGTAGGGTCGCGATGACAGGTGCGGCTATTGTCGGAGGAGTCGCATTGCTGACTGTGTTCCTGGATCTGTTGCCAGATATTCGCGTCGCGCGTGATGCCGGCATGTGGCACGCATTACCTGGTATACTCGTGGACATGCTAGTAATTGTGGGCTCCGTGTGGATAGCGATTCGCCTGCTCTGGAGTTCGCGAAGTTGAAACCCGCCGTGACAATTCCGCGCAGGTCCGTGAGCCTGGGGCCAAAATGTCGGCGGGCTTGCGCCTCGCTCGACGGAAGGTGCTCAGAGCGCTTGTTACGGCGCCGCAGCCTTGGAGTTGACAGATTATGCCGGCGGGCAGCCGTACGGCGAGTACACGCTGTACGCCGACGAGCCGGCGACAAGCTGCGACGCGTATGCGGCCCTCACCCTGGAGGACACGCGGCACCTGCCGGCGGCCGGGACGCAGGGCGTGCAGCAGCTCGCCTGGACCGGCGACCCGAACGCGCCGACGTACAATGTCGCGCAGACGCGGTTTCTGCACGGCGATATGATCAGAAGCACCATGCTCACGACCGACCCGAACGCGAGCGATCCAAACCTCATCCCGCAGAGCCGGATCACGTACACGGCCTTCGGCGAGCCGATCGTGTGCAGCGCCGGTGGTGGTGGCGGTGGCGGTGGTGGCGACCCGTGTGGCACCGGCACCCTTGCCGGTGGTTGCCAGGACTGGACGATCGGCGGCGATCTGCCGGGCGCCCCGGAGGATCCGAACTGCACGACCTTTGGCCTTCCGCCGCTGCCGCGCTACGGCTACGCCGGCGGGTTCGGCTACCAGAGCGGCCGGACGAAGACGCGTTACGCCGCCCGCTACGGCGCTGTTGCGGGCAGCGACCCGAACCTCCCGGGCGCCGATGCGCCGTACAGCGACCTGTTGACGCTCAAAGGCGCCAATCCCGCGCTGCCGCCGATCAGCCTGCAACACCTCGGGCACCGGTGGTATGATCCGAGTATTGGGCGGTTCTTGCAGCGGGATCCGATCGGGCTGGCGGGTGGAGGGAATCTGTATGTATATTCAGCGAGTGAGCCGGCCTCGGCCGTCGATCCGCTGGGATTGGATCGTTGGGTTATCAGGGACTGGAACGGGCATCGATCGCTGGTCTATGGACCAATGCCGAATGGCCGATACCGCAGGACGCATTTCTATCCACAACGCGGTTATGGGTTATACGGGACTGGTGTAGTAAAGACGGAGGATTGGCCGTCACGCCCGAAGGGTCCACCGACCCACCGTTCGACACCCGACGATGACGACATTCTGAACGACTGGGCGGATTACTATATGTACTTTCCGCCGTATGACTACTGGTTGTGGCGGACGGATTGCATACATTATGTGGACGATCTCCTTGATGGGGACTACTCGCCAGCTCCATTACCACCGTCGCTTCCTCCTCCGAATCCAATGTGGTTCATGTAACGGAAGCCGTGCGGCGTCGCGCTAGATACAGAGACAGATGGGAAGGTGCTATGCCCAGAATTCTACGAAACAGGAGGCGCGCACTCGCCCTAGCCGCCCTTCTAGTCCTTTGGGCTGCTGCCTTGTACGGCGCGGCGATCACGCGTCGGAACGTTGTGGCCTCGCGAATCGAGGTGGACGAGCGAGTATTCGCCGCCGATGTTCGATTCTCCTACGCTGATTTGTTGTATGAGAAACTGGTCGTGGTGTGGCTGGGTCTTTTGGTGACCCAGTTGCTCATCCTCTACTTCGTGATGGACAAGAAGATCCCTGTTCGGGTTGGTTTGGCGCTGTCCTTCGCCCTCAGCAGCCTGGCGACCGCCGACACTTGGTGGACGAGTGTACGACTTGTCGAGCATATCCGTGCGGCCCCGAGCGCTGTCGTGGTTGTACCGACAGGGACCAGCTTTGCCCTTGTTGAGGAGGTGGTCGCGAGATTCCCCGCAAAGGCCTATGTAGAATCAGAAGATACTTCTGGCTGCACGGTGTGGCTCTATCCTTGCCTGACCAAGCAAGTGGTGGCCAGCATTGCAGCGGCGTTGAAGGATGCAGTAGGTGAAGCACAAGTGAGCGGGGGCTAGCAGGTCGCTAAAGAACTCGCTCGGACACTGTGTTTCTGCGTATCTTTCTGG
>CAZICJ010000117.1:0-3389 GCA_964537635.1 uncultured Pirellulales bacterium
ATATATATTAAGAACTGTTAATTCTTGATCGTATGCAAAGCATACTTTTCTAGATTAGTTTAGCACTTAGATTTTTTTATAACTTAAAATCTCCTTCTAATATTAATTTTTTTTGAAACTTTGGTTCAATATTGGGTATTTGCTTGGCCATTCAAATTGTGACTGGGCTATTCCTATCATTTCATTATGCTCCTACTTCAGATGCTTTTAATAACATTGATTTCATTATGCGAGAAGTGAATGAGGGCTGATTCATGCGATTTACACATGCTAATGGAGCTTCCATGTTCTTCCTTCTAATGTATATCCATATCTTTCGGGGGCTCTTCTTTAAAAGATACAAATTGAAAAAAGTTTGATTAGTGGGTAATATTATTTTCCTTCTATCAATTCTGACTGCCTTCCTCGGATATGTTCTTCCTTGAGGACAAATAAGATTCTGGGCAGCCACAGTAATTACTAATTTAGTAAGAGCTGTTCCATTTATCGGGCAAACTCTCGTAGAATGATTGTGAGGAGGATTCAGTGTAAGAACAGTTACTCTAAATCGATTTTACTCTTTCCACTTCTTGTTTCCCTTCATTTTACTCGTCTTAGTTATTGCCCATCTTCTGTTTCTTCATCTTTCTTTATCTAGAAATCCTTTAGGAATTAAAAAAAGAATAGATTACGCAGAGTTTCATCAGTTTTTTACTAGCAAAGATTTCATGGGAGTCGTTGCAATATTTATAGTGTGAATATTTTTTACATTCTTCTTCCCTAATCTTTTTATTGATCCTGAAAATTATATCCCTTCTAATCCTATAAGAACTCCTACACACATTAAGCCTGAATGATATTTTCTCCCATTCTATGCGGTTCTTCGTTCTGTGCCTAACAAATTAGGTGGGGTTATTCTTATGGTAATAATAATCATTCTTCTGGCAGCTCTTTCCTTTATTCCAATATCTAACAATAAAGTTCATTTTATGTTCTTAAGAAAAGGAAAGATCATGCTTAGAGTTTTAAGAAGATTGTTGTTCCTATTATTTTGAATTGGTGCTAGCCCTGTTGTATACCCCTATGATTTCCTGGGAAAATTCTTAACCGTTCTTTATTTCTTCTTGTTCGCAGTGAGTTTCTTTAAATTAGTTCCATTCTAACTTAATTATAAAAATAGTTTAATTAAAATTTTTACTTTGGGAGTAAAAGATTGATCAACGTCATTTTTATAATACTAATAACCGCTCTAAGATATTGCATACTTCTTGTAAGATCTTTCATTTTAATTTCTTTCCATCCTATTTTCATAGGTATCTTGATTTTAGTATTATGTCTATTTATTAGGATCACTATGTCTCTATTAACTCACTCTTGACTAAGATTTATTTTATTCTATTTGATAAGGGGAGGAATTCTGATGCTACTGATTTATATGTCTTGTTACAGGTTCAATCCAATTTTTAAGAAGAGACTGTTCTTCGTATTGATAATCGTAGCTTCTTCATTTATTGTATTTAAGCAACATCCGTTTTTATATAAAAAAAGATTCTCTATTATGATACTCACTGAGACCGGCAATAGACTAAGATACGACATTAATATAAGAATGTTCATTTTAATCAGATTATTTATATTTTTGTGTTTTTTCAATATCAGGAAAATACTAACATCCATGTCTTTCTCGATACGTAAACTTTATTTAAGAAGTAATATAAGAACTGCTAATTCTTATTTGTACTAAAAATACCTTCTTATTTCAAAATAAGACCAATTATAATATTAAAAGATAGGCCTTGACCTATCATTGCTTCTGTAGGGAGATTCTTCGTAGTTTCCGGGGCAGTTATGTTGTTTCACAAAAACATCTTAAGACTTTTATTATTCGGATTATTCTTTCTTTGTTTAGGTGTATACCAATGAAGACGAGATATAGTTCGAGAAGGAAGTATGATTGGAGGGCACACAAAGTTCTTCCAAAAAGCTCTAAAAGTAGGAATGATGTTATTTATTTTATCCGAAGTTATATTCTTTGCTAGCTTCTTCTGAGGATACTTTCATAGAAGAACGGTTCCTTGTGTAGAAATTGGAGTTACTTGACCGCCTTTCGGAATTTCTGCCATTAATCCTTATGGTATTCCTTTACTAAACACGGTGATTCTTTTAAGATCAGGAGTATCAGTAACATGAAGGCATCACAGACTTCAAAAAAATAATTATGAACAAAGATTTTACGCGCTAGTTATTACTTGCTTGTTAGGTTGAGTATTCTTAAAAATTCAAATGGAAGAATATTCGGTTAGAACATTCACATTTGCTGACAGGGTATTCGGCAGAATCTTCTTCATAGCAACAGGATTTCACGGATTACATGTTTTCTTAGGATCTATCCTTCTTTCTATTTCAGGATTCCGTCTTTTCTTTTTTCATTTTTCTAGCAAACATCATGTTGGATATGAAGCTGCTATTTGATACTGACATTTTGTAGATGTAGTATGACTATTCCTTTACTGCTTCGTTTATTTCTGAGGTTATTAATTAATATCCTAAATATAGTAAACTATTTATTTTGTTTTATTTGCGTTTTTCTTGGAGTTGCCTTTTTCACTCTTCTAGAGCGGAAACTACTTAGCTATTCACAGTTACGAAAAGGGCCTAACAAGGTAATGTTTATGGGTCTTTTCCAACCTATCTCTGATGCCTTTAAGCTCCTTTTAAAAAGAAGAAAAATTCCTTTCTTAAGAAACATGTATTTTTACTTTTTCTCTCCCTTTGTAAGTTTATTACTGATGATAAGATTGTGAATTCTATATGTATCTTCAGTCTCTTTTAATTGACTATTTTTCGGGTTTTTATTCTATCTTTGCATTGCCACAATGGCAGTATATCCTATTTTAGGGGCTGGTTGATCTTCAAATTCTAAATACACATTCATTGGAAGAATACGGAGATTGGCTCAAATTCTTTCTTATGAAATTAGTTATATTTTTATAATTTTAACGATGTTATTGTTTATCCTCTCATACAGGATGGAAAGATTCTCTTATAATACTTGATTTTTTTCTGCTATAAATCCTATATGGTTGCTATGTTGAATTTGCCTACTGGTTGCCGAAACTAATCGTGCTCCTTTCGATTTTGCCGAAGGAGAATCTGAATTAGTCTCGGGATTTAACACTGAATACAGGAGAGGAGGCTTCGCTATAATTTTCCTTTCCGAGTATGGTAATATCATATTTCTATCCATACTGAGCAGCTTGTTTCTAATAAATTTTCTGTCTAACTTTATTGTTATTTTTGTCTTCACCGTATTGTTTAGCTCTCTTGTTGTATTTATTCGTTCTTCTTATCCACGGTTCCGATATGATTTGTTAATGACTTTAGCTTGACAAATTCTATTGTTTCTGAGA
>CAZICJ010000118.1:0-3384 GCA_964537635.1 uncultured Pirellulales bacterium
ACCCGAAAACAATTCCACCTTAAACACCTGTCCAGTTTTTGGGGACACGCTCACCTTTGCAATTTGCAGAAGAGTCGCAGAAACAATGTCCGATATATTCAGTGGAAGTTTCTATATGATAACACGTTT
Organism: uncultured Pirellulales bacterium; assembly: GCA_964537635.1. Lineage (GTDB taxonomy): Bacteria > Planctomycetota > Phycisphaerae > Sedimentisphaerales > Anaerohalosphaeraceae > Anaeroglomus. The sequence continues at coordinate 130 of CAZICJ010000118.1, forward strand.
CAGTGCAAATCCCTTCACAACATACTTTTTTAGGGTCGCCGCCACAAACAACACATTGCCCGTTTACACAGCTTTTGCACCCGCTGCTTGGACAACATGTTCCACTGAAACCGCAACATGTTCCGATGCAGCAGGTATTATTGCAGCAGCTTCCCGCACAACACGAATTATTGCAACAGGTTCCGAAAAAGCAACTCCATGTGCAAATAGGCCAAATTCCGCTATAGCACGGCGGGCACGGCGGCGGGTAACACGCCCATACCGTCGCAGTATAAAACAAGCATAATCCAATGACAAATACAATCGGAAAAGTTCTCATTTTATTCATTGCCGGCACTCCTGTTTTGACACCCCTGTAATTGTTCGAGAATTTTACTGATTTCTATAAATCGCCCATCCTGAGTATGAGCATGGTCCATAAACCAGTTGAAATACACGACCGCGTTATGCGCCGAGAGTAAACTATTCAACTCCACCACTGACTTAAAAAAGTAAGACGCTATTGACTTTTCACAACATTGGATATATCGTCACCTACAAACGGCAATGCCATTCGTTCCAGACCCCTTAAAATTCCTTTGGGCTAATTTATTTCGTGTGGTTTAATTGCCAACACTTTGATTTTTGCTTCTTTTTCGTTTTCTTTCAATTTGCTTGCAGAAGCGACAATTATTTTTTCGGCCAAATAATCAACATATATACATCCTATCCCAATCCCTCCATTTAATTCCAGTGTCTGAAGAATTGTACCATCTGCTTCATATTCAAAAACTCGTAAATCCCAATAGTTAACTACACAAGCTAGTGCGAATCGGTCATTTGATGTTGCACAAATGTCAAAAGATGCCGGTGGTCCGTCTTCTTTTGTCTGCAACAGTTGTTTTTCCCACAGCAGGGATAGATCGGGGGTATATGCTCTTGCATATAACTCCGTGGCTTTTCCATTCTTGCTCTTATCATACACAACAAGTACAATGCCAGAGGGGAGACGGATAATCTTTGGCAAACTTGATGGCCAAGGAGCCAACCCTCCTTCAAAAGAGTCATCTGTTTGAAGTTCCCCATTGCCGTCATAAGACAATACACTTATTGTGGCGGGTTCGGCCAACATCATTTTGCCAACCATCGATGCAGACATCCCTGCAACATAAAAATTATTGCGATCAAAAGCACAAACGGCACTGCTTAAAATATTGATTTGGTTGATGTTAAATATTTTCTCCCATATTATGTTTCCCTCTAAATTCAGTTTCATTATTGTACCATCTTTACTGTGTTGCCCAACAAGAATCATACTGCCATTTTGACATGATATCATATCATGTAACAAAATGGTTTCTGATGGTTTTCGACCAAAGTTTACACTATTTGTTTGAGTTTGCATATTTTTGTCGGTAACAGCAAGTGAAATGCTGTTAACATCGTATATATTCAACCTTACGATATCACCAGTATCGGGTTCAATGGTTGTTTTTATACCAAAATGTCCTGCCTTGAATGTGCCATATTTGGATAATAGGCCCAATGATTGTCTGTGTAACACATTGCCATTCGAGTCTACTTTCAACAACAACAAGGCAGCTTCTTTTGTGCCGGAAGCTGAAGACATACCAAAAAGAATCAGTTCGTTATTTTTATTATCGACCAACATCGACACCGGTTTACACGTTGAATTCAAATCACAAATAAACTCCTGACGCCAAAGAACAGTATCGGATGCTAAAAGGGTGTTAACCGCAACAAAATAAATAGTTGTTATAAATATAAATTTCATGACATTTCTCCTAATCAAAGTTTTTTAACAATCACAACACGCACAGGCGTGTACCTGACCATCTTCCCAATAAGTCTGGCCAACCAACTCAACTGCACCGGCGTACTTATCCGCCCACCAGTCGCAAGTACCACGACAATCCCCGCTAAGCGGTTCACAAATTGCGTCAAGGTCTGTAGAAAATGTTGCATCACAGTCTAATATTTTGTTACTGCCACATCTTTGATAGCATCTATCGTGAGTGTCACAAGGTCCACGAAAGTTTGACGCTTCTCCACATGAATACCAGGCCGGATTATCGCCGAAAGGACTTGAACATCCGTTCGGTTGTGGCTCAGTTTCCGGATCGTCCACTATATGAGAACAATCCATTAATTCGGAAAAGCTGGTCAGCTTGTGAAGACAAGGTTCACAATTTCCATCAACACATCGCGTACACTCCCAATCATTACAACAAGGTTGTCGACATATATTTCCTCCACAGCACATGTGTGTCCTAAAATCAAAGCACGTTTGATTGCAGCAAGCCATATTAAGGTTGCCGCCACAAACAACACATTGCCCGTACACACAGCTCCTGCACCCGCTGCTTGGACAGCATGTTCCACTGAAACCGCAACATGTCCCGATGCAGCAGTTATTATTGCAGCAGCTTCCTGCACAACACGAATTATTGCAACAGGTTCCGAAAAAGCAACTCCATGTGCAAAGAGGCCAAATTCCGCTATAACACGGCGGGCACGGCGGCGGGTAACACGCCCATACCGTCGCAGTATAAAACAAGCATAATCCAATGACAAATACAATCGGAAAAGTTCTCATTTTATTCATTGCCGGCACTCCTGTTTTGACACCCCTGTAATTGTTCGAGAATTTTGCTGATTTCTATAAATCGCCCATCCTGGGTTTGAGCATGGTCGATAAACCAGTTGAAATACACGCCCGCCGCTACGGGCTTGTTCTTTTCCAGATTGAATTTGCCAAGCTGTATCGCCGCATACTCTACAACCGGACTATTCGGATACTTATCAAACAGTGTCTGATATCCCCATTCAATCATCGCATCCGCTTCCTCTTTGTTCACCTGGCCGGCGGCCTTGAGCTTTTCGTAGCAATCCGAAACCAGCCAGTGCATCGCATCCGCATACATGTGATTCGGATTGGTCTTAATTGAATCCTGAAACTCTCCTGCCGCGGCCGCCCATTCCTTAAGCCGCCAGTAGTTCAAGCCAGCCGTGTATAACACATTGGACACAAAAGCAGCGTCTTTGCCCGAATTGATGGACATCGTCCGTGTAATCAGTTCCAGCGATTTCCAAAAATCCTCATTCTGGCCTGAATGCAACCCCTTACCGTAATACCCCTCCCCAATCACAAACAGCGCCTTATCCGCCCCCGGCAGGGTGTTGGCGTCGGCAACTATCGCATCCACTTCCGCCATCGCTTTATCATCTTCGCCCAGCCGGACATGACACGAAGCC
>CAZICJ010000119.1:0-3381 GCA_964537635.1 uncultured Pirellulales bacterium
GCGGGGCGCAGCTCCCTCATGAGCTGCTGCTTGGCCTTTGAACGATGCGCTCGGCGAGCGGGCGGGTCATACGCTGTCCTCCGCTCGTGGCCGCCACTGGTCGGCGCTGAGCCTCGCCGCGATCTGCGGACACACCAGCGCCATCCACTCATGTACCTCCTCCTTCGTTCGCGCGACCGTCACCTCGACGCCGCCGAACCGCCTGAGCGCGTCGTGAACGTACCGTTGCTCCGGGCTCACCGTGCCCCTCGGACTCTTGAGTTCGAGCCCATAGACGCGTCCGCCATACGCAAGAAAAAGGTCAGGAATGCCTGCGAGACGGCCCATCGCCTTGATGCGCGCCTGGTGCCACGGCCTGGCCTGCGTCGAGTTATCGGTGTGCCACCAGACGCAGTCGGCGGGCAGACACGCCCGGAACTCGGCTACAGCCCATAGGTGCAGGATCTCCTCGGGGCCGGGCTGACGCTTCTTCCGCACCATCGCTACCTTCGGCGCCGGCTCGTCAGCGCGGCTGTCTCGTCGCCGCGCGGCGGTGGCCCGAAGATGTCCGGGCGCAGATCATGGCGCGTCACCGCGCCGTTCGTGGCGGCCTCGACAGCCAGCACGCGCCCCGCGGGGACGCGCCCCCACTGAGAGACGGCCTGTCCCGTGACCCCGACCAGCGCACCGAGGCGCCGGACACCGCCCGCAGCCTCGATCGCTCGCTTCAACGCATCGCATCGCATCGCGAACAGAAATAATCGCCGCGGCGCTCGACGTCAAGGCATTCTTTCAGCGTTGGATCGACTTGACAGGGCATAAAGCCCAGCTTACGCTGCCTCCCCATCGACCGATGGAGAGAGCCGATGCACACCCTCCCCCGCGCCTCGATCTTCTTCCCGTCCGGCACCTCCTGGGCGCTGGAGACACTCGAGACGATCATGGGCCGCGACGCAGCCCGCCTGACGCTCGACTATCCGGACGGCACCACCGCCGTGATCTGGCTCGCGCCCGACTGCGTCGACGCGGTGCGCCTCACGCTGGCCGCCAGCACAGGGGAGGCCACGTGATGCTGACGCGACAGACCGATAGCCGGGCGCGAACAATCCCGCCCATAGGCGTCACCGCCGCGGAGAACGAGGCGCACCTGCGCGCGCTCGTGATCAGGCTGCGCGAGCTGCACGACCTGATCGCGCAGTACACCGGCCACGAGCGCGCGACCGTGAACGACACGGCGGACGTCGTGTTTGACATGGCCTCCGAGATCAAGGGCGCAGCGGACCGAATTGCGAAGATGAGGGAGGGCATGTGATGACTGACATCTCCTTCCGCCGCCCGCCGCCCCGCAGCCTCGGCCTCTCGGAGCGCGGCTGGACGTGGGCACTCGTGTTCCTCGGCTGCGGGGCGTTCTGGTCGATCGTCGTGCCCGCCACGATCCACGCAGCGCAGGAGCTTCTGGCCCCGCGCGGGCCAGAGATCATCCGCATACCGCCGCCGAGCGAGCGGCTCTGGTGCACGACGGTCCCGGAGGAGTGCCCCCCATGATCGAGCAGGATCCCTGGGTCGAGCAGGATGCCTGGGCGCTCAAGCAGCTGGTCGCCGCGATCCTCGAAACGGCGAAGCGCAATCCCGCCGCGCTCGCGCCGGAAACCGTGAGCGATCTTCGCCTCGCCCGCGATCGGCTGAGCGAGGCCCTGGACATCGTCGTCACGCCCCGCCTGTGGGTGGTCGACAATGGCTAGGCCCCGTGGCGGATACCGCACGGCGGACGGCGCGCGCGTGCCCGGCGTGACGACCATCCTGTCCCGGTTCAAGGAGGCGAGCGGGCTGGTGCACTGGGCCTGGCAGTGCGGGATCGACGGCGTCGACTACCGCGAGGCGCGAGACAGCGCGGCCACAGCAGGCAATCTCGCCCATGATCTGGTCGAGCGGTGGATCATCGACGGGAGCGAGCCATCCGATGATCCGGGGAGTCAGGACCCGGACGTGTGGGAGCGGGCCGTGTCGGCGTTCCGCGCCTTCCGCGAGTGGGCAGACCAGACACAGCTCCGCGTGACGCATACCGAGGTGTCGCTCGTGAGCGAGACCCACCGGTTCGGCGGTACGCTCGATGCGATGCTGATCCGGGACAGGCTGAGCCTCGGCGACTGGAAGAGTTCGAACGGGATCTATCCGGAATATCTCGTCCAGCTCGGAGCCTACGCGCTCCTCTGGGAGGAGGCGCATCCGGACATGCCGATCGAGGGCGGGTATCATCTGCTCCGCTTCGATAGGACCTATGGGGATTTCCATCATCATTTCTGGGCCGAGCTCGAGACGGCGAAGCGCCAGTTCCTGCTGCTGCGTGAGGCGTACGAGAACGACAGGGAGCTGAGAGCGCGGGCGAAGTGATCCACAGAGGAGACAGCAATATGAAGATTCCAACCCCGAACGGCGGCGGCGAGTTCGAGCTTGCACCGGCAGGCACACATCTCGCCGTCTGCTACCGGTTCATTGACCTGGGAACGCAGAAGACGGTCTACATGGGCGAGACGAACACCAGGCGCAAGGTCCTGATCTCGTGGGAGCTGTGCGAGGAGTTCATGTCGGACGCGCGTCCGTTCACGATCAACCAGCGCTACACCTGGTCGATGCATGAGAAGTCGACGCTGCGGAAGCATCTCGAGGCGTGGCGCGGCAAGGCGTTCTCGGACGAAGACTTCGGCGAGAACGGCTTCGACATCCGGAACATTCTCGGCAGGCCGTGCATCCTCACCGTCACGCACACGCTGAAGGGCGAGAAGGTCTATGCGAATGTGTCGTCCGTGGGCAGGCTGATGAGGGGCCAGCAGGCCGCCCCCAGCCTGAACGAGCAGTTCTATTTCTCACTGGATCCGGCTGAGTTCAACGCTGATGCGTGGTCCAGGCTCCCCGACTGGGCCAAGACCATGATTATGCCGACGCCGGAATATGCCGCGCTCAATGCGCAGCCGAAAGAGCCCATCTCGGACGCGCCCGCACATTCAGATTTCAACGACTACTGTGAGGTCCCGTTCTGATGAGACAGAACGAGCTTGTCAGCGAGGCGGAGGTGCAGGAGAGCCTGCAATGGCTCTTCGCCAACGCTGTCGTCATTGGCGAGGCGCGGCGAGCCGAGGAGATGGCGGAGCAGCGGCTCAAGCACGTGGAGGCGGCGCGCTTCGGCCTGTCGGAGGAAAAGAGCGCCGATGCGCGGAAATGCGCAGCGCGCACGAGCCCTCAATATGTGGAGGCGTACATCGATCTGGCGCGGGCCAAGGGCGAGACGGCACGAATGTATGCGCTCAAGGCGGCGCACGAGATGCGGGTCGAGGTGTGGCGGTCGATGTGCGCCAACCTTCGGCAGGTGAGATAGCCCCTCCGGGGTCTGCCTCGACAGACATA
>CAZICJ010000120.1:0-3296 GCA_964537635.1 uncultured Pirellulales bacterium
AATGGCAGTGCTATGCAAGTACCGAGATTGTCGCGCTGACAGACGCACAGAGCTGGAAACTCAAAAGTGGACTTCCTTCGTTAACATTCATTTTCGTCAATTCGTATCATCTAAGATGCACGGAATGGCGTGTGCTAGATCAACCTATGGAATGCATCTCAAACGACAGCTTCGTTAGGTGCTGCGTACACTAGCAAAAATGTGAATCGCCAACTGTTGGCCTGCAAGCACTTGATCAATGAGACTACTTATCTGAAGTCAAGCAAGTGTAACGGCAATGGCGCAGATACTCTAACACTGTAAGTTCACACTATACTTTTCGAAAGAGAATTATGACGGAAAAGTTCAAGGATTCGATTCAAGAACAATGTGATTAAGTAATGGACACCAAGGATCGATTTTTTGAGTTTCAGTAAGTGTTCAAGGATGTGGACAACGTGTACTTGCTGCAGTTTGCACGAGATGGCGTTTGATATTTGCACCAAGTACGAGAAGCGGCAAAGCAGCGGACGATGTTAAGTTCCACGACAGCTCAGACATGGACGATAACCCGTCAGGCTAAGCATCAACTCGCACGAACGGTGAATTACTTGAAATTCACTGAGGTGTAATACAGCACGGCATCAATTACGCTGCGGAATTACAGGCGGTTCGAACTGCATTTGAATGTGGTGAGTCACTCAGTTTTTGTTGCTTTTGGCTATTTCACTGAACACCATTTCCGAAAGATGAGAAACTTGAAGTTTACTTATCAAATTTCTGTCGTGAATTCCAGTGCCTGACGACGCGTCTGATAAGGAGTATGAAGCAAATCAAGCAAATCAACTACTTCACGACGAGAAGAAACTGGATAGTGAACATGCTGATTGTGAGCATCGCTGTTTGCCGATACTGAGTCGCAAGTACTCTAATTTTACTGAATTACTCCGTTGAAGCAGTCGCAGCCGCTTCGGACGCCGCCGCTTCCGCAACAGCAGTCAAGTGATTGTAAGTTGCAACGATCTGTGCGGTCCTGCCGGTTTTCTGCAAAACAATTAGCGTTTTTGGCCGCTGCACAGAAATTTATTTGTTTTCAACTATGCCATCATATGACAGATGTGAATAAGAATGCTAATTGGTGCGAGAGCAACGTTGGCAACGAAGCGAGTAGCGCCGCAGCACCGAGTTTACGACGGCCAAGACGCAGAGGTGAAGCACAATTGCTGTAAGAACAATTGCTAGTCAATGATGCAAGAGTTTGAATCAGTCGTAAGGAACGCAAAGCTCGCACTTGCAAACGTCTGTTTGACAACGGTGACTTGAGTTGAATGCAGTGGCTTGTTGGACAGTGTTTGACCGCTCTGCGTGATCAAGATGTTTCTGTGCTTTGCTTTGCATTTCAATACGCCAAACTTTGCTTTCGAGGCAGCATCGAGCTGGTTTGCTTGTCTGAACGACTTTGTGTTTGTGTACCAAGAAGCAGCTTGCAGCACTGAAATCAGTTACTTGGCAACAGCCAGTGTTGCGCAACGCGTCTATGACACGTCGATGTGTATGTGGTGCAAATTAGCAGAGCGCAGAATCGAAGCAATCGTACTTGGCTCATGAGCTGACTGTTTAAATGGCGAGTCGCAAATGACTAGTGCTTTTGCCTGTGTCAGCGTATGCATGCTTCAACATGCTCGTATACTTCAGTCTCAGCCTATAATGCGAGACAATTGAATCAGCACTGAAACTAGACAATTGCAGAGAGCTAACAAACACAGCTTGGTCGGCCAAAACAGAAATCAATCGCAGAAACTTGTTGTGCCAGCTGCAAAAAAGTGAAAAATCAGCTTGCCTCGCTAGTAAAACCGAGCGACCTGCTGAACTTGGTGGCAAAACTTGAAGTGCTTCCCGAAAGAAGCACAATCCACTGAAGTATCGCATTTTGCGGCGTTTAAAGCAAGTGTGGACGTTTTGACTGTGCCGCCAGTGCTTTTGGCAGCTCGCTACCAAACGGCAGCAGCAATTTGAGCTCGGAAAATCCTTCCAGTGACTTGACTTGCTTGTGGCCGTGCAGAGTGGCCGGACGAACAATGCCGCACTTTCCAAGGAAATTGATGTCGCCGGTCTGGAGAAACTGACATGTTAACTTGATGAAATTTTCCTGCAATTGTCGACTGTGGCTACTGCCACTTAATGCAGAGCTGTCAGTCAATCAAACGATGCACTGTTTTGCAGAAAGTCGGACGACGTAGCTTACTGTAAACGACAGAAACGACAAGTGGAGCAAGAGCTGCTTGAGCAACTGATTGCAGACGACCGTTGTTACTGCTAGTGACATGCGCGTATTCTTTACGATTGACGTCTGCTTGGCCGAGCCGAACGCGTAATACTGATAGAAGATTGGTTGACCTATCCGCACATGATGCAATCTACTAGACTGCTTGTTGACTGGCTAAACAAAGCAACAATACCGGCAATGAATGCATCGTGATATTGCTTGTCTACTATTAGAACTACCTTGGAATTGTTGGACTGTTGATAGTTGCAGGTTAGTGTAAGTCTGTACGTGCAAATTTGGCTTAAATTGCATTGCTACGTTGATATACTGCAAACTTGAGGTTTCATATTTGACTACTTGCAAGGTAGCTCATAAGCACGTCAGGAAAAGTAACTGTGTGTCGAGTGCTATCTAATGCTGTTTATCTCTTCTGAATCGAACTTATCGGCAGTGTATTTATAATCAAGTAGAAACTGATTGCAGCGCGTCTGGATTAATTGTTGTTGCGTTGGCTGTTAGCTCTTTCAGCTCTGTGTATTTATCATATGGTAAACACTGGATATCTCTGATGCTTTGTATGCCGTGCTTGCATGTATGATGTTCAATTCGGTTCGCGGTGATTGTCATTCTTGTTACCGCATTTGTGTGTTTCAGACTAATCTGCATTCTGTTGCATTTGCAATGCAGTTGTACACTTTAGCATATGCTATATTTCGCATCGAAGTGAACTGCAATATAATGTTGCTGATAATTGTTGCTGTGTACTGTTGGGAATGTAAGCGGCATTTAGTTTGCGACCATCATTGTGATTGGTCTGTAAACTCGATTCAGTACCAATACCGAGCGCAGTCTACTTTTTTTTCCTGTCGGAAATAAATGTTTGTTCTTCTAAACTCTTCACCTCGGATCCGAAATCTTTATTTGGCTAACTTAATATTACAGGTCTTCAAATGTTTCTTATGAATTACTTGATTTCAAGAGTCAGATTTTAATAGTGGCAATTTTGCTTTCAGCCACTTCAGAGCTGTTGATTAATTATTTACAAGTAAGG
>CAZICJ010000121.1:0-3080 GCA_964537635.1 uncultured Pirellulales bacterium
TCGGATTGCCGAGGATAAACAGGAATTGAAAATAAAATTGCGACACAGCCTCAATACGCCCGGGGATATTGTGCGCTGCCATGAGCTGGGCTGTTCGGTGTATATCGTCAAGCCGCTGGAATACAACGAGTTTATCGAGACAATCTACCGAATCGGGCAATTTTTACAGGTCATTGAACTGCCTCAGGCTGAGTATGTTTCCGTATGACAAAATCATTGACTATTCTAATCGCTGAAGATGACGCCGGACATTTCGCGTTGGTCCGAAAAAATTTGTGGCGCACTTGTCTCAACGGGCAAATTCTGCATTTTTCCAATGGGCGGGATGTGCTGCGATTTCTCTTTATGCACAATGAATCAACCGGCATCAAAATTGGACAGTATGTCTTGCTGCTGGATATCCGAATGCCGGCAATTGACGGAATGGATGTGCTGACCTGCATCAAGGCAGACAAGGAACTTACCAAAATACCCATTATTATGCTGACGACCGCCTCCGAATCCAATGAAATTACCCGGTGCTATGATGCCGCCTGTGCCTTTTATATGGTCAAACCGCCCGACTACGACCGTTTTATGTCGTCGATTGAAATCCTCGGCGCCTTTTTAACGATGCCGGGATTGCAGGTGCCCGTTATTATTCCTGAACACATCGGCCAGTGTCCCATTCCGTTGTAATTTTCAGGTAAAACCATTTTTCCTGGAATTGCCATCGAACTTCCCGATAGTATTGCGGGTTTTTCAAAGTCATCCAGATTTGTTTTATAAAAGGCGGGGAATTTCACCCCGCCCTGTTTCAATTTGGCATAGTAATAATTCATTTTCTGCGAATCAATAGGCCGCCCAAGCCGAGCATGAACAATGTCGTCGGTTCAGGAACAAGCACGGCATCCGTGACCGTTCCCCATACACTAAAAAGTGGGTTGTCGCTGCCTAAACCGCCGCAATCAATAGAAAAAAAATTGTAGCTCCATGCATTTATGTCCGGCGCGTCAAGTGGCAGAGCAATTGACGAAAGAGCGGCATGGGTATTATCGCGAAGATCCCATGCTATTCTATGTACGCTCAAGCCGGTATAAAGCGGTGCGTTTTTGTTGCTTACAACACTATACCCATCGTATAGCGATTGTGAGTAATTGTTATAAAGCCAAACTGTAAACTGATAATCGTGATTTCCCACTGTTTGGAAATCAAATCCTCCTAAAGATACATCGAATCCGTAGGGCGAGCTGTGAGCATAGCGGCCTCTGCCGGGTTGCTGATATTCGCCAATTGTTGAGGAATTATATGTGTAGGAACCGGTAAAGGTTGCACCCGTATAAATTGTTTCATTATAGGGGTAGGGTTCCATGCCCGTTATTTCTGTTACGATTCCAGTGATTTTGATGGTAATGGGCACAGCCTGTGCAAAATCTCCAATGAACAAAAAAATGCCCACACAAGAAATTATAGTCTTCCATGTTTTTACGCTCATTTTCGTTTTCCTTTTTCAATTTCCGGTTTTTTTCGCTGTACCAGCAAACCGCCAAGACCTAACAGAAGTAATGTTGTCGGTTCGGGAATAACATTAATATTTGTCCACGCAGGATCAAAATCCGCATGATTTATAAACTCGATATTAAAGGAAGACCCATCGAGCCATTTTCCCTGAATGCCGACCAGTGGATCGTTATTAATCCAAGACCAACCAGACTGACAGTAAAGGTCGATATGCGGACCGGAACCGGTCTTTTCAGTGAACTGCATACTCTTAATGAGATTGATACTTCCGCCACGAAGCTCGGCTGTGGCATTAATTGTACCATTTCCACCAATCGTAATCAACTCTGTTAAACCACCTGTATAAAGCAGATGGCTGGTATTATACAGCAAAATATCGTAAACCCCGCCAACAGGGGAATATAAACTCAATGGTTTCGAGGTCGATTGTACGATTAAGCGACCATTATCTCGCACCGAAATCTCATCTGCACCTCCACCATTTACAATCAGCGGCGGATTAAAAGATCGCCAAGTCACAGCATACTCATATTCACCTGCTGTTATAAACCCATCAGTATACCCAGCTAAAAGATTTGGGGCCCAACATGCAAACAAAAAACATATTAAAAAATAATTCTTCATCACAATCTCCATTTCAATTCATTGCAAGCTGTGTGCGGGACAACAAGGCCGCACACAGCCCGCGAAGTTATTATTTTTCCTGAATAGACTCTATCTGCAAATCAGACAGACCACAATCAACCAGATACGCACATTAAAAAACTTGTTCCATTTCACCACCGCTCTTTTTGTTTCGTTCGTTTTCTCCATACCTGCTTCCTTTCAAATAAAAACCCTCTACTCTTATTTGACCTCCTTTCTCGCCCGTCGGAACATTCCGCAAGATACACAAAAAAGGAGCATCGCTCTGTTGTGTCCAGTTGAGGCCCGCCAGAGCCTACCAAAGACACTCAAGCAATGCCCCAACCGGGGCAACTGCTCTTGTGCGTTCTTTGGTTTTGAAACTGGCGGTTTCAACTGGAACGCTTCAAGTCCAGTGGACTATCAATATTTAATTTTCAGTAATCTATAGTACTATATTCCTTATTATAGGTCAATAAAAATAATTACAAATTACAGGATAAATCCAATCAGGAATAGGACATTTTGACAATTCATCCTTGCTTTTTCTACCATCCTGTGATATAATACTGCCCGTTGTGGAACCCCATTCCACACGCTGGTAGCCCCTCCTCGCCAGCCGCTGTTCTTTCACAATTGCATAAGTACTTGGCTCTGTAAATACCGTTAATCCTGTCTAAAATCCTATCTTTCTACGAACTACGAACCAAGAACAACGAACTGTTTTTACAAAACGAACCCAATTTTTACAAAGCAAACCCATTTTCAGGCCAAAAACGCACATTCGCAAAACGAACCCAATTTTGAAAATGAAGCCAATTCTGAAAAACGAACCCAATTTTTACAAAGCAACCCCATTTTCAGGTCCCAATAACCGTTTTTCTATGTTTCAAAAAGTGCGAAAGATGGCTCATCCGATTAATGCGTTGGTGGAACGGTGCAGATGCAGGATTCTC
>CAZICJ010000122.1:0-3008 GCA_964537635.1 uncultured Pirellulales bacterium
CTAGTCCCCAATCAAGTGAACGCCGCGCGCTAAGCGCAAGTCGAGGCATCGCGGCAGGCATGCTGGAGTCGCCGCGCGCACGGGCGCCCTCCGAACTAAGTCGGTGTCGAGTTTTGTTGTGGTTTGGTCGTGGTATCTCCTGCGTTGGGCGGTTTCCGGTTCGCAGTCTGACCTAGGCGGGCCCCAATGCGTCGCCCAGGCCCTGCGTCAGAGCGCGTCCAGCAGGCGGAACAGCGTGTGGACTTCCGGCCGCCACGCGAGCAAGCGGATAACGGTTCGCCGAGCTGTGTGCAGGATCTGAGCTGGTACCATGATGAGCTGCTGCACGAAGGTCGAGAATTCCATGCGCAGCAACTGGTGCCTCTTCGCGACATGAGCGTTTCGCCATCGCGGAGAAATTGGCAGCATCAGCGCGAACCACGCTTTCAGCGACCACGCGAGCGACGCGATGACCATGTAGGCCCAGTTCGCGACGAAGTAGTTGAGCGGGGCGTGAAGCGCGCGCGCTCCGTTCTTCAGCTGCTCAATCAGGTTCTCCTGACGGCAGCGATCATTGGATTCTCGCACGACCTGTTCCTTCGTCATCGTTCGGTCGTTGGTCACGTAAAAGAAGTAGCGGTGGAACTGTCCGATGCAGCGCTGCCCCCTCTCTTCGAGGATCGTCTTCCGCAGCACGACGATTCGATAGGTTCCCTTCGCCTTCGCCGGCTTGTGGTCGAATTCTGCTAGGTCTTCGGCCTCCAGCGTGAGGTTTCTCAACTCGCGCCGCCGAATCACGTCCTGCTTGACACGCGTCTGCTTGGCTCGGCGCTTGGTGTCGAACGCCTCGTCTGCCTTGCGAATCAACGCGGCGTAGTCGTCGTCATCGATACTGTCTGCCCGATTGACGAAGCCGCGGTTGGCGTCGTAGCCGAACACGAAGCGCACGCCCCGTTCGGTCCACGCGTCAAAGTTGCGGGTCAGCGAGAAGTCGGTGTCGCCGCGCAGCAAGATGTCTTGGAAGCCAGCTTGGCGGCAAAGCTCTACCGCTCTGTCGAGCACGGGCGCACTGCCATGGTGTGACACCACGTTGCCGCTACGATTGACGATGAACAGAGGTTCGTTCGTGTTCGCCAACGATACCACCAGCGCGTGGTAGCCCCATCCGCCCTTGTACGACAGATCCATGCCTTCCTTGCATTCGCCCGTTGTCGGCACGTAGCTGCCATCCACGTCGATTCGCGCTGTCTGCTCAACAATGCCGCACTTGCGCCAGATGCCGACTCGCACATCGTTGATGATGCCCATCAGATTCCACACGTCGGCCTCCGTGAACCGCCGACAGAAGTCCCCTGCCGTCGTGGGATCGGGAATCGTGCGAGCGCCGAGCATCTCGAGAAAGGTGATGTCGTTGCGACGAACTTCGATGTCGTCGAGCACCTTTCCACCACACAACTGATTGAAAGCGATGTTCAGGATGTGGTCCGAGTCCCTGTAGGGCTTGAACAAGCGCAGCAACTGGAGCCGAGCGTCGATCCGTCCGACAAGCTGCACTTTCTTCGCGAGCTGGTGCATCACGCCGATGCCACCGTACGGAACCGCACGAACCCGCGCGGACACGTCGTATGCGATGCCGTTGCCAGCCATCTCAGGACCGTGGCTTCGCGGTGCTCGTCCCCCCTCCGCCTGCTTCAGACGACGGGCGGTTTGCCGTTGCTCTCGCTCCATCCATCGTCGTACCCTGCGGTTCATCTGAATGGCCTTTCGCGTGTTTGTTGGTCGTCTCTCAACCCCTTCAAACACGCGGCCTTTCAGATGGATTCCCGCGAACTGCTAAATAGTTCGCTTGATTGGGGACTAGTGCAGCAGATCCTTAATTCGTTCCGGGTTAGGACCTTGGCGAGAGGACCCAGGAGAACTCAGCGACCAGCTTGTCTAATACCTCGTGAAGGACACCCTGGACCGGCGTTGGCTCCCACCGGCCGGTGTGTGTCGCGATCTCCAAGGCCCACCATTGCTTCGTGATTCGGCGAAGCCGTGCGATGGCTACGCGATCGTTGGGCGGTCCCTCCACGAGCGTGATGGTGTCGCCTCGCTTGCGGATGGTCAGATGCGACAGGTCTTCCCGCTCGATGAACGCTTCGACGCTTTCGACGTGGTGGGGGTCTGCTTGGAGCTTCGGCATTGGTACGGGTGCGAGGCTACGCTGCCTTCCTGCGCACCGTAGTGTGCTCGAACCGACCAGAGAATTGCCATCGGAAAGGATGCGCCTCGTATTCATTCCAGTAATCGATGAAGCCTTCGACGCACTCACGCAGCATCTGCTTGCTTCCGAAGCTGCCGTTCCGGATGACGCGCCGTTGCAGGATCGAGAACCAAACCTCGACTTGGTTCACCCAGGAGGCGTGGACTGGCGTGTAGACGAAGTGAAAACGTCCGTGGTGCCTCTCGTTGAACAGCGTCCATCGCTGGTCTTTGCCGTCGTAGTGAACGTTGAGGTTGTCCCAGATGACGTAGACTTGCTTGCGCGGGTATTGCCGCGCGACCTGCTCCATGAACGCGATCAAGGCTGCCCCGGTGCGACGTGGTACAACTCGGCCGAAGACCTGTCCGGTCTGAACGTTGAAGGCTGCGAGCAGCACCTGTGTTCCGTTGCGCTTGTATTCAAACTCGTACCGCACCTCGCCGGCATCGTAGCGGGTTGGGTGTCGCCTCCGCAGCGCCTGCATCGGCTTCTCGTCGATGGACAGCACGATGGCACGCGGGGGCGGAGCGAAGTACA
Organism: uncultured Pirellulales bacterium; assembly: GCA_964537635.1. Lineage (GTDB taxonomy): Bacteria > Planctomycetota > Phycisphaerae > Sedimentisphaerales > Anaerohalosphaeraceae > Anaeroglomus. The sequence continues at coordinate 2,762 of CAZICJ010000122.1, forward strand.
GCTTGCATACTCGGGCGACCTTGGGTCGAAAATCGGGATCGGGACTATGCAACCACTGGCGGACCCGATGCGGACGCAGCCCCTCCGCGCTCAGGATTCGCTGCACGGTGCTTCGGCTGATCGTCACTCCGGTTTGCCGCTCCAGCGCGATCGCGATTTCCTCCTGCGTCCACGTCAGCCGATACCAAACGTCGCATTCTTCGGGGGAACTACACGCGATCTTCACCACTTCGCAGCGTGTCTCCGC
>CAZICJ010000123.1:0-2925 GCA_964537635.1 uncultured Pirellulales bacterium
AGACCAAAGAGTAGATCCTTCTGCAGGTGATAATTATGCAATCAGATGGGCTGCACATTTTGGATATACTGAAATAGTTAAGCTTCTTTTGCAGGATAAAAGAGTAGATCCATCAGCAGATGATAATTATGCAATCAGATCAGCTGCATATCATGGACGCATTGAAATAGTTAAACTTCTTTTACAGGACAAAAGAGCAGATCCATCTGCAGAAAATAATTTGGCAATCAGATTTGCTGCAGAATATGGACACACCGAAATAGTTAATCTCCTTAAAAAACATCCAAAAGTTCAGGCAAAGATGAAAGAAACAGGCGAGTATTACTGATGCTTCTTAGAGAAGCAAAAAGGAAGAGTAGAGGCTTCCAGAGAAGAGATTATTCATGTCAAAGACTGGTTTAATTCCAAATAAGCTTTTGTTAAAAGACAAAAAAGTTAATCCGTCGACTAAAGGAAATTATGTAGCTTCAACCGCAGCAAAAGATGGCAATACTGATTTGTTTAATTTAATTATTAATGAGAAGAAATGAAAATTCAGCGGGCATTCAAAGTAGAACTTGATCCGAATAACGAACAGGTTTCTGTTTTAGTTCAACATGTTGGTGCCGCCCGCTTCGCCTATAATTGGGGGGCTTGAAAGACACATTGACCTCCATGAGAATGAGAAGAAGTCAACTAACGCTATTGCTCTGCACCGAGAATTGAATCAGCTAAAAAGGGCGAATTGGCTTGGATGTATAGCGTTTCCAAATGCGCCCCACAGGAAGCCTTACGCGATCTGGACAAGGCATATAAGAATTTTTTCAGACGAGTGAAGAAATCGGAATCAAAACACTGGCTACCTGTTCAGATGGCTTAGTGTTTGAGAACCCGCAAGCACTGAAAAAACAGGAAGAGAAACTGAAACGTGCCCAACGACAGATGTCACGTCGCGTGAGGGGCAGCAACAACAGATTCAAGAGCAAGAGAAAATTGCAACGCATTCATTTTGACATCGCAAACATCCGCAAGGATTCGATACAAAAAGCAACAACCCAGATCGTGAGAGCCAAGCCGTCTGTTTTTGTGATTGAAGATCTGAACGTAGCAGGAATGAAGAGAAATCATAAACTCGCAAAAGCAGTGAGTGATGCTTCGATGAGTGAGTTCCGCAGACAGTTGGAATACAAATGTCTATGGAATGGAATCACAGTAGTCGTAGCTGATCGATTCTTTCCATAAAGTCAAACTTGACGTTAGGCGAACGAACGTATTTTTGCGACTGTGGTCTCGTGATTGATCGAGACCTTAACGCCTTAATTAATTTGAGAAATACCGTCAGTTCGACGGGAATTAACGCCTTTGGAGACGGGAAAGTTCATGCACTGGAAACAGCACAGGTGACCGTCGATGAATTAGGAAACAAACAGGAGATCGCATGTTGAAAAACATTCAGATTTTCATAAGTTTTGTGGAACGCTGTCTATGATGCGAATAGAGAAAGCTGTTTTCACTCCGCCTTCGCAGTGTGCTTCTGCATTTCAGCTTCAAAATTGAACACTAGCGCCTCAACAATGGGATTGCGGTTTTTCTCTTTTGCGCCCGCATGGTACATGTGATCTTTCGTCACAATATTAAACTTATTCCAAAACCGTGGGATCATCTCATTACTTCGGAAGGAATTGTGGTGCCAAGTCGAAAGGATGAAGTGCGCTTTCGTTTTCTCCAAACAACTGAAAAGCCGCTCTTCATCTCCTTCCGTCCATCCATTAAAGTAATCTACATGCCTCCCCATATAGGGTGGATCACAGTAGATAAGATCACCTTTTTGCGCCGCTCCGATTACTTCTTCGAAGTCTTGGTTCCTGAACTCCCACTTTGGAGTTATTATTTGCGCTGCTTGTCTGACTTGATTGACTATTTTTGTCACATAAGCCTTGCTGAATCTTTCCGGCTTCTTGCAAAATGGGATGTTCCAGTGCCCTTTCCGGTTGAAGCGTATCATTCCGTTAAATCCTGCCCGAGACAAGAATAGGAAATCCAAAGGATTTTTCTGCTCGTTGAATCGATTCTTAACCTTTCGGAAGTGTTCGTAGCCGTTCTCTTCTGCTTGCGACAGCAATTTTCCCTCTTCCACCAAGTATTCACGAACAACTTCTGGCGTGATTGTTCGGTCCTGAAGGCTAGCATAGAAAGCAATAATGTGTGGGTTAATATCATTGATAATAGCTGCTTCATATTGCGCGTTGAGAGCCACCACGCATGTTCCGCAAAAAGGCTCGATCCAACGGCCCTTGGCTTTTGGCGCCAACGTTAGTATCCAAGGCACCAGCTTCGTCTTTATTCCTTGGCTTTTAATCGGCGGTACTATCGTTGGCATGTTCTCGTTCCTTCCGTTTTGTCCGCATTCTTGGCGCTCAATCCTTTGAATTCCAAGAAGTCTTTTAGATTCTTGATCACGATGCTCTTCTTGCCTTTCAAACGCATCTATGTATCAATGAAGCCCTCGACACTCCAGTCTCCGTTCTCCGTTGACACGGCTTCGTTCAACTCTTTGACGAAACTGGCCAAGGCACCCCTAAAAGCGGCCTTTTGCTCCTTGCTGTCCCGTTTTCCCAAATCGCCACCCTTATGTCATGTAAGGGCCGTAAAGACCTTCGGTCAATCCTTTTCGGTCCTCCGGCCATCCGTGGCCTCCGGACCGCTGCACGGGGTAACCTCTGTAAGCGCCATGGAACATCTGGCGTCTGAGATCAAGGCGCCCCACTGGTTGGCGACTATACGAACTGACTTCGATGATCTTTTGATCAAGTTGTAGCCATCGCCATCCAGTAAGCCAACAGATAAGCGTGACCATTGAATGGTTTTCATGTTGTTTGCCATCGCGCTATCTCCATCTATGTTGTTGAGTGTTTCATGGCTCTTTGAAGTAGAATTCGGTGCAAT
>CAZICJ010000124.1:0-2893 GCA_964537635.1 uncultured Pirellulales bacterium
TAAAACATCAAAAACATAGATACAATGTTACAAATCATTACATCTCATGATTAACAAACATGCAGCCCAAAAACACAAATTAGCTTATCTTTCAGGCTAAATAAGATAAATACCTTAAATTTGCACCCGATAAAAGTAGTCTTGAAATGTATTCATTTGACGTTCAGAAACGGGTGCGCTATGGCGAAACCGATCAGATGGGCTATCTGTACTATGGCAACTATGCCCAGTATTTTGAGATCGGGCGGGTAGAAATGCTGCGATCGCTGGGCTTGACGTACAAGGAAATGGAGCAGGAGCACGGCATCTGGATGCCCGTCGTGTACCTGGAAACGCGCTACGTGCGCCCGGCGTTGTACGACGAATTGCTCACCATTCGCACCACCCTGCGCAAGTTGCCAGAGAAATTTATTACGTTCCATATGGAGATTTTTAACGAAAAAAATAAGTTGGTCAACGGCGGAAGTGTTAAATTGTGCTTTGTAGAAGCCCAGAGCGGCAAGACTATTTACGCACCGGAATTTTTATTGGAAAAATTACGCCCCTATTTTGAGCACGACTAAGCAACCGAAAAAACGGCGTAGGCTGAGCAAGCCCAAACTACCCGACAACAACGCAATCTGGAACTTCATCCAGCGGCTGCCGATCATTCGGCGTGTGATCGAATGGTCTAAAAACCACTCTTTTCCAGGGTTTGCCGGCATTCCTGCCTATGATGTGATTGCTTTTTTGTATAAGGAAACCATGCGCACGGACTTGTTTACCCGGGCTAATTCTATGGCATTTAGTTTTTTCCTGTCTATTTTTCCATCCTTGATGTCTTTATTTACTTTGCTGCCATATGTGAGAAAATATTTACTGGAAATCTTATTGCCAGATGTGGTAGACGATCGTTTTGACGATGTGTTAATGACTGAAATACAGCAATTTATGCCTGGAGATGCCGGAATTGCCATCTCTGATTTTATCAGAGACCTCACGACCAACCCCCGCGTGGCGCTCCTTTCTTTCGGTTTTTTGCTCGCCATTTATTTTGCATCTAATGGAATGCTTTCGATGATGCAAGGCTTTGAAAAATCTTACAAAACTACTTTTAAAAAGCGTACAAATTTCCGCAAGCGCCTAATCGCCATCCTGCTGACCTTCCAGCTTGGTTTTTTATTAATTGCTTCCGTCGTTTTTATTATTCTTGGCAATCTTATCATTCACTTTATATCACAATGGATTCACCTGGATAAGCTTACAGAACTGGGTATTTCACTCATACGCTGGATTGCGATTATACTTTTATTTTATACGGTGATATCCATTATATATCGTTATGGAATTCCGACGCACCGCAAATTCAAGATGTTTTCGCCCGGAGCAACGCTGGCAACCATTCTTTGCATCCTGACTTCCGTCGGTTTCGGGTTTTATGTGGATAATTTCGGACAATATAATAAGTTGTATGGCAGCTTTGGTACCGTTATAGTTACAATGCTCTGGATTCAACTCAATTCGCTGGCGCTGCTGATTGGTTTTGAACTAAATGCAAGCATCGCCGTTAACCGCGACAAGCGGGATCGAGTCACCGAAAAGACGAGCTTTGAATAAAAATGTTTTTTGTCTTATGCCGTTCAAAGTTTTATAAAGCGCTTAAGTAATTATACTTTGAAGATACTCCCTACGTTTTTTAGGTACAAAAATTGAAAATCGAATGAAATTAAAGATACATGGAATAATTATAATCGGGATCTTCGTTGTAAGTATTATAAATCTGGCTACCGCCCAGAAATACAGCAACGAATTCCTGTCAATCGGTGTAGGTGCCCGCGCACAGGGTATGGGCAACGCCGTGGTAGCCACCGTGAATGATGTAACTGCAACCGCCTGGAATCCAGCGGGATTGTCTGCTGTTGATCTGCAGGGTTTACAAATCGGTGCAATGCACGCCGAGTGGTTTGGCGGTGTTGGAAAGTTTGATTACCTCGGCTTTACGCTGCCCATGTCGCAGCCAGGTCGCAGATTAGGCGTATCGCTGATCCGCTTTGGCATTGATGAAATTCCGAATACGTTGAGTTTGTATGAAAGCGATGGCACGGTCAATTTTGACAATGTGACCGAATTTTCGGCGGCAGATTATGCTTTTTTGATTAGCTATGCGCAGCCTATTCGTACCAAAGCAGGAAAATTGCAACTTGGTGGTAATGTGAAGGTTATACATCGGCGTATCGGTCCGTTTGCTACCGCCTGGGGCTTCGGGCTGGACGTTGGGGGGCTGTACACCATCGGCAACTGGCGTTTTGGCGCAGTAGCACGCGACATTACGAGCACCTTCAATGCCTGGTCGTTTGATTTCACGGAAGAAGAAAAAGAAGTACTAGAACTCACGGATAACGAAATTCCTATCAGCAGTGTAGAAATAACCAAACCGCAGTTACAGCTTGGCGTGGCACGCCGGTTTGCATTCAATAATTTGGGCATCACTCCTGAACTTGATATGAATATTACTACGGATGGGCAACGCAATACACTGATCTCATCCGATCCATTCAGCATTGATCTGGCATTTGGTATTGAAGCGGATTATAATTTCCTGTTTCTGCGAGCCGGCGTGAGCCAGTTTCAGCGGGAAAAACAATTTGACAGCAAGGAAATTCTCGCTGTACGCCCTAGCATTGGTATCGGGTTAAAAATATCAGCTCTGAAACTCGATTATGCCTTTACCGACATCGGCGACCAGGACAATACCTTCTCGCACGTTATTTCGCTTATTTTGGATATGAAGGCACGAAAACGAGAAGAGAATTAAAGGGTATGACAGTCATTTGTGGCTACCGTGCACCCTTGCAATTCATTCAAATATTTAACATTTGTTGCTATTGCAATTTCCCCAAGATCTTTTTAAATT
>CAZICJ010000125.1:0-2871 GCA_964537635.1 uncultured Pirellulales bacterium
TAATAAAACAAAAAGATTAGAAAACCACTCATGTTTTTCTAATCTTTTTTACACAAAACGAGCTTCGATATTAATACCGTTTCATGATAAAATCATGGAGAAACTGTGTGACATTGATCTTATCTTCCAGCATTTTATTGCTCCGCTGCCGGAAAATGGCACGGTCCTGCTCCAAAATTTCATCTGCCAATGTAAACACCTTCTCGGCCTCGCTGGTATTATACACCAATCCGTAGCGCTCCAAATCCTGACAATAACTCCGTGCAATCGTATTGATATAAATACATGGCGTGCCCAGCACCCCCGCTTCGGAGGCGACGGTAGCGCCTTCGCTAACTACTATAGATGCGTAATTCAACGCGTGATGAAGCTTTTCAGGCGCGATTTTTATGAGATAAGGCTGTAATTCGGGTGATAATTCTTTTTCGGAGGTAATAAAGACTTTCATTCGCTCCGATAATTTCCTGACCAGTTTTATTTTATCGTCATTGGACAATCCTTTATGCCCAATATCATGGGTGGCATTCCAGGAAACAAAACGCACAATCGCATATTGAGTGCCTTCTTTCAAGCCCAGCGATTCATATACAGAGGGATCAGGCTTAAAAAAGGCAGGATGGAGATAGGCAATTTCATGATAGCCATTATACCGCAGCTGCTTGGGTCCCAGTTCTTCCGGCAGTACTTCCGGCGTGAGTATAATGTCGGTAAAAGGGCGATATAACAGAATTTGCTCCATATTACCGGAATCTTCCAGCGATAAATGCTTCTTACCCAGCAAAAAAGCAACGTGCGCAGCATAAATAGAGCCATGACTGATAAACACGTCGGGCTTGAAACGCCATGCCGTGAGTAGCATTTGCAGATCGAATTTGAGAATTCCCCAGATTTTACCGAGCAGCCGCTTGTAGTGTTTACCGAAGCTCTTGAAATGGAAGGCTTCTGACCGCAACAATTCCAACTCAAACTCCTTTTCCCTGGTGGTGAAGAGTATTTCTACTCCTTCCCGTTCAAATAAATGTGCTAAGTGCTTAAACAGATGGACGTGACCGGGGTGTCCGATGTCAATAATCATTCGCATGGTAACTGTGTTTTTTTTTTTTGGTGACTGATAAAATGTTATACTCTACGTAAATGTTTTCTCATGTCTTTTATTTATCGCTTTACATGACTGACATCATGCTTCCTGATATTTTTTAACAGGGCATATGTTTGGTTGAGAAAGCCTGCTATGGAAAATTGAGCGTAAAGGGGGCAGGAGGCAACAAAGTCTTGCTTCGGAATTCTATTCTTTGGGGTGAAATTTACATGCAACTACTTCACCATGTGCTTCTTAAAACCTTCCGGCGGTTCTATTCCCGGCACTTAGTGTAAGTTGTACAAAGTTAGAAAAATATTGGGCTTCAAAAAATTTTTTTCCAAAGTTTGTCTGATCACGATATAAAGTTACAAAGACGATGGAAGTTCACAAATTCCGATAGAAGTTTACTCCAAAAATCAGGATAAACCGGGCGATTTTGTCTATGAGATCAATCAGACCAGATCGATTCCCCAGCACAAATTCCTCCTCGTTCTGCTCAATAAAAAAGCTAATGCAGTTTTGTTTGCATTAGCTTTTTATCAAAAAAACGGTGGAAACACGATGCTTAGAAAAAGCTCCTCAACTCGGACAAAGCGCTTTTCATTTTTTCTTTTATCCTTGTACCTTTGTTAGATATTTTTTTCTGTTGCATCCACAGGTGTCCGCGCCAGGTGAGGACGATATTCACATCATGATTTCGAACAACTTCGGAAGTCCATTGGTGCTTATATCCTTCTCCTCGTTTAAAATCAAAGATTTTATTACCCCGTTCAATAGCATATTCAAAAGAATGATAAAGCAATAAATTGCCAATGCCAAAAGAATGATATTCCGGATTAAAACTATGATAATACCCGACATAATAATGCGGTGTGACCAGTGCATAACGCGATCCTATTACCTCATCATGATGAAGTATTTCAATGAAGGATGGATACATTACACAGTGTATTTGCTCGCTAAACCGCGCGTGAAAATCCTGGATGAATGGCTCCGAAAAATCAAAACTGCCAAAGCCTTTTTTTCCCCAGCGCAACTGATGCAGCCGTTTCAGGTTTTCCAGCGCTGCTTTCATGCTGTAACCTTCCGGCATATTACGCGGCTCCACGATGCGAAAGCGGAAACCTTCTCTTTCCGCCACTTTGAGTCTCCGACGCAACTCGCTCCTGAATTTGGGCTTATACATCGCCCAGTAATCGTCCATCGTTGCAGGTAAAGTCATATACGGTACAGCATAATGTTCGGGTTCCTTGATATTCAGATCGTTGCGCTGCGTTTCCAGAAAAGTAGTAAAATCGTCGCTCAGGGCGCGCCCGTAGATCAAATCCGGCTGAAACTCGTGCAGCATATAGTCCAAAAGTGCATTCAAATGGGGAACTTTGTACTCTTTCAAATAGAGTGGTTCGACATGATCACCCATAAATGGCTTAAAAAATTCAATAACGGTACACAATCCATTTTGCTGCAGTTTAATAGGCTGGATTAATGCCAGGCGATCTCCGCAATAACCTGTAATAATTCGGTCGGGATGATACTTCTTCGGTAGTGTTTCAATAATTGATCTTACATAGGCATAGCTGAAATAAACATTTCTGGAGTTACATTCCAGATACAGTTTGTCCCACTTCTCCCGTTTGATTTCGGAGAGCGAGCAGGTAGTGAAACGAATCGTTTGCATGGTGTTGGGCAGATAATTTTAGTGTAATAAATAGTGTTTGTTGAGTAAAATGGGCAAAACAAGCATATGAGGCACAAAAAGTTATCTCCATTTTTATTTCAAAGTGAATATT
>CAZICJ010000126.1:0-2865 GCA_964537635.1 uncultured Pirellulales bacterium
CGTCGAAGTGGAAGCCGATCCCAATGACCCGGAACGGCAGGTGAAAAAGACGACGATCCGCCTGAAACCTTCGACCACGCTCTCGCTCTTGAGCGGCGACGGCACGACGGTCGAGATGGAAGGCGATGAGGCGCTGCTCAGCTTCATCACCGCCAACAAGCGGGCGCTCGCGCAGTACCTCAACGCCAGGTTCAAGCCGATGTACCGCTTCGATCTGAATGGGATGGGGCGCTGGCTGGATCGCATCCGCCTGAAAGGAAAATATACTCTCTACACCGCACAGAAACACGTGATCGCGGCGGTGACACGCGGCTTTCAGGATCGAGACAGTATTCTGCTCGTAGGTTCCATGGGCACCGGCAAGGTGCGCCGCACGGCGGCGTAAGTGATTTTACTTTAAGTACCGCAGGCTGAAGGAAGATGCCTGTGAGGTCATCCGACTCACTGGATGGGGCAACCCTTAAGGTCGAAGAACAATAAGACCGGATGAGGAAACTCTCAAAGAACAACAGCATGTCGGAAAAGGGGTCAACAGCGAAGCCGTTTAGCTGAGTGGGACTTCGAGACCTGCGTGATATGGGCAAGGCTGGATTGCTTCAAGTCTAGCAGCGAGTTGGAGACACGTGCCCTCCCTCGACACAACGGCTGTGGTCGAGACCTGTCAGCAGCGCTTTAGTTTTGCCGAAGCGCGAAACCTTCCTGACAGGAACAACGGTCAATGAGACCGGTCAAGCTGCGAACGGACGCACCTAAGTCACGCTAGATACGTCACTTACGACCGTACTGCGGGATCGCCTACAAGCCGCGAGGCTCAGGGCGACAGAGACCATAACCATAGTAGTCGTGGGGGTCACGTCCCACCAGGGCGGCTGCGAATCAGTAAGCAGCTACAGGGCGAAGGGGGTCAGGATTTTTCGCTTGTAGAAGAAAGAAGGTATGCGAAATGCAGACAAGCCAACCAATTTTACAAGCGCTGCACAACATGGGAGTGAAGCGTACACCGCTCACTCGTGTGTATCGCAGTCTGTTCAGTGAGGAGTTGTATCTCAGCGCTTACGCGAAAATCTACAAAAACGCGGGCGCGCTAACACCGGGGTCAGAAGGAGAGACCGCTGACGGGATGAGCATGAAAGTGGTTCGAGACACCATCGACAAGATGCGTCACGAGCGCTTCAAGTTTCGTCCCACACGCGGTACAGGTATCCCCAAGAAGTCAGGCGGAATCCGTAAACTCGGTATGCCGGATTTTGTGGATAAGCTGGTGCAAGAAGTTTTGCGAATGCTGCTGGATGCGTACTACGAACCGCGTTTCCATGACTGTTCACACGGATACCGACCGGGTCGTGGTTGTCATACCGCGTTGCAGCAGATTAAGCAGAGCTTTAGAGGAGCCGCGTGGTTCATCGAAGGCGACATCAAAGGGTGCTTCGATAACATCGACCACGATGTGCTGATGGAGATTTTGTCCAGAGATATTCAAGATGGGCGGTTGCTCAATCTCATCCGGCAGGGTTTGAAAGCCGGAAAGCTGGAAGAATGGGAATACAAAGACACCCACAGCGGGACACCGCAAGGGGGCATTCTCAGTCCGCTGCTCAGCAACATCTATCTCCACGAACTCGACACATTCATTGAAACTGTGTTGAAACCACAATATACCAGTGGAAATGAAACCAACGGGCGGCGCGTTAATCCAGCTTACAAACGGTATGAGTACCTGCTCCGTCGCGCACGGGAAGCTGGCGATACCCAACGAGTCAAACAACTTGAACAGGAACGCCGACAGCTTCCGTCACGTGATATGTACGACCCGAACTTTCGCAGACTGAAATACGTGCGCTACGCCGACGATTTCATCATCGCCTTTATTGGCACACGCAAAGAAGCGGAAGCCGTTCGAGACGCAATCGCTGCTTTTCTACGCGACCGCCTCAAACTCGAACTCAATTCGGAAAAGACCCTCATCACGCACGCGATGACCGAAAAAGCCAAGTTTCTGGGCTACGCCGTCAGCATTTACCACGTCAACGACAAACTCACTGCGCATCCCCACATGCTCGCTCAACGCCGCAGCATCAACGGACACGTTCGTCTAGGTATTCCCTATGGACTCGTGAACGAAGCCGCACGCGACTACATGAGAGCGGGTAAAACCATCAGCCAAGCAGGACTCCTGATGTTCTCAGACGCGCACATCATCGACCATTTTCAGGCACGCTTTCGGGGGATTGCGGAGTACTATCGCTATGCGGTAGACCGCTGTCATCTGCAAAGCCTGAAACACATCATGCAGCAGTCGCTCGTCAAAACGTTAGCGCATAAATTCAAACTCAGTGTGAGCAAAATCTACCGTCGCTATCGTGGCACAAAAGCGGTAGAGGGGTACAGCTACAAAACACTGCACATCGAAGTTCCAACCAAGAAGGGGTTCCGCGACATTTACTGGGGTGCTATTCCCTTGAAAACGGTGAAGAACTTCAGCCAACCTCTGAACGACTCGAAAACATACTACACGACAAATGTGCGTTCCGACCTCATCCAACGTCTGCAAGCGGATGCCTGCGAACTCTGCGGTTCACATGACCGCGTAAATGTGCATCACATCCGCAAACTCTCCGACCTGAAGCGGCGTTGGGCGGGGCGCAATGACAAGCCCGCATGGGTGATACAGATGATTACCATGCAGCGAAAAACACTCATGGTTTGTCACGATTGTCATGTCAACATACACGCGGGACGCACACCCAAGTTGAGCAGTTGAAGAAATCTGGAGAGCCGGATGACGCGAAAGTGTCACGTCCGGTTCGGTGGGGGGCACACGGAAAAGCGCCTGTCAAGGTGGCTCGCCGGGTGCCTACCCAATAC
>CAZICJ010000127.1:0-2794 GCA_964537635.1 uncultured Pirellulales bacterium
TCGTTGCACTGGTAGATATTCTTTAATAACTTTCCATTGAGAATCAGTTAGCTCAGCATATGGAGTGACCATATAATTTGTGATTGGTGGTTCAAACACAAGTTTATAAACTGATTCTCAATCTTTTATTCCTGTAACTGAAATTTAAACATACTCTTAGAACTGTCCGAATACGGATCAGGAAAATGAAAGACCAATAACATTTTGTGAGGGATGCAGACAACATAATTTTTAAGGAGTGGATATAATAAAAAGAGAGGTTACAAGTGCAACCTCTCCCGAAAAGCCTCAGTCACCATGCGAATTCAGTCGGGCGTAGCCCAACTGAAACGATATCTTTGAATGAATGGATTACAAATTGAATTGAGATAAGAAAGCTTTACTTTCAAAATATAAAAGTAAAACATTAATCCAAGAAAAAGGTTTACAAACAGCGATAAAATTAAAGAAAAACAGAAACGATCTGATAGTACCAATACGCTCAGCACAAATGCCAGCGTAAAACATGGAGCAAAAATCGCGGGATCAGATCTGCTTTGATCAGCCAGTATAATACATAAGTGGCAAGTGCTCCCCATGCCAAAGCAATCAGGATGATCTGAAAAAAGGGATCAACGCATGGGAAGTGAATGCGGCGCCCCCCTCTGAGCTGCGGATAAATTCAAAAACCAAAACTGCTACCAATGCGCCCGGCGGATCTATGCGCCAGGCAAGCCATTGAGCCAGGATGCCCAGCATGATAATTCCAGCGAGTTTGATCATAATGTGTATTGAAACATTGGCAATAAAAATAGAATATTTCAGAACCATTCATCAGACGACTCGAAGTCGTCTGATGAACTTTGTGCAGCTTTCGCAAATCCTGGAGATTTGTGAAGGCTCGTCCACTTTGTTGGGCTGGTACCAAATTTACTTCCTGTAATTCAATGCTGGCGGGCGATTGCCGAGCAATGCCTCATATTGGAAGTTGTCGCCTTGTCGTTGGCGCAATTCCGTCCAGGCTTTTTCGATTACCTCCGGCGAATTAAACAAATCCATGGCGGTAAGCGCCATCGTTTTGGCCGCCACCATCATTCCTTTGTGCCCGATGCTCGTACCGCCTGCGGCTACTGCCTGCCAGCTATGTGCTGCCGTGCCTGGTACCCACGTTGCAGCGGAAAGCCCTGCCGTGGGCACTACCCAACTGATGTCGCCTACATCGGTGGAGCCGCCGGTACCTTCCTCCCGCACTTGAAATGGCTCGATCATATTAGTGCTTTCCAAAGCTGGCACCTTGCCGGCAAATGTTTCCTGAATTTTCATAGCAAAGGCTTTCTCTTCTTCGGTAAAGGTGTAGCCGCCAACCATACGCAAATTAGCGTCCATCACCCGTGCCAATGCTTCGTTGGGCATCAGATTATACACGCCGCCCGTAATTTCATATTCCATACGGGTATCGGTGCCCAGCGCTGCACCTTCGGCGGCTTTAACAATGCGATCCCACACGGCTTTGGCATCTGCTGCCTGCGGATGGCGCGAATAGTAATATACTTCGGCGAAAGCCGGCACTACGTTGGGCGCTTCGCCACCGCGCGTGATCACGTAATGAATGCGCGTTTCCTGCGGGACATGCTCACGCATCATGTTAACCATATAGTTCATGGCTTCCACGGCATCGAGTGCAGAGCGACCGCGCTCGGGTGCACCCGCCGCATGCGAAGCCGCCCCATAAAACCGAAATTTCCCGCTGATGTTCGCGAGCGAACTGTTGGCGCCGGCACCGTTTCTTGCGCCGGGATGCCAGTGTAATACCGCGTCCACGTCGTTGAACAAGCCGGCACGTACCATATACACTTTGCCCGAACCGCCTTCCTCTGCCGGCGTGCCGTAAAAGCGAATCGTGCCTTGTTTTTTATTGGCGATCAGCCAGTCTTTTACAGCAATGGCCGCCGCGCTGGAAGCCGTGCCAAATAAATGATGCCCGCAGGCGTGCCCATTGGGTTTCCCGGGAATTTCCTTGCGTTCCGGTGTTGCATCCTGCGATACGCCGGGCAGCGCGTCAAATTCGCCCAGGATAGCGATGACCGGTTTGCCCGAACCGTAGCTCGCCACAAACGCCGTAGGCATGCCCGCTACGCCCGATTCTACGGTAAATCCCGCGTCTTTCAGCGTTTGTTGCAGCAGCGCCGAGCTTTGCGTTTCCAAATAGCCCAATTCGGCATAATCCCAGATTTGATGGGCGATGGTAGCGTATTGATCCGCCTGTTTATCAAGCGATTGCAATATTTTTTCCTTGTCTTTTTGTGCAAATAAAAAATGAAGGCACAAAAACATCATCCCGATTATAGATACAGGTTTCATGAATGTTTTTTTTGTCTGGTCAATAATAAAACAATGGATTGGCGGTAAGATACAAGATTTTTGGAAAATGATGGAAAACGCGCAAAAGCCTTTGCCCCGTACTTCAAAAATGCAAATAGATACATTACTCCAAAATTTGACGGCGTACCTCAGTCGGTATGGGAATTTTATATTAGTGGCTACCAGCCTGCTCAAAAATGGCTCAAAGACCGCCGCGACCGCACCCTCAGCTATGATGACATTCGGCACTACTTGCGCGTGCTTATCGCCCTGTCGGAAACCGAGCGCCTGATGCGCAAATTGGAATCGCTGACATGGTGAGGGTTGTTGTGTAAAGTAATGCCTTTGGTATATCAAAAAATCTCCTTTTTTGTTCAATAAACCTGCTTTTTTGATATCTACAGGAGTTACGCACTAAGCTACGACCGTTCCTATGAAAGATCGTTGAGCATTG
>CAZICJ010000128.1:0-492 GCA_964537635.1 uncultured Pirellulales bacterium
CACAGGATATCGGATCATTGACCGTAGGCACTTACGGAGTGACCATTAACGATGCCAATAACTGTCCATTACAGAGCAACTTTACGATTACAGAACCAACGGCTTTAAGTATTGGTACAATTGCAAATACAACTATAGGATATTGTAATAATACTCTTGTTCTTACGACATCTTCTTCAGGCGGGACAGGAGTACATACCTATCAATGGAATAATGCCGGACATTTGAATAATGCTTTGATTAGTTCTCCAACTCTTATCAATCCAGTTGTTGGCACTACAGTTTATACAGTGACCGCAACAGATACACATGGTTGTCAGATCAACACATCGGTTAGTGTTACAGTAGATACCATCTCAGTGAGTACTATAGCCAATACAACAGTAGGATATTGTAATTCAGTAAACATGACCAGTACGGTTGTAACAGGCATTCCCGCCAGCTATCTATGGAGCCCGGCCACCGGTCTGAGCGACGCGGCCATACTGAGTC
>CAZICJ010000128.1:592-2729 GCA_964537635.1 uncultured Pirellulales bacterium
CAACCGGTTTAAGTAATGCAGCAATAATAAGTCCTGTACTTGGCGGCAGCACACTCACTGACGGCCCGCACACTTATGTGCTGACAGTCACCGACACGTATGGATGTACAGCCACAGCGGATGTAACGGTAACGATAGACAGCATAGCGGTAAGCACGATAGCCGATGCTACGATAGGCCGTTGCAACCCCGTAACGCTTACTAGCACAGTATCTGACGGCAGTCCGGCTGCGTATCTGTGGAGTCCGTCAACGGGATTGAGCAATGATGCGATCTTAAGCCCTGTATTAACTGTTCTTGGGTTGAGTGACGGAGCACACACCTACACGCTGACAGTAACTGACACGTACGGATGTACTGCCACCACGGATGTAACTTTGACGATAGACAGTATAGCGGTAAGCACGATAGCCGATGTAACGGTTGGCTATTGCAACAGTGTGAACTTCACCAGCACAGTAACCCAGGGTGTTCCCGCCAGCTATCTATGGAGCCCGGCCACCGGTCTGAGCGACGCGGCCATACTGAGTCCTGTCCTTGCCGGCAACTCACTGACCGATGGTCCGCATACCTACACGCTGACGGTCACGGATGCTTACGGATGTACAGCCACCACGAGTGTAACGATCACGATAGACAGCATAGCGGTAAGCACGATAGCCGATGTAACGGAAGGATATTGCAACAGTATCAACTTTACCAGTGTAGTAGCACAAGGCACCCCTGCCGGCTACCTGTGGAGTCCATCAACCGGTTTAAGTAATGCAGCAATAATAAGTCCTGTACTTGGCGGCAGCACACTTACTGACGGCCCGCACACGTATGTACTGACAGTCACCGACACGTATGGATGTACAGCCACAGCTGATGTAACGGTAACGATAGACAGCATAGCGGTAAGCACGATAGCCGATGCCACGGTTGGCTATTGCAACAGCGTTAACCTGAATAGTGTTATAGCTGATGGATCAGCATCTACTTATCAATGGAGTCCGTCCACCGGCTTGAATGACCCGCTGCTGTTGAGTCCTGTTCTTGCCGGAAATTCATTGACCGATGGGCCGCATACTTATACGCTGACTGTAACGGATATCTATGGATGTACGGCGATAACGGATGTAACCGTTACGATAGACAGTATAAGCATACTGGCGCGTACCGATACCACCATAGGGCATTGCAATATCATTCCGTTAACGGTAGTGATACCTGATGGCATTGGAGCGAGCTACCAGTGGAGTCCTGCAGCCGGATTAAGCAGCACCACGGCTATGATACCACAGTTGGATGCTAATGGACTGATGGCAGGCAATCACACGTATACAGTAACAGTAACAGATATCTACGGATGTACGGCGAGCGATGCAGTAGTAATAACTATCGATACAGTAACGGTAAACACGATAGCCGATACAGCTATTGGCGGATGTAATACTTCATTGATATTATATACCACAGGTACCGGCACGGGCAGTTTAACCTATGGCTGGAGTCCGAATGATGGTAGTTTGAGTAGTATAACTGTCGAGGATCCTGTGTTGAATAATCCAAACTCTGCACAGACAACGACCTACCGGGTAACTGTCACCGATGGTTATGGATGTACAGCAACCGATCAGGTGAACATCTGGGTGGATACGGTAGTAACAGTCAATACGATCAGTGATACGGTGATTGGGTACTGCAACAAATCTCTGGTGTTGAATACAGTAACCACAGGTACCGGCTTAACCTTTAGCTGGACGCCTGTAAACGGCAGTTTAAGCAGTACAGGAGTGAAGAGTCCGGTGGTCAGTAATCCGGTATTAGGGACAACACAATACAAGATCAGGGTGAGAGACATCTATGGATGTGAGGCCTTTGATAGTATGTTACTGCAGGTTGATCCTCTGCCAACGATTACCACAAGAGCTGATACAATTATTGGCTTGTGCGACAGTGCCCTTGTGTTGAGCACAGTATCAACAGGTATTCCGGGGTTGACGTATCAGTGGTCGCTGGCCGGACAGCTCAACAGTTCAACAGTGCTGAGTCCTGTAGTCAGCCGTCCGCAGGTAGGAACCTGGAATTTCATCGTAACCGTGACGGATCCGCACACTTGTACCGACAGGGATACAGTACGCGTAGTGATTAATAC
>CAZICJ010000129.1:0-2690 GCA_964537635.1 uncultured Pirellulales bacterium
TCATATATCGGCTCTTACTCACCTAATAATTGAGGTTTTGGGATAGGTTCTAATATAAAGCCCATTCCGCAAATTGCGTTGTATTTGACAATTCTCAACAACAATGTTTTTGCTGTTTCCAATATGCCGGATTCCGTCGTAACCATTATCCTTGACAGAACACCATGCAATCTCAACATTGCTGTTTTCCGCATAAATCCCATAATTTTCATTTTCTTTTATCGTACAGCCGACTATTTCAAAATCAACATCCATTCCCAATATGCCGTAATTGTCGCTATCTTGCACCACACACCCATTCAGCAGCGTCTCATTGCCCATCCGAACAACCGTTTCATTTCGCTGGGCACCGCCGAGACCGCTCAAAATTGTCTGATACAATTTCGGGTTTCGGGTATTGGCATTCGGTCCCTCTCCAAGATAGCCGCCATAGATCGATACACCCGCCGGAATCACAAACACGCTCTCCGGCTCGCGTCCCGGGCTATATACGCCGCCGGCAATATGAATTGTATGAACGCCTGAGCATCCCGCACCCGCCCGCGCCAGAGCCCGCTGTAAATCCGTATAGGCATTCGCCCAATTTGTACCGTTGTTGTAGCCCGTCGCGGCGGCATTGACATAAATAATCCCATCATCCGTATCCCAGCAGCAGACTTTTGTGTACCTTTCTGCTTCCGCAGTGCCGAGACTGCTTGCCAGTACCGCCCGATTATGCAGAGATAATCCAGGCTCAGAAGCCTCATTGACGACCACTGTTAGCGTCTTACTGCCCGAACTGTTGGCCGCAATCGTCCCCAACTGCCAGGTATAGGTATGGTTTTCTTCATTATAATTTGGGTCCGATGAGATGAGATTAAAATTCGAATCAAAACTATAAGTCACCGGATACATCACCCCCGCAGGCAGATAATCGGTCAGCACCACATTCTGCGCCGCCTGACTGGAATAATTTTGCCAGTTTATCGTATAGGTAATTTCCTCATTGAGGTCGCGGCAGTCACCCATCGCAACATCGTCTGTTTTATCCAGTGTAATCGGCGCCTCAACAGGGGCTGCATGGGAACTCATGAAAGCAATGGTTATAGATGTGGTTTCGTTAGGGTTTAATGTCCCCAGATTCCAGCCCATCGCACCGCCGACTTCCTGATTATAAATGCCCGACACATTGTTCAACTGGCGGTCTTCGATATGAATATGCGTGCCTCGTAACGGCTTGGTGCTGTTTCGAGAGTGGCCGCCTTCATAGAGGTCATTATCAATCCAGTTCGGCGCTACGGTGCTGCTGAAACAGACATAATCAACATGCTCCGGGTAACGTTTTGGATCATTCCACTGGACTATATCATAACGAAAATTATCCACTTGATGAATGGAGTCAAATGGAACATAATATTGCAGTCCATCCAAAACCGAACCCGAGGCATAACAGGAACTGACCGTTGCGGCATAAACATTCGCTCCGTGGCTGTGCAAAAACTGATAAAACTTCAAATTGGTTATCGGAGTATTCGGGTCTTTGTTACTGAAAGTATAGGTTTGCAGAATTACATAGCGGTCGCTATAGACTACAGACGGAACCACCACGTTGGGGTCGGCATAGAAAACCATTGGCGAACGTTTCAGCGTGGAATTGGTTATCGTATCCAGATCGGCAAATTCATAATCGATCTGGACTTCGAGCGATTGATTGCGAACCCATGTGCGTGCGGCATCGTCACCAAGAATCGGATTGTTGGGATTGTTCCATACCTGATGCAGTTTATTGTCGGGAATAAAAAATTGACTGCCTGTGTACCAATATGGAAATTTAAAATAATCTGTAAGCCACATCGCCTGCCGTCCCAGATTGGGATCGGATGAGATATAGGGCGAGTTAATACCATCATAATGCACTGCCGCACCCCACTCTCCGCTGAGCAGTTCGTGCGAACTAAAAGGATGAATGTCGGTTATCCCATAATAAATCCCGTCAGAATATCCCCCTGCATCAAATGTGCCGGATATTCCCTCATCCGTGCTGTTCGATCCGATTCTACCGATAGTAAAAATATCGCTGGATGGCAGAACCGCAAAACAAAGATTCGTCCCTATTGCCCCTAACAACAAACATAAAAAAATAACCCGCCTCACAAGACGCTTCTCCATACTCGCTTCCTTTCAAATAAAACCTTCCATTATTTGACCTCCTTTGCGCTCACAAGACCATCCTGCAAGATAGACAAAAAGGAGCATCGCTTTTTGTGTCCATTGTAGGCTCGCCAGAGCCCGCCAGAATCACAAGACAACGATGCCCCAGCCGGGGCACCGACCCTTGCGTCTTCTGGCTATAAACTGGCGATTTACAATGAGACGACAATAAGTCCAGTGGACTATCAATATTTAGTTTTTAATTCCGCAGATATACTATCATATTCTTTATTATAGGTCAATAAAAATAATTACAAATTACAGGATAAATCCAATCAGGAATAAGACATTTTTGCAATTCATCCTTGCTTTTTCCACCCTCTTATGATATAATACTGATTATTGTGGAACCCCATTCCACCTGCTGGCAAGCCTTTCATCGCCAGCCGCCGTTCTTTCACAATTACATAAGTACCTATCTCTGTAAATCCCGTTAATCCTGTCTAAAATGGCTCATCCGATTAATGCGTTGGTGGAACGGTGCAGATGCAGGATTCTCA
>CAZICJ010000130.1:0-2669 GCA_964537635.1 uncultured Pirellulales bacterium
GTGCTATCATTGCTTGTATTTTTGCATACAAGTATGCTGTCAGATTGTAAAATTTGCATCAAAACAGAATACAAATAAAATGACGGAGATACTTGCAAAACACTGTCGTATGAGCCGGGGGACTCTCTGCAAAAGCGCCCAAGACTTAAAATCGCTTGAACAGCAGAAACTGCATGTTCATAGCTTTCATAAAAATTTCTATATTTTGTTCCCCTTCGATGTACCCAATCAATTTACTCTCCCTCACGCGCACTCGAAGACAGTGCATTGTTGCAATAAAGAGCGAAATTACTAGTACAAGCTGAGATAAATGTATTTAGCTTGAAGTGATTTAAAATCTTTCGTCTTTAAGCATCAAGAACTAAAAGTGCATTTAGTTCGATTCTTCAAGCACAAATTGCTTTGTTGTTTTCGGCTGATTTAGCTGATCAGAGTCATCAATCGGTCTTGAAAATGCGTAAACAATTGACAGACGCTAAGTTCTGTGTAAAGACTCGAAAAATAGTCTGATTTCAATTTATCTTCTGTCTAAATAAGCCCAACCGTGACAGCTGGTGAAATAGAGAACAATCGTTGCTTTCAACTGCTTCATACAGTACTGTGACAACGAAATCGGTTTGAGTTTCAGCAATAAGCTGTCGTTAGCAATGTCACCAGGATCTGGGATCATCAAGCTGAGCCGTGTCAGCAAGACAGAGGAGTCTTGGTGACAAAAGTGCGGGTCACCCCGGTAACCAAACACGATAAAGTTTAAATGCACGGAAAGAAAAAATGCGCACGTTTATCTTTCTTAAGATTTCTTGTTCAGTGAAAATTGATTTTTCTTTTAAGCTATTCGCTTGTACAAATGTTGGAAATCTACCTTTTGCCGAGACCAAGCGAAGACTTTGCATAATAAAGTACTTCATTTTTTTTATATCTGACATTAAATTTAATTTTTTGTTCAATCGGAAATTTTAAGTAGTTTTTAGCTCTTGATTGCCAGCCACGATGGCACGGACAAAAAATTAATGCGGAGGAAAAAAACCCAAACAAATAATTTTGATTCTAGAGTTGAAATAGAGAATTCGTTTCGCCAAGTGCAGTTTTCAAACTTTAGCTTGATCCATGATAATCATACAGCATGTCGGTCAAATGACATAAAAAAATATTTTATCAGCAAACTTTTCAATGGAAATATCATTCAATTAGTTAAATTCAGTGATTAACTCAATTTTGGTACTTTTAAATTGCACGCTACTACTTTCGATGTGACGTTTGAATCTGACACAAATTGTCACACTAGTGACAGTGATGTTTGCACAATGAGAAACGGCATGGTGTGACAAAAATTTTGCTAACTACTCAGCTTGAAAATTTAAAAGCTTAAGCTTTTGGCAAAAATCAAGACTCTGCATTTGAGAAGTTAGGCGCTTCAACGGCTTTGATAATCAGCGGTCCCAATTATTGGAGGCGGATCGCCACTAAAACAGCAAAATGCGAAACAGATTTTCAAAAACAGAACATCAAATAAGACAACTAGTGGAAACAGAGCCGATCAAAAGAGAAGCACCACAAATTTCATTATTGGATCCCCTTTTCACCGACAGCTGAAAAAGACTTGGAATTTTTCAGCTCTGTCTGTGTCGGTCTCGCTCTCTCTCTTTTCTCTGCATGCTCGCGCAGAAACATTAAAGCTAGCGCTCGCCTTAATGCTCTTGAACATTCAGTGCAAATTTATCGGCGCAAGCGATTACTCTCTATGACGCACCAAGTTCAATTATGTGGAACGCCGATTAGCTCAGGAAGACTGCTCTCTGAAGCGCTAATAATTAAGCCTTGATATCAGTCTTATCACCGATTCAAGAGCCCTTTGAAAAAATTTTATAGCCGAAACGACCTTTACATTCAGTGCACCAAACGCTTTAGCTAGTTGATCAGAGGATTCACACCGAATTAGACAAAGCACTTAAACGTGTAGTATCGTAGCCTTACACGTCATACACTTAATGCAATGCACGCGACTTGAATGTTTATTTTCTCGTATGGGCATCATACAAAACGACTACGACCATGACCCTTTGGAGTACAGGCCTGGCCGTATATCTGCAGAAAATATTAGCAGAGACCCATTTTAGCATGAGCAGAATACGAAAAATGCGGGCCGCAAGGAGTCGTGCTCAAGAAAACTTTTGAAGTTCAATGTTTATGCGCCAAGTGGCACACCCTTCGATAGTGCGTTGCGAGCTGCGTCTACTGATGTAATGATAACAGAATAATCACGGTCTGCTTAGCTTTCCTAGCGCGAAAACCGTCGAAATTCCAAATAAAGCGGTGTAAAATACTAAAAAATTGTACCTTCTTCGGCGCAATGTGCAAAAATGGTTCTTCATAAAACTTTTGCGCGCAAATAATTGAATATAGTTCGTTGAGAGCTATCGAACGATATACAATTTATGGTTGGGTGTTGTGTTCTAATATTTCCAGGAATTTTGTTTTATCAGGAGTTTACCGGAAATATTATGCAGAAAATTGAACAAAATCTGAAAAATAGATAAAGTCGTTGAAAATTGCGCTTTCTTGAGGTAATTCGCTATGACATTGAGCAATTTATGGAAAAATTCAAACAAAAAAATTTTTTTAAATTGAGGCCAATTAGCTGGTCGTGTAGGCTAATATCTCACAACTTA
>CAZICJ010000131.1:0-2631 GCA_964537635.1 uncultured Pirellulales bacterium
CCTGAGAATCCTGCATCTGCACCGTTCCACCAACGCATTAATCGGATGAGCCGTTCATAGTTGATAGAGAGGACTGGATTCCCGCCTTTGCGGGAATGACACGGAGCGGAAAATGGGTTCGTTTTGAAAAAAGTTTTTAGTTCTTGGTTCGTAGTTTGTAGACAGGAGAAACCACAGATTTCAC
The DNA here is from genome assembly GCA_964537635.1 of uncultured Pirellulales bacterium. Lineage (GTDB taxonomy): Bacteria > Planctomycetota > Phycisphaerae > Sedimentisphaerales > Anaerohalosphaeraceae > Anaeroglomus. The sequence goes on from CAZICJ010000131.1 coordinate 185, forward strand.
TGATTCCACAGATTTGAGATGGCATTTAGTTGTGAAAGAACAACTGCCGGCGATGGGGAGTTTACCGGCGGGTGGAATGGGTTCCACGTCGGTGAATATTATACCAAAATCGGGGAGAAAAGTACAGGGGGAAATTGGGCTAACAGCCGACAGCAGGCAGGGGGTAGGAGGAAATCCGAAACAAATTCAAAAGCGGATAATTTCAGAAATGCGAAGCAAGGAATGGGATTTTGGGGGTGAAAGGGGCTATTCTTAATAGACTGAATCTCTAATAGTCTGATAATTGTGAAACGGGTCGTTTCACAAATTAGCCCTTAAGGCAGGAGCCTGCTTGTGCGTTTTACATCAGGAGAAGGTTTGACAGTGCGGGCGGTTGTGTTAAAATAGACATTCCAGAGCGAACATGGTTTGATTGCAGGGTAATTATGCCGGTATTTAATGATTTAGATTTGGACAAATGGAAAGACATTGAGGTCTGGACGGACAGCCTCTGGATTATCCCCGCACGAGATAAAACCGGAAAGCATAACGGTTTTTATCACGGGAATTTTATCCTTCGGAACTTCATACGGTATGGCACATAAATCCCCAAAAACATACGAAACAAATCGTGTTGTGGAGAAACCAAAAAAACGGCTGGCTCTGAGACGAACTCGTCCGGATGCTGTTTTCCCCGCAGCGCCTGCAAAAACGGCACTTCCACAAGGATATGTCGCCGTTTTGGCGGAGTTGAAACGCCGCATTGCCGAAGGGCGTTTGCGGACGGTACTTTCTGCCAACTCTGCGATGGTAATGCTGTATTGGGATATCGGAAACACCATTTTGGAACGCCAAAAGCAGGAGGGCTGGGGGGCAAAGGTCATTGACCGGTTGTCGATGGATTTACGCAAAGCCTTTTCGGATATGCAGGGATTGTCGCCGCGAAATCTCAAGTATATGCGGGCCTTTGCCGCCGCCTGGCCGGACAAGGCAATTGTGCAACGGGTCGTTGCACAAATTCCCTGGCGGAGCAATATTGTTTTGCTGGACAGGCTGAAATCAGCAAAAGAGCGGCTATGGTACGCTCACAAAATAATTGAAAATGGCTGGTCTCAGTCCATTTTAATTTTGCAGGTTGAATCCTGTTTGCATCAGCGACAAGGCAAGGCGATTAACAATTTCTCGCTGACGCCGCCGCCGGAACAATCGGATATGGCCGAGCAGGTATTCAAAGACCCGTATCTATTTGATTTTCTGGGGACTGCCGACCCGCGGCGGGAACGGGAAATAGAAGAAACTCTGGTTGCCCACGTGCAGCGATTTCTGTTGGAACTGGGAGCGGGCTTTGCTTTTGTAGGACGACAGGTGCATCTTGAAGCCGGCGGTCAGGATATGTATCTGGATTTGCTGTTCTATCACCTGAAACTTCGCTGTTATGTTGTCGTTGAACTCAAGGCGGTGGAATTTGATGCTTCGTTTGTCGGACAGATGAATTTATATCTGTCGGCGGTGGATGATTTACTCAAACATCCGGATGATAAGCCCGCAATCGGACTGCTGCTGTGCAAGTCCAAGAATCGAATCGTGGTGGAATACGCCTTGCGGAATCTAAACACGCCTATCGGTGTTGCGGAATGGCAAACACGATTGGTCCGCTCGCTGCCGAAAGAACTTAAACCCAGCCTGCCGAGTATTCAAGAATTGGAAAAGGAGTTAACGAGTGATTCAGGCAAATAATGATGTGACGTATTCGGATGCAATCGAAAAAGTGATGTTGAATAATGGGTATTTTGCTCCGCTGAGACTGTTATACTCTGAAATTTGGAAATACAAGAAAAAGGCCAATGTAAAAGGAAAAACACCTGATTATACAATACAAGAGCGTGTTCAAAGAGACAAAAGGTTTACACGAATTGGCTTGGGCGTATATGCTCTGACAGATTATCTTGACAAACTTCCAAGAGAAACGGAGCCTGCCACAAAGGCTGCCCAGAAAGAAAAACGCCACGCAACCGCACAAGGTATGCTTATCGAAATCGGGAATGTGCGCAGCTATGATACATACACCAACGATAAAAAATGGGTTTTTCAGAACAAGCTTCTCGGCAATCTGGCTACATTGAAAGCGGTTCCGTTGTTTACCTATGAGAAGATTATAAAACACAGTGTCAGTTTTGCCGATGTTATCTGGTTTAATAAAAGAGGATTTCCGGAGAAAATATTTGAGGTGGAGGAGTCAACAGACTTTCGCGGTGCGTTTATCAAGTTTATGGAATTACAGGATTTCATCACGGCCTTCTATTGCATCTCAAGCCAGAAAAGGAAAGACAAGTTTGAAAGAGAAAGACAAAAGACAGCTTTTCAACCCATTTCGAATCGGATTTCATTTTTGGCCTATGAGGACGTGGAAAATGATTAGAACCTATCCCAAAACCTCAATTATTAGGTGAGTAAGAGCCGATATATGA
>CAZICJ010000132.1:0-2593 GCA_964537635.1 uncultured Pirellulales bacterium
GAGAGAGTCCCACCGAACCGCCGCCCCCGATGCTGACGACATCTGGGGCAGTTCGTTTTATAAGGGTAGTTTGCCCTGCGACTCTTCACCTTTTGCCAAGACCTCTGTCCCGATCGACAACGCATAGTAAGACGCCTCAGCAAGTGACCAGCCGTGAGACTTGGCAACACGCTTCAAAGTGTGCTTCATCTCTTTTGGCACGCGGAAAGAAGCAATCGTATCGTTTCGTGACTGACTGGCCGCCAGCCCGATTAGACTCACAATAATTCCCGCCATGTAACCGAGTGCTGTATCTTTGTCGCTCATCGCTGCACCTCATTGCATTATTTTACAACTAGATTCCTTGCATGTCAAGTCCCTTGATTTCTTCTTTTGTCATTGTGCCGCAAGTGCGTCGAGGTGTCCAGCATATAAGCATCTCTTGAAGCAATTTTAGAGGTTTCCGATTGCCGGAATTGTTCGCCCTGCGTGTGCGACAACTGGACACCTCTAGCACTTGCAGACGCTCCGCTAAGAAGAAATCAAGCGGAGAAATCTAATCATCTTGCCCACTAGTGGGCAGGTACTTACTTCGCTTGCGCCCCGTTTCATCGCGCCATCGAAACAACGAGTAATAACCCCGATTCTCTATCCACGCTTGCCCCGCTTCACCACTTTTTTTACAGGCAATTCAGCGCCTTCACTCGCCATGACGACCATCGACGCGCCCGACGCTAAGCCGCTCTGCTGCGGCGCTTCGCTTAGGCTTGCGCCTGGCAGAGCTGCACGCGACCGAGACGCCGTTAACCCATGTGCATACTGTGCTTCCATATCGCGCACCCACGCAGACGCAACGACCGGGGCGATTTGACCCGCGAGTGAGTTTGCCTCTTGCTCGATTGCCTTCAATGACGCTTGCTCGATTCTGTCTCTTGCCGCTTCGCTTGCCATCCTGCGCCGGTTCTCAGGTGACAGCATGTGATAAAAGACTGTCGCCGCAATGTTGGCCGCGATGATGCCCGTTGTCAACAAAATTGCCGTAAGCGAAAGCCCTTTATCCATGTCGATCATCCCGTTTGCCGATGCACCGATGAGACTATCCGCACCGAAGCCGATGACGACGCCCACGAGACAGACAGCAACCATGACACCGGAGATTGCCCTTTGCCATGCACCTTCAGCGCCGAACATGAACGTCAGCAGCCACGCAATCAGACCACCGTCGAACGCCAGCAGAGCGAGGAACGCGACATCCTTTTGACCGGGCGGCAAAGTCATTTGCAACAATGCCAGCGTGCGACTTGCGGAGTAAATCATCAATCCGCCAGCCACCAACAGAACCATGAGCGATGCAACTTTTTTGAACATGCTAGACCATCCTTTTTTTGCTGATACCATCCAGCCTCACCACAAACGCAACCTTTTTCGATACATGCTACAATCGACTTCGCGCAGTTGATGACCATCCTCTGCGCCGGGTTGGTGTTCACGCGCCAGCCCGTTTTTACTTCACAACGACATCAGCAACTTGACCGCCGTTTGGTCATTGACGTAGGCCGTCACCCCGCTACTCTCATCACCTCTGTATCTCACTTTCCTTCCGCGCCGTTTGGATTCAGCCTTGACGAAATGTCGCAACTGTCGCCGCAGATTGAAGAACTCTTTAATCGTGATGACTGCGTAAGCGAAAGACACTGGGAGATTTTCACGACCGAACGCGCCCCACGTCCTGCCTGTTTCAGCCTCGATGTATGCTTGCCACCACTTCAGAACCACCGGGAGAGGAAACGCCGAGAGCACCGCCAGCAATTGAGTTAAAGCAATCTCTGACAACTCATTTTTACTCAGATACTTTGCAACGTAGGCAATGCCCTGCTTTGAAGATTTCAATAACTGAACCTGTGTTCCCGCCGCTAAGTGACTCTCGTTAGAACTTCCCACGATTTCAAACCAGACACGACTTAGCCAGCATCTTTCGAGAAAGCCCACGCCGAAAACGATTAAGTGATAGTGATAGTAGACCTTGCCGACGTGCTCACCACTCTTGCGGGGCTTCGGTTCTTGTGACCACACCGCCGAGACGTTAGGATAGAGACGCCGCAGACGTTCGGCAAAGCAATCTAAATCGCGCTTGACCTTTGCCGGGGTTGGTTCAATCTCATCGGGATAAGTGAGGGTTACAAACAGGGCACCGTCGAACGCTTCACGGTTGACACTGTGCAGGGTGTCCAGCAGACGCCGCCGAGACTGTGACGACCGCCCACTGATTGCACCGCGTTTTCCGCCGCCCTGCGCCACGCCACCACGGGACACCTTGACCAGTGATGCATTAACCGCATAGCGCAACTGTGGGGGGGTTACAACAACTTCACCACTGACAGACTCCGTACCCTGCGGGGAAATATGTGATAGTGACAAGCCCACCGCGCCGCCCGCGTCGGTGCGCTCTGACGCTCCGCCTGCAGAGCTGCACTCGACCGCGTAGGCTTGCGCGGGAGAGATAGGGGATTGACGAAACTTTTCTGACTGTGGTAGTATAGACATGGACGAACTCACGCCGAGAGAGTCCCACCGAACCGCCGCCCCCGATGCTGACGACATCTGGGGCAGTTCG
>CAZICJ010000133.1:0-2515 GCA_964537635.1 uncultured Pirellulales bacterium
GCCATTGACTTTTATCAGTAATACAAAGTGAGAAAAGGTTTAAAATTGTCTTGGTGTAAAAATAACATGAACGATGAAAAAAGTACTGCTATGCGCATGGATGACGCTGCTAAGTGTCAACATATTTGCGCAAACTATTCAATCGCCGGGCGGCAGATTGTCGCTCACGTTCGCTCTTACTGCCAATGGCGAACCTACTTACAAGCTTACATTCGGAAATAAAGACGTTGTTCAGCCCAGTAAATTAGGCTTGGAACTAAAAAATGCCCCGGCATTGACCAATGGCTTTGATGTTGTCAAAGTAGATTCCATAACGGTAGATGAAAACTGGGAACCAGTCTGGGGAGAAGTAAAACGAATCCGCAACCATTATCGGGAATTAGCGGTGGTTCTACAACAGCCCGCCATTGACAATCGTCAGATCATCCTTCGTTTTCGCTTATTTAACGATGGACTCGGCTTTCGATATGAATTCCCCCGACAGGACGCTTTAAGCTACTTTACCGTAATGGACGAAAAAACTGAGTTCCAATTAACCGGTGATCACACCGCTTTTTGGATACCAGGAGACTACGATACCAACGAATATGATTACTCTACAACCAAACTTAGCAAAGTAAATGCTTATCGTGGACAGAGTGCCAACGAAATTGGTACGCGTACCATCATTGCGGACAACGCTGTTCAGACTCCGTTGATGCTAAAATCGGATGATGGGCTGTACATCAATTTGCACGAAGCCGCATTAGTGGATTACCCTGCTATGCATTTGATGATTAATCAGCAAAATTTCAAACTGACGTCGCATCTTGTACCCAGTGCCGTAGGTGATAAAGCGCTGTTGCAAACACCCGCTGTTACGCCCTGGCGTACCATCATTGTCAGCGATAAAGCTACCGATATTTTGGCTTCCAAATTAATCTTAAACCTCAATGAACCCTCCAAAATTGGAGATGCAAGTTGGATCAAACCTATGAAATACATTGGCATCTGGTGGGAAATGCATTTAGACGAATCTACCTGGAGTTATGCTTCTGGTGGCAATTATAAACTCGCAGATACCGATTGGGCAAAGCTCAAACCCAGTGGCAGGCACGGCGCTACTACCGAAAACACCAAACGGTACATTGATTTTGCCGCAAAACATGGCTTTGCAGGTGTCCTCATTGAAGGTTGGAACGTTGGTTGGGAAGATTGGTACGGCAACTGGAAGGAAGAAGTCTTTGATTTTGTTACGCCTTACCCAGATTTTAATGTGGAAGAACTCAGTAAATATGCAGCATCCAAAGGAGTAGAACTTATTATGCACCATGAAACTTCTGCTTCGGCGACCAACTACGAACGCAGATTGGATACAGCTTTTCAGTTTATGAAAAAATATAGCTACGACGCAGTCAAAACAGGATATGTAGGGCGGATTATTCCACGTGGCGAATTTCATGACGGACAATGGATGGTCAATCATTACGTGCGTGTTGCTGCCAAAGCTGCAGCGTATAAAATCATGGTAGATGCCCACGAACCGGTGCGCCCGACAGGTTTACATCGTACTTACCCCAACTGGCTTGCTTGTGAAGCCGCTCGTGGCAACGAATTTAATGCCTGGAGCAACGGCAATCCGCCAGAACATGAGACTATTTTACCCTTTACTCGTCTCATGGGTGGTCCAATGGATTATACACCCGGCATTTTTCAAATCAAGCGCAGCTATTATCAGCCGGAAAGAAAAGAACAGGTACATACCACGCTGACCAAACAACTTGCACTTTATGTCACTTTGTACAGTCCGCTGCAAATGGCAGCTGATCTGCCGGAAAATTATGAAAAGCACCTCGATGCTTTTCAGTTTATTAAAGATGTAGCGGTAAATTGGGATGATACGAAGATTCTGGAAGCGGAACCCGGCGATTACATCAGTATTGCCAGATTAGCAAAAGGCGAAGACGCCTGGTATCTCGGCGCTATTACCGATGAGAACGCTCGTATCGCAACTTTGCCTTTAGATTTTCTTACGCCGAAAAAGATGTATCTCGCTACGATCTACGCCGATGCTAAAAATACCGATTGGGAAAAAAATCCAATGGAATATGATATACAAAAAGTACTGGTAAATAACAAAACAGTACTCCGCATCAATCTGGCAAAGGGTGGTGGCGCTGCTGTCAGCGTGCATCCGGCAACAGATGCCGACATAAAACAATATAAATTGTACAAATGATGCCGCGTTTGTTCCTTTCGATGACATCCGGTAGCGCATATCGGATGTCATTTGTCTTTAATCTGTTTTTTAGTCGCCGCAAAAATGATGCAAAGCCGGTATAATCTTTTTACAAAAGATTATATTTTTCCTGCAATCGTCGGCAATTCATAAATAAACAACAAAAAACGCATTGCAGTTGGCAAAAAACTTATTGCGGCTATTAAAAAACGCATTGCAGTTGGCAAAAAACGCATTACGGTTATTAAAAAATAAATTGCAGTTAGTAAAAAGCTCATTGTAGTTACCAAAAAACTT